>AP024676.1:3112407-3423648 GCA_025998955.1 Candidatus Roseilinea sp.
ACGCTCGACCCTGTGGCACGCACGGCGGGCATGCTGAGCATCCCGCGCGACCTGTATGTGCCGCTGCCGGATCGCGGTCAAGATCGCATCAACACGGCCCACGTCTACGGCGGCCCCGAATACGCGATGCGCGCCGTTGAATACAACTTCGGTGTCCCCGTCCACCACTATGTGCGGGTGAACTTCGCGGCGCTCATCGCGCTGATTGACTTAGTAGGCGGCGTCGAGGTCTATAACGATCGCGATATCTTCGACGCGACCTATCCCGACGATGCTTATGGCTACGAGCCGTTCGCGTTGCCGGCCGGCTGGCACGTGCTGGACGGCCGTACTGCGCTGAAATATGTGCGCACGCGACACGGCGCGAGCGACTTCGAGCGCGTCCGCCGGCAGCAACAGATCCTGCTCGCCCTGCGTGAGAAGCTGCACACGACCGACGCAGCCACCAAGGTGCTGCCGCAGATTCCTCAGATCTTGCAAGCGCTCAGCGGCGCCATCCAGACCGACCTGAATACGGTCGAGATCGCCCAGCTCGTGCTGATGGTCAAGGACATCCCTGACGATCGCATCGCGCGTGTGGCGATTGACGAGACGGCGGTGCAGCCATGGACGACACCGCAGGGCGGCAACGTGCTCATCCCGGTTCGCGAGCGCGTGCGCGAGTTGCGCGAGCTGTTCTACAACCCACCGGTCGCGGCGCAACCAGAAGCGCCCGCGCCGGCCGGCCCGATGCGCATCTCCATCCAGAACGGCACGCTGCTGAGGGGGCTGGCAGCCGGGACGAAGGCCTACCTCGAAGGTCGCGGCTTCATCGTGGAGAGCATCGCCGACGCGCCCCAGCGCTACCCGCGCACGGTCATCGTGGACTATAGGGGACAGCCGGACCTGGCCCAGCGCCTGGCCACCGAACTGGGGTTACCGCTGACGAGCGTCGCCACCGTGTCCGACCCGGACAGCCCGCTCGATGCGCTTGTTATCCTGGGAGACGACTTCCAGCCAAAATAGTTGCCGGCGCCTCGAGTTGAGTTCTTCGGTCGGCGCTTGAATTGCGCTCTCGCAGCCCGCACATCCCCGCCGAGAAGGGCGTGTTCGATTCTGTGACGGCGCCAGTGCGCTTGGAGCGCATCGGGCGCTTGCTACGAGCGACGCGCGTCTCAGCAGACGCCGATCGGCGCCCAGCCTATGAATGCCAAAAGCGGCAGCTGCACGCAGGAGATTGCTAACGCCTCCCTCCCGGTTGGCGCATAATGCGGCGCATGAACCGTTCGCTGCCGCATCGCCGTTACAACCCGCTCACCGATGAGTGGATCTTGGTCTCGCCCCAGCGCGCAACGCGCCCGTGGTTAGGCGCCGTGGAAAGGATCGCCCAGGCGCGCCGGCCCGAATACGACCCGGCGTGCTATTTGTGCCCAGGCAACACACGCGCCAATGGCGCGGTCAACCCACACTACACCGGCATCTTCGTCTTCGACAACGACTTCCCTGCCCTGCTCCAAATTGAAAATGCAAACTTGAAAATTGAAAGTGAAGAGCAGCCGCCTTCCGTTTCTCAATTTTCAATTTTCAATTCTCAATTGGAAACCGGCGTATGTCGTGTGATCTGCTTCTCACCCCGCCACGACCTGACGCTGGCCGAGCTGCCGGTCACGCAGATCCGCGCTGTGGTGGATACTTGGATCGCGCAGTGCGAGGAACTCGGCGCGCGCGACGACATCGCCTACATCCAATTGTTCGAGAACAAGGGCGAGATGATGGGCGCGAGCAATCCACATCCGCATGGCCAGCTATGGGCTACGCGCCACATCCCCACGGAGATTGCGAAGGAGACGCGCGGGCAGTTGCGTTATCTGACGGGCCGGTGCGGCTGCGATGGGGAGACAGCGGGACAAGGGGACATGGAGCAACTGGGAGCTTCACCGTCCGGCCTTCCGCTTTTGCTCGATTACCTGGAGATCGAGCGCCAGGCAGGTGAGCGCATCATCTTCGAGAACGCGCATTTCGTCTGCCTCGTCCCGTTCTGGGCGATTTGGCCATTCGAGACGATGATCCTGCCGAAGCGGCACGTACGCCAGATGGTCGAGCTGACAGCGCCGGAGCGCGATGCCTTGGCCGACGCGCTCAAGCGCATCACCACCCGCTACGACAACTTGTTCGAAGTGGCGTTCCCCTACACGATGGGTGTGCACCAGGCGCCCTACGACGGCGAGCCACATGAGGAATGGCAGATGCACCTGCACTTCTATCCACCGCTGTTGCGCAGCGCCACGGTGAGGAAGTTCATGGTCGGCTACGAGATGCTGGCGCAGCCGCAGCGCGACCTGACCGCCGAACAGGCTGCCGAACGCTTGCGGGGGTTGAGCGAGGTGCGGTTTGTGTAGGGGACAGGGGACAGGGGGCAAGGGGCAGAGGTCAGAAGCCAGAAGTCAGAGGGCGGGAGTGGGGAGTCGGAAGTCGTCATCAATCATTGCTCAGTCCATCTCATTCCCGCTCGCGTTCACATCCCGGCAGCCGATGAGCTTGATGCCGGCTTCGAGGTTGGCGCGGATCTCGTTCTCCTGGATCAAGCTATCGCGCACGCGCTCGAACTGCACACCGACGCGGTTGTCGCTCAGCTTGTTGCCGTGAATATTGAAGTGATGGCAGCGCGGGCCGGTGTAACGCGCATCGCGCTCGGTCCAGGCGCGGATGGCGAAGTCGTTGTGCACGAACGTGTTGCCGACGATGTGCGTCTCGTAGCTGTCGGCGCACTCAGGATAGAACTCGCGAAACAGGTCGGTGCGGCGCTGCGCATCGGCATTCACCCATAGCTGCACACCCACCCCGTTGCGCTCGAAGACGTTGCCGGTGATGGTGTTGTGGTGGCCATGTTCGATAGCCACGCCGGCGATGCGATTGCCCTTGATCGAATTGCCCTCCACTGTCGTCTCGCTCGACCAGCCTAGCCAGAAGCCATAGGCGCAGTTGTCGGCGCGGTTGTTGCGAAAGACGTTGCGCTGCGAAAACGTCGCCTCGAAGGCGATGTTCGGGCTGAAGCTGCCGTCGTTGTTCTCGAACAGGTTGTCATTGCAGGGCACCTTGATCTGGTCTTTGTGAAAGCCGCCGAGGAACACGCCATCGCCGCTGCTGCGCAGCCGGTTGTTCCGGATGATGTTCTTGGACGAGCTGCACATGATCACCAGCGCGGCAGCGTCGGCGCCGTTGTGATAGCGCTCGCCGCTTGGATCGGCAGCATACACGCGACAGCAGAAGTCGGCTGTGTTGTCTTCGATGATGTTCTCGGACGACTCGAACAGCAGGATGCCGTAGCCGCTGTTGTATGAGGCGTCGTTGCCCGAGACCTCGACGCGGTTGCATCCGTAGAGCATGATGCCGTTTTGCTGGTGCCGCGCGTCGTTGCCGGTGACGAACGAGTCTATGACGCCGGAGAGGAAGATGCCGCCGCCATAGGCTTGCTCGCGCGGCAGCCACACGTCCAAAAAGGTATCCGGCGATGGCAGCTCGTGGGTGCGCGTCACGTGGTTGTGCAGAATGTGCACGTTGGCGCTGGCGTTCACCCAGATGCCGTGATAGAAGCGCTCGACGCGCAAGTTCTTCACCGTCACGCTCACGCGCTGGTCTATTTGCACGCCGCGCCATTTGAAGTCCTCACCGACGATCAACGCGCCGTTGCCGTCCAGCGTCACGCCGTCTTTGGCAACGGACAGCCCGTTCGGCAAGTAGTACACGCCCGGTCGTAGCACGGTATCGCGCGTGATGCGCATGCCATCTTCGGGGATGACGAGTTCGGCCATCGAATCAATCTTACCTGCGGCGCACCTGGCGCGCGACGAAGTTTAAAAATCGGAAAGTAGAATGCCGGCGATGAACCATTGGCTGAATCCGATAGATCGTCCACTCATCATCGGCCACCGCGGCGCGAGCGCGCATGCGCCGGAGAACACCCTGGCCGCGTTCGTGCTGGCCGTGGCACAGGGGGCGGATGGCATCGAGCTGGACGTGATGCGTTGCGCAACCGGCGAAGTGGTCGTCATCCATGACGACACGGTGGATCGCACGACGAACGGCACGGGCTGGGTGCGCCGGATGTCGCTGGCCGAACTGCGCAAGTTGGATGCGGGCAACGGCGAACGCATCCCGACGCTCGACGAAGTCATCGTCGTCACCGCCGGCGCGGCGCGCCCCTGCTTGCTGAACATCGAGGTGAAGAACTACGCCACGCCGTTCGACGGCCTGGAGAAGCAGGTCGTCGAAATAGTCAGGCAGCATGGCTGCGAAGACCGCGTGTTGTTTTCTTCGTTCAACCCGTTGACGGTGCGCCGGTTGGCGCAGCTGGCGCCCGACGTCCCGCGTGGCATTCTGTATCACCACGACATGCCCATCCACCTGCGCGACGTGTGGATGGCGCCGCTCGTGCCACACGAGTTCCGCCACCCCGACATCCGCTTCATCACACCGGAGTATGTGACAAAGTTGAAGGCGCAAGGCAAACGAGTGAACACATGGACGGCTAATGATCGAGCGGATATCGCCCGTGCGGCTGCGAGCGGTGTGCACGGCATCATCGGCGATTCGCCGCTCACGATGCGCGAGGTGCTGGGCATCTGACGGAGGCGCGCCGGCTACTTCGTCCAGTAGAGCACCGCAATCGCCGCTAACGCCCACAACACGAACGTGATCTGCAGCGGGCGATCCCTCAGCGCCAGTTCATCGGGCGCACCGCCTTCACCTCTTACGTGAACCAGGTAGAGATAGCGGAACAGGCCGTAAACAACGAACGGCACAGTCAACATCATGGTGTGGTTGAGCGGCAACTGCGGCGCCGAGAAGGTATAGAAGGTGTATGACACGACCAGCGCGCCGGTGACGATGGCGATGATCTGGTCGAGCAGAGGCAGGGAGTAATGATCGAGCGCGGCGCGCGTCGTCGAGCGCCCGTCCAGCTCGATCAGCTCGGCGCGCCGTTTGCCGAAGCCGATCAGCAGCGCCAGCAACCCCATGCAAGTGTAGAGCCACGGCGAGAAGCGTTCGGCATCCACGAGCGGCGTGCCGGCTGCCACGCGCAACACGAAGCCGGCAGCCAGGAAGATCACGTCCAAGATGACCACGTGCTTGACCTTGAACGTATACAGTGTGGCCGTGGCCAGATAGGTGAGCGCGATGGCGCCGAACGTGAGGTTCAAGGTGAACGCGACGGCGAGCGAGGCGACGATCAGCACCGCTGCCCAGGCAATGGCCAGCGGGATCGGCACGTCGCCGCGCGCGATGGGGCGATTGCGCTTGACCGGATGGGCGCGGTCGGCGTTTACGTCGGCGCAGTCGTTGATCAGGTACACTGCCGACGACAGCAAACACAGCACTACGAAGCCGATGAGCGTGTTGATGAGTGGGCCGGGCTGGAAGAGCTTGCCGTCGAACACGAGCGCCGCAAAGATGAAGATGTTCTTCGTCCACTGTTTGGGGCGCATGCTGCGCAACAGTCCTAGCGCAACACGGCCGACGTGCGGCGGCGCGGCAACCGCCTCGTTCGATTCCATGCGGGCAATGATATGCGATTGTGGCGGGTCGCCGGTCATTGTGGTTGGTTTCTGATCGCCGGTAATTGGTAGCCGAGGCCGATTCAGTCAAGCTACAATCCCATTAATCGCCAAGCATCAATAATCATTCCTGCGACACATGCACCGCTTTGAAGACCTCGCCCAACAGTTGATCGAAGCGTCGCTGGCGCGTGCCCTTGGGGGCAAGCTGGAAGCGAGCGAAGTGCTGCGCGCCATCGTCCGCGTCATCGAGGATGCGCAGGCCGGTGCCGGCGCGCCAATCATCCCGAACCACTTCTGGGTGACGCTGAACGACGGCGACTTGCGCGCGCTCGAAGCCGCCCGGCCGCGCCTGGCCGACGAACTCTCCGAGCAGGCGCGACAGATCATGCTGCAGATGGGGCTACGGCTGGACGCGCCGCCGCGCGTGCTATTGTGGGGCGCGCCGCACGTGGCGCCGCATCGCTTGCAGGTGAAGGCGCGCTGGATTGCGCCTAATCTGATGCAGGCCGATACCTCGGCCACGCCAGCGCTGGCCGTGTCGCTGCCACGCCGTCCCTTTCTCATCGTAGACGGACAGCGGCAGATCAGCCTGACTTCCACGCTCGTGCGCATCGGTCGGGCGCACGACAACCACGTGATCGTGGACGACCGGCGCGTGTCGCGCCACCACCTCGAGCTGCGCTGGCAGAACGACTTGGCACGCTTCCTGGCCGTGGACTTGAATAGCAGCGGCGGCACGCGCCTGAACGGCTACCCGATCAAGCAATGCACGCTCGAAGCCGGCGACGTGATCTCACTGGGCGGCGTCGAGATCATCTACGGCGAGGAATTCACGCTGCAGTCCACTACGGCGCTGCCGCCGGTGTCCTGATCGGCAAACCGGCCGGAGCTGCGCTGCTGACCCGAGAAGCGGTCTTTTCTGCGCTATACCCCCTCACCTCGATCCACCCAAGTTGACTAAGCAATCGGGCATTACAGCAAGATGCGCGAGAGATATTCTGGCAAGCCGCGAACGCCGGGAACGCGCAGGCGGAACAACGCGCCGGCGCCGTGTCCTTCCTCTGCTTTGTTCTCTCCGCCGGCCGTCGTGACGTACATGTCGCGGTAATCATCGCCGCCGAAGATCACCGACGACACCTTCCTGGCCGGGAAGGGGATGCGCAGCGTCTCTTTACCGTTGCGGTCGTAGCGGATCAGACAACTACTGTCCCAGTGGGCCGACCACACGTTGCCCTGCGCGTCCACGGTCATGCCGTCCGGCAGGCCGTCCTCCGGCCCGTGCTTGACGAAGACGCGCCGGTTGCTGAGCCCACCCGTCGCTTCGTCATAGTCGAACAGGTAGATGGTATATGCCTCGCTGTCGGTGTAGTACAGATGCTTGCGGTCGAGCGTCAAGCCCATGCCGTTGGAGCAGAGGATGCCGTCGAGCAGCGTGTGGATCGAGCCGTCGCGGTCGAGGCGATACAGCCGGCCAAGCCGATCCTTCGTCGGCATGGTGCCGCAGAACACGCGCCCGCGCGAATCGGCGAACACGTCATTGAAGCGCGTCTCGCGTTCTTCCGGCAACTCCTCGATGATCGTGCGCAGCTTGCCGTTCTTCCACGTCGCGACCGAGCCGCGATCCATGAACAACAGCAGCGCCCCATCGGCCTGGATGGTGAAGCCACCGACCACGCGGCCGACATCGAACTGCGCATGCCGGCCGGTCGCCGGCTCATACCAGAACATGCGCGGGTTCAGGATGTCCAGCCAATACACGCGCTTCTCCATCGGATGCCACAGCGGCCCTTCGCCGCACTCGCAGGCATAATCGGCGATCAACTCCAGCTCGTATTCCATGTTGGGGATGGTAATTCGTAATTTGTAATTGGCAATTCTGATGGGACAAGATTAGAGATTGGAGATTGGAGATTGAAGACTAATGATTGCCAATCTCCAATCTCTACTTACCAGCTACCCGCACCCATGTCCCTCCATCGCCTCGCCCCACTCGTCGCGCTCGGTGCGCTGGCCGGATTGCTGTTGCAAATACGCCCACCGCAGTTACCGGTCACGCTTGGGCCGCAGCAAGCGGTGGTCACGCGCAACACGCTGGCCGGCATGCACACGCGCTTCGTCGAAGAGGCCGAGGCGTGGAAGATCAAGCGCGGGCTGGAGATGATACGCGAGATGGGCGCGCCGTGGATCGTCGAGTTCTTCCCCTGGGCCTACTACGAGAAGGCTAAAGGGCAGCGCGACTTCTCCGGCGCAGATCGGATCGTGGATCACGCCCGGCGGCAAGGTCTGACGGTGATCGCCCGGCTCGGCTTCGTGCCGGAGTGGGCGCGCCCGCCGGCGTCCACGTTCACGCACCTCGACCCGCCGCACTACGGCGACTTCGCCGACTTCGCCGCTGCGTTCGCGGCGCACTTCAAAGGCCGCGTGTCGCACTTCATCATCTGGAACGAGCCGAACCTGCAGAACGAGTGGGGCATGCGCCGCGTGGACTCGGCGGCCTATGTGGAGATGCTGCGCGTCGTCTATCCCGCCATCAAGCGGGCCAACCCGGATGCCGTCGTGCTGGCCGGCGCGCTTGCGCCCACCATCGAGCGCAACCGCGACGTGGCGCTGAGCGACCTGGCGTATCTGGAGGAAATGTACGCTGCGCTCGCCGATCGCCCATCCCCAATCGCCAGCCGGCCCTGGGATGCCCTTGCCGTTCACACCTACGGCACGACGATGCCGCCCGAGCAACCGCCTGACCCCGGCACGATCAACTTCCGGCGCGCCGAGCTGTTGCGGGCGATCATGCAGGCGCATGGCGACGATTCGCCCATCTACATCACCGAGGCCGGCTGGAACGACGACGTGAACTGGGTGAACGGCGTGACGCCGGCGCAGCGCATTGAATACACCCTTCGCGCGCTCGACTACGCTCAGGACCACTGGCCGTGGGCGCGCTGCGTCGCGTTCTGGGTGTTCAAGCTGCCGGCGCCGGCGCGCGGCTACCGCGACCACTTCACCTTCGTGACGCCGTCGCTGGAGCCGCTGCCGATCTACGAAGAAGTGCGACGCGCGCTCGTCCCCTAAATCGGCGTTCTTCCTTACAATCCCGACATGGCTGCGCATACCCCTTCTCCAGAAACCTCGGCTGCCATCCGCGCGCAGTGGCACCATGGCCCATCGTGGCTATGGCTGCTGTCGTTCGTCATTTGCGTCGTCGGCGACGCGCTGATCGGCCGGTGGACGCTGCTGCCGGTCTACGTGGCGGCGTTCTACCTGGGCATGGTGGTGATTGACTTGTTCACGTATCCGATGCTCGAACGCTGGCGCGGCTGGGTCAAACAGCGCGGCCTGCTGGGCTGGTATCTGGTCGAGGTCGGGCTGATGTGGATCGGCACGGCGCTGCTGCTGATCGCCTTTGCACCGGCTTGGCTGAACTGGACGTGGGCCGGCCCGATCTGGTTACAAGCAATCGGCGGCGCGGGCGTGCTCGTCTCCGTGTTGATCGGCGTGTGGGCGGCCGGACAGATGGGCTGGAAGCGCCTGTTGTTCGTGCCGGCGCTCTTCCCGCCAGGCGAGATGGCCGAGCGCTACAACGTGCCGCAACGTCTGGTGGTCTCCGGCCCGTATCGCTACGTGCGCAACCCGCTGTATGTCACCGACATGACCCTGATCGCGAGCACGGCGCTGCTTACCCAGAACGCGTTCTTGGCGTTGACGCTCGTCATCTACATCGCGCAGTTGACGATGCAGTTGCGGCTGGAGGAGCGCGAGCTGCGCCAGCGCTTCGGCGCGCAGTATGAGCGCTACGTAAAGGCCGTGCCGCGCTTCATCCCTCGGCTCACGCCCGTGGATCCATCCGAGATCTACGGCGAGTGAAGAGGGCGCTTTGTAGAACGCTCAATCGAGCGCGACGATGACGCCAAAGCGGCCGGTCCGGCCCTGTTCGGCGCGGTGGCTGAACCATTCGCGGGTGTTGCTGGCCGTGCAAATGGCTGCGACCTCGATGCAACCCACGCCGGCGTCTTCGAGCTGCGAGCGCGCGGCGGCCCAGAGGTCCACATGAGGCTTCTGTTTGCTGGTGATGAGCTGGCCGGGTGACGAAGGGGAGGCGTGCACTTGCCCTTGTCCGCTTGTCTTCCCGTCTCCTGTCCTGAGAACAACCGAAGCGCGCACGGCCGCCTGGATCTGCGCAGCCACCGCTTCATCCACCTCGAACTTGTCGGGGCCGATGCACGGGCCGATGCCGGCGATGATGTCTTGCGGGCGCGAGCCGAACGCCCGCTGCATCGCGCGCACCGTCTCGATCAACACGCCGTTGACGATGCCTCGCCAGCCGGCATGGGCGATGCCGATTGCGCCCTTCAGCGGATCGTAGAACAGCACCGGCGCGCAATCGGCAAAGCGCAGCGTGAGCGCCAGCCCGCGGTCGCGCGTCACCATGGCGTCGGCGCGCACGTCGTTCGCGCCCGCAATGCGCAGATCGTCGCGCGAGACCACGCGCACATGGTTGCCGTGCACCAGCCACGAGGTGAGCGACCGCTCCGGCGCCAAGCCCAGCGCGTCGAGCGCGCGTCGGCGGTTTTCGCGCACCGGCTCGGCGGCGTCGCCGGTGCTGCAGCTCATGTTCAATGAGGCCCACGGGGCTTCGCTCACACCACCGAGTCGGGTGAAGACGCCATGATGGACGTTCGCCGCGCGCAACGCCGCGAACTGGTAGTAGGCCAAGTCGTGATGCGTCAATCGCTGCATGCCGCCGGCCACTTTATCACGCCCCTAGAAGGAACTGCGAGGACACCCTGGCAGAAATGCCGAATGGAACTCAACCATAAGAGGATTGACAAATCCGAACATTTGTTCTACCATTGCAGCACATTGGAATGCTTAGACCGGAGTAATCGGTCGGCGCTTAGGAGGAATAGCACTGTGTCCTACTCTATCCGCACCTGCCTCTGGTTCCGCGACGGGCGTGGGCTCGAGGCAGCAGAATTCTACTGTTCGCTGATTCCAGGTAGCCGGGTCGAGGAAACCTCTGTTGTCGATAATCCCGGATATGGCAGTTCCACGATAATCAACTTCTCGCTGGGCGGAGTGCCCTATCAGATTCTCGATGCTGGACCGTATTTCACGCTGACTGAGGCAGTGTCCATTTCGGTTGAGACAGCCGACCAGGCCGAGACCGATAGGCTCTGGGCTGCGCTGACCGCAAATGGTGGCGAGGAAGGCCCCTGCGGCTGGCTGAAAGACCGCTACGGAGTGTCGTGGCAGATTTTCCCGAAGCGGTTGACGGAATTGACGCTGCATGCGGACAAGAATGTGGCGGCCAAGGCAATAGCGGCGATGATGAAACAGAAGAAGATCGACATCGCCGCAATTGAAACAGCGGTTCGTGGCTAGAAGCCTGCGGCCTAACAACGGCTTGCAGCAGACGGCGCTGCGCCGCCGCTGATGCCGAGCTTCACAAGCCCACGGTTCGAACGTTCGCGCCCTTCCGGCGCCCATCAACACCATCCAACCCGCCCCCCCATACTCGCGAAAGCGTTCGTGAAAAATCGGAGCCCAACTTGAGGAAGGTCATCTACTCCATGCTCGTCTCGCTCGACGGCTACATCGAGGGGCCGGATGGGATGTTCGACTGGGCCACGCCCGACGAAGCGCTTCACCAACATTTCAACGAGGTCGAACGCGAGGCCGGCGTCCACCTGTACGGTCGGCGGCTCTATGAGATGATGCGCTACTGGGAAACCGCGGACACCAATCCCGGCAGCTCGGCAGTTGAACGCGAATATGCTCGGCTGTGGCAGCAAGTGCCGACGATCACGTCCGGCGTGGTTCTGTTACGCTACGCGCCCGCCAAGGATTGACGCGGACGCGGTCGCCCACCAAGACAAGTTGCCGGCCGACCAGCAGGCCGCACGACAAAGACGCCAAGAAGCGCAAAGGTAAATGATGCAAAAAGTAACGACCTTTCTCATGTTCGTCGGCCCTGTCGCCGGCCAAGCCGAGGAAGCGATCACGCTGTACACCTCGCTGTTCGAGAATTCTGAAATTGTCCACATACAACGCCGCGGCCCGAACGACTGGGGCGAAGCCGAGGGCAGCGTGGAGCATGCCGTCTTCACCCTAAACGGCCAGGAGTTCATGGCCATGGACAGCAGCGCGGGACACGCGTTCAACTTTACGCCATCCATATCGCTGTTCGTGCGTTGCGCCAGCGAGGCCGAGATTGACGCTGTGTATACCAAGCTGTCCGAAGGCGGCCAGGTGCTGATGCCCTTGGATGAATACCCCTTTAGCAAGAAGTTTTGCTGGCTGAACGACAAATACGGCGTGTCATGGCAGTTGACCTTGACGGAGGGCCATGATGCATCGTGAGCGATTCTTGCGTCACCGCGGGTCACGAGTCGTCCGGTTATCTATCCCAACGAAGTAGGAGGCAGCATGAGCAGTGTTAGAGTGCTCGTCGGCACGCGCAAGGGCGCGTTCATTTTCACATCGGATGCGAAACGCCAGACGTGGGACGTCAGCGGTCCGCTTTTCCCCGGCTGGGAGATCTACCACCTCAAGGGATCGCCTGTGAATCCGGATCGCATCTACGCCTCGCAGTCCACCGGCTGGTTCGGCCAACTGATCCAGCGCTCGGATGATGGCGGCCGGACGTGGACGCCGATGGGCAACGAGTTCAGATACGAGGGCACGCCCGGCACGCACCAGTGGTACGACGGCACGCAGCACCCGTGGGAGTTCAAGCGCGTGTGGCATCTCGAGCCGTCGCTCACTGACCCCGACACGGTCTACGCCGGCGTCGAGGATGCGGCGCTGTTCAAATCCACCGACGGCGGGCAGACCTGGCGCGAGTTGTCCGGCCTGCGCGAGGTGAAGGGCAACCTGTGGCAGCCCGGCGCGGGCGGCATGTGTCTGCACACCATCCTGCTTGATCCCAGCAACCCGGATCGTATCTTCGTCGCCATTTCTGCCGCCGGCGCGTTTCGCACCGACGATGGCGGGCAGACGTGGCGGCCGATCAACCAGGGGCTGAAGTCGCCGTATGAGCTCCCCGACCCGGCAGCCGAGGTCGGCCATTGCGTGCATGGCATGGCCATGCATCCATCGCGCCCCGGCGTGTTGTTCATGCAAAAGCATTGGGACGTGATGCGCAGCGACGACGCCGGCGAGATGTGGCGCGAGGTCAGCGGCAATCTGCCCAGCGACTTCGGCTTCCCGATCGCCGTGCACGCGCACGAGCCGGAGACGATCTACGTCGTGCCGATCAAGAGCGACAGCGAGCACTTCCCGCCCGAAGGCAAGTTGCGCGTCTACCGCAGCCGGACGGGGGGAGGCGCATGGGAAGCGCTGACGAACGGCCTGCCACAGCGCGACTGCTACGTCAACGTGCTGCGCGA
Organism: Candidatus Roseilinea sp.; assembly: GCA_025998955.1. Classification (NCBI taxonomy): domain Bacteria; kingdom Bacillati; phylum Chloroflexota; class Candidatus Thermofontia; genus Candidatus Roseilinea; species Candidatus Roseilinea sp. The sequence goes on from AP024676.1 coordinate 3,125,330, forward strand.
CGCAATGGCGGTGGATGCGCTCGACCCCTGTGGCGTCTACTTCGGCACCACCGGCGGGCAGGTGTACTGCTCGCCGGACGGCGGTGACCATTGGACGACCATCGCGCGCGACCTGCCGTCGGTGTATTCGGTGGAAGTGCAGACGTTGGCGTAGCTATCTGGAGTCGGGAGAGGAAAGGGATGAGCAAGGTATTCGTCAACATCGCCCTCAGCCTTGATGGCTACATGGCGCCGGAAGGGATGACTATGGAGCATTGGGACGAGCCCGAGTTCAAGAACTGGGGCGCGAAGTGGAGCGCGCTGATGGGCTGGATCTTCGATCAGCAGTACTTCCGCCACAATCTCAAGCTTGGCCCCGGCGGAGAGACCGGTCCGGTCAATGACATGCTTCGCCACACTGCAGAGCGCACCGGCGTCCACATCATGGGCAAGCGCATGTTCGATGGCGGCGAGCGCGGCTGGCCAGAGGAAGCACCGTTTCACACGCCGGTATTCGTCCTCACCCACGAGAAGCGCGAACCCTGGGTCCGCCCCGGCGGGACGACCTTCTACTTCGTCAACGATGGCCCGGAGCGCGCGCTGGAGCAGGCGCGTGAAGCTGCGGGCGGTCGCGATATCCGCATCGCGGGCGGTGCGGATGTGATCCAGCAATACTTGAACTTGGGCGTCATTGACGAGCTGGAAATCGCCCTAGCGCCGGTGCTGTTCGGCGGTGGAAGACGTCTCTTCGAGAACCTGCATGAACCCTTGCCGCGCTTCAGAATTGACAAGGTGCTCGATAGCCCAACGGCTACGCACTTGCGCTATGTGCGTGAGTAAGGCAGCCCCATGCGCGATGCCGATGTCCCGATGATCAAAGTGATCCTGCCCCAACACCTGCGCACGCTGGCCGGCGTCGGCCGCGAAGTCGAACTGCGCGTCGAAGCGCCGGTCACCCCGCGCGCGATCCTCGACGCGCTCGAGGCGCGCTACCCGGTGCTGCGCGGGACGATCCGCGACCCGGCCACGCAACAGCGCCGGGCGTTCATTCGCTTCTTTGCTTGTGGGCAGGACTGGTCGCACATGCCGCCGGATACGCCGCTACCCGACGACGTGACGAATGGCCAAGAACCGTTCATGGTCGTGGGAGCAATGGCGGGAGGTTGATCGCAACATGGAATTCCAACCCGAACCCACCCTCGTCGAACTGATTCGCTACAACAACTGGGCCAACGCGCAGATCATCGCCGTCTGCCAGAAGCTCGACGCCGGCCAACTCGACGCCGCCGCACCCGGAACGTACGGCAGTATCTACGACACATTAGGGCATTTGATTCGGGCCGAAGCGGACTACATCGGCCGCATCACCGGCCGGCGCCCTCAGCCGTCGTTCAAATGGGCAGACCGGCCTGCGATTCACGACATCGCCGCGTTCGCCGAACACGTGGCTGCTACGCTGCTGGATGTCGTCCAGCGCGTCCCGCCGACCCAGATGGTGCGCGAGGAAGAAGGAAGCCGGTTCATCGAGTATCAGGCGCGACATCTGTTCATCCAAGTCATCAACCACGGCATCGAGCACCGCACCAACATCACCACCATCCTGGCCGGCCTGGGCGTCGCCACGCCAGAGGTAGATGGTTGGGGCTATCTCTTCGCGCACCCTGATCGCTTTGCGTTGAGAGAAGGATGAGCCAGCGCTTTCAAAGGCTATGCAGCTACACCTGGAGTTCAGCGGTCGCGTCTTCCACTGGCGCGGCCCGGCCCCGCACTACTTCATCGCCGTGCCGGAGCACGAGAGCCAAGACTTGAAAGCCATCCAGAAGGCCGTGACGTACGGGTGGGGCGTGATCCCCGCGCGCGTTCGGATCGGCGAAACCGCGTTCACGACGTCGCTCTTTCCCAAAGACGGCCGCTTTCTGGTGCCCATCAAGAACAGTGTGCGTAAAGCAGAGCAGCTTCGAGAAGGCGATGTGGTGACGATTCGACTGGAGGTTGGCTGAGCGTGTGGAGTCGCCTATGAAAATTCATCTGAACGACGGCGACCACGAGCGTGTTGGCCGGATAGTTTGAATAGCAAGGCATTCATGGACACGATTCTCAAGCAAAACTGGTAACAGTGATGAATCGCTGATCACCAGAATACGCAGAATTACAGGAGGCTTGATGCGAGACCTCGTTATTCACGAGTTCATCTCACTCGACGGCGTGATCCAGGCGCCGGGCGGAAAGTACGAAGACACCGACGGTGGTTTCGCCCACGGCGGCTGGACGATCCCGTATTGGCACGACGACATCGGCGCGCACTTCGACCAGGTATTCAGTCAGGCCGACACGCTGCTGCTGGGACGTAAGACGTGGCAGATTCACGGCAGCGCGTTCGAGCAGATGGCGGGCGATCCATTTGCTGATGCAATGAATGCCATGTCGAAGGTCGTGGTCTCGACCACGCTCGAATCGCCGTCGCTGTGGCGCAACTCCACCCTCATTCGCGACAACGTGGTCGAAGAGATTCGCAAGCTCAAGGCGCGACCGGGCAAGAACATCCTCTTGGACGGTAGCAGCGTGCTGGCGCACACACTGCTCGAAAACGATCTGGTGGACGAGATAGACTTGCACGTCTACCCGATCTCACTGGGCAGCGGCAAGAAGCTCTTCCCGGAGGGCAAACGTGTTGACCTCAGGCTCGTGGAGTCGTCGTTCACACCTACCGGCGTTGTGTTCATGCGCTATCGCCGCGCCTGAGACCCCTAACCCTCTAGCGAGACGATTTACGAAGACTCAGGGCCGAACGGCAACGAAACGGCGTATACCGAATGGGTGAACACCCCTTCGACAAGCTCAGGGTGCACTGCCGGGTTGAAGGGCACGCTGAGCCTGTCGAAGCAGGGGTAAATGGATCTGCAAAGGGCTCTAGAACACCGTTTGGCTCTGCTCGCGCATGTATTGCTGCAGGTAATACGGCCCGCCGGCGCCGCGCCCGGTGTTGCCGCTGGCCTTCCACCCGCCGAAGCTCTGGTTGCCCGGCCACGCGCCGGTGGTCGCGCCGCGCTCGCGGTTCACGTACACCGTGCCGGCCTGGATGTGATCGAGGAAATACTTGATCTCCTTGCGATCTTTGCTGAAGAACCCCGCCGTTAGGCCATACTGCACCTTGTTCGCTTCGGCCATCGCCTGCTCCAGCGAGTCCACGGCCGCCACCAGCAGGAACGGCGTAAATAGCTCCTCGCAGAACAGCGGATGATCCAGCGGCAGGCCATCTACGATGGTGAGCGCGCAGAAGAGGCCTTTGGCGAAATCGCCTTCGGTGAGCACGCGGCCACCGGTGACGAAGATGCCGCCGTCGCGCTGCGCCTGTTCGACGGCGCGCTGGAAGGTCTGGTAGCCACCGCGGTTGCACACCGGCCCGGTGAACACGCCGGCCTGCGTCGGGTCGCCCACTTTCAGCGCCTCGGTCTTGCGCTTCAGCAGGTCCACGAAAGGCTCTTTCACCGCGCGATGCACATACACCCGGCTGGTCGCGCTGCACTTCTGTCCGCTCAGGCCGAACGCGGCGCGCACCACGCCTTCGGCGGCTTTCTCCAGGTCGGCCTTGTCGCTCACGATCACCGCGTTCTTGCCGCCCATCTCGGCGATCAGCGGGCGCGGCATGCGCTGGCTGAAGCGTTGGATCAGGCTGAACCCGACGTCGAACGAGCCGGTGAACGTCATGCCGGCGACATCGGGGTTGTTGACCAGCTCCTCGCCCACCGTGCTGCCGGGGCCGGTGACATAGTTGAAGACGCCCGCCGGCAGGCCGGCGTCGCGCAGGCACTCGGTCAGCAGCCAGCTCGTCATCGGCGTGTCGCTGGCCGGCTTGATCACCACGGTGTTGCCGGCGATGAGCGCCGCGCCGGCCGGTCCGCCCGTCAGCGCCATCGGAAAGTTGAACGGCGACACCACCGCCCACACGCCATAGGGCTTGAGCACGCTGCGCGATGTGCCCACGCCGCCCTCCGGCAACAGCGGCTTCTCGAAGCCGGCGTTGGCCTCCATCTGGTTGCAGTAGTAATCAATCAGATCGGCGGTTTCCTTCACGTCGCCGATGGCCTCGGCGCGGCTCTTGCCCACCTCGAGGCTGACCCAGGCGGCGATGTCGAACAGCCGACGGTTGATCAGCGCGGCGACCTTGCGCATCATCGCCACGCGGCGCTTCCATGGCGTGCCGCTCCAGGCCGGAAAGGCGGCCTTCGCTGCGGCGATGGCGGCTTGCGCGTCCTGCGCGTCGCCCCTCTGGAAGTAGCCGAGGGTCAGACTGGTATCAATCGGCGTGGTTTTGGCGAACTGCACGGCGGCGAAGCGCTCCACGCCGCCGATGAACATTGGATAGGTACGCGCATGTTCGCCGATGTTGGCGCGCACCTTGGCGAACGCTTTGTCGAACCGCGCCAGCAGGTCCGGATCGCTCAGCGCACTGCTCAGGTTGGCGTAGGTGATTTGAAACGCCGGCTTGCCGGACTGCTTGCGCTTGCGCGGTGTCGTGCGCTTGGCTTTAGCTTTTGCCGTTGGCATCCCTTCACCTCCGTTCACGCGGGTCGGCCGCGTAGAAGAATCGAATCCTGCCGGTAAGTGTCTCATATTTCAGCGGCAGCGTCAGCCCCAACCGGCGCGCTTCGCTGGGCACATAGGCCCACTTGCCGGCTTGCGCTTCGACCAGCGCACGCGCCTCGGCCGGTGCGTCGGTGGATCGCACGCCGGTCAGCCGTACCAGCCAACGATCCTGCCGCTCGTCATACTCGACCACTTCGGCGTCGAAGGCGGCGTGGATGCGCGCGTCATCCGGCAGTCGCCACGCGCACTTGACCGCGATCACCTCGCTGTCGCGGGCGGCCTCCACTGCATGGCCGGATCGGGTAAGCGCTGCGACGGCGGACTCCAGTTGGGCCGCCTTCACCAACACGTAATCGGTGTCGTAGGTCGAGATGACGAAGATGGCGATGCCCGCTTCGGCCAGCGGGCTGACCACCGAGACGAGGATGCCGACCTGTCCAAAGTCGAACGGCCCGTGGAGTTTGAGGGCGCGCCAGCCGCGCTCGCACACCACGTCGCCGGGCACGTGGGCCTCACGACACACGATGGACAGCTCATCGGCCGTGCGCGTGACCGAGAAGAAACCTTCACCTGTTGCCCAATCGGGGATGGTCGCCGTCGGATCGAGCCGGCATACAGCGAGAACATCCGGCAATACGCTGAGAGTAAGCGGAAAGTCACGCAAGGCCTATCACCTCGTCACGAGGATACCGCTGCCCTCGACCACCTCACCGATGATGAAGGCTTCGTCGCCATCGGCCTGGAGCTCGTGCACCAGCGCATCGGCCTTCGACGCGGCAACAGCGATGAGCAGGCCGCCGCTGGTCTCCGGGTCGAAGATCATCATACGTTGCCAGCTTTCCAACGCGGGATCGAACTGCACCTGATGGCGGTAAGTCGCTTCATTGGTTGCTGCGCCGCCAGGGAACACCCAATCCTGGCCGTATTCCAGCGCGCCGGGCAGGAAGGGCAGCGCGTTCCACGAGAAGCGAAAGCCGACGCCGGCGCCGTTGGCCATCTCCAGCGCGTGACCCAGCAAGCCGAAGCCGGTGATGTCGGTGCCGCCACGAGCGCCCACCTTGCGCGCCGCGCGCGCGGCATTGCGATTCAGGCGCAACATGCTGGTCACCGCAGCGTCCACGTGCGCCGGATCGGCCAAGTCGCGCTTGATGGCCGTGGTCACCACGCCGACGCCGAGCGGCTTGGTCAGCACGAGCACATCGCCCGGCTTCGCGCCGCCTTTGGCCATCATCTCCGCCGGATTGACAATGCCGGTGACGCACAGGCCGTATTTCGGCTCTTTGTCTTTGATGGTATGGCCGCCGGCAATGACGGTGCCGGCCTCGGCCACCTTATCCGCCCCGCCGCGCAAGATCTCGCTCACGACCTCGGCGGGCAGATCGTCCGGCAGCGCGGCGATGTTGAGCGCAAAGAGCACCTCGCCGCCCATGGCGTACACGTCGCTCATGGCATTAGCCGCGGCAATCGCGCCGTAGGCATACGGGTCATCCACGACCGGCGTGAAGAAGTCCACCGTCTGGACGATGGCGTGTTGATCCGACAGACGATACACAGCAGCATCGTCCGGTTGGCCGAGGCCGATCAACAGATCGGGATGGTCTTCAGGCCGAAAACGATTCTGAAGCGGACGCAACACGGCGGCCAGAGTCTCGGGACTCAGCTTGCCGGCTCAACCCGCGCACGACGCGAGCGACGTCAGCTTGATCTTCCTGGCAGTCGTCACGTTCACATCTTACCCGATAGGCGACTTAACAAGGGGTGCATTTCAAAATGAGGGAGCGCGGACTGGTCCGCAGCGGTATTCGCCTCAGTCGCGCTGGGATCAATCCCAGTGCTGAGCATACGGGCAAAAAGAAGAAACCACGAAACATTCGAAGAAACAAGCCTGCGCAGATGCGTTATCATGCCGAGCATTCGGCAAGGCAGATGACCGAAAGGAGGTGAAGGGGATGCTGTTGAAACAGATGCGCTATCGCTGAACCTGCCACTTTACGGCGCGCGTGTTGCGCCGCTCGTGCGACTCTGTCGCCATCACCGCCTCCAGCCTTGCCGTGGAACGCATGAACACGTCGTAACTCCTTCGCAGGCAGTGGGGGTGTTTTGGCGCAGGGACGCGCTGCCCTTTGTGTTGACACCCGAATTGCTTGTAGAAAGGAGTAACGATGTTTCGATCTTCAAAAACGTTTGTCGCCATCGCTTTGTGCGCGGCGGTCGCGCTTGCGGCCTGTGCCGCGCCGCCCGTCGCCGGTCCGGCGGCTCAATCCCAGGCGCCCGCAGTCCCCTTCGTCATTTCGGCCATTCCCGACCAAGACCCGGAGAAGCTCAATCGCCTGTATGGCACGGTCTCGGACTACTTGAAGGCGCAACTCGGCGTTGACGTAGTTTATAGGCCGGTGACGGATTACGCGGCGGTCGTCAACGCCTTCCGCACCGGCGACGTGGATATGGCTTGGTTCGGCGGCCTGACCGGCGTGCAGGCGCGTCTGCAGGTGGACGGCGCGCAGGCCATCATCCAGCGCGACATAGATGAGAACTTCCACAGCGTGTTCATCGCCAACACCGCCGCCGGCATCCAGCCGTTCGACGACATCGGCGGGTTGACCGTGCTGAAGGGTCGCACGTTCACCTTCGGCAGCGAGTCATCCACCTCCGGCCGGCTGATGCCGCAGTTCTTCATGCGCAAGGCCGGCGTGCTGCTGTCCGATCTGAAGGGTGAGCCGGGCTTCTCCGGCTCGCACGATAAGACGATCAAGCTGGTGGAGGCCGGCAGCTACGAGGCCGGCGCGCTGAACGAACAGGTGTGGAACGCCCGCGTCGCCGCCGGCGAGGTGGACACCAACAAGGTCATCGTCATCTGGCGCACGCCGGCGTATTACGACTATCACTGGGTGGTGCGGCCGGACGTGGAGCAAAAATTCGGCCCAGGCTTCATCGCGCGGGTCAAGCAGGCCTTCCTCGCCTTGGATGCCGCGAATCCGGCGCACAAAGAGATCTTAGACCTCTTCGGCGCGCAGAAGTTCATCGAGACGAAGAACGAAAACTACGCCGACATCGAGGCAGTCGCCCGCGAAATCGGGAAGATCAAATAGGGAGGAGGACAAAGCGACGGGAGGGGAGACACGGGGACAGGGAGACAGTTTCACCATATCCTACGTCCCTGTGTCTCCTTGTCGCCTCGTCCTCAGTCCCTCTGCCTGTGTTGAACCGGGCCGTGTCATCCGCTATCTTCGAGCTGAAAGACGTCGCCGTGCGCTACGGCGCGCTGGCGGCGCTGCAGGGGGTCTCGCTGCGCATCGCGGCCGGCGAGCGCGTCGCGCTGATCGGCCCGAGCGGGGCCGGCAAGAGCACGTTGCTGGGCGTGCTGAACGGTTCGATCATGCCGACAAGCGGCGAGGTGCGCCTGCTGGGTCAAGATACGGCGCGTCTTTCGGCGCGCGCGCTGCGCCGGCTTCAGCGTCAGATCGGCACGGTGTACCAACAGTTCAACTTGGTGCCCAACCTCAGCGTGATCCACAACGTCAACGCCGGCCACCTAGGTCGCTGGTCGCTGGCCAAGGCGGCGCTATCGCTGGTCATCCCGCTCGAACGCGAGACGGCGGCGCGCGCGTTGGAGAACGTGGGCATCGCCGACAAGCTCTACGAGCGCACGAGCAACCTCTCCGGCGGACAACAGCAGCGCGTGGCCATCGCCCGCGTGCTAGTGCAGAACCCGGTAGCCATCCTGGCCGACGAGCCGATCTCCAGCATTGACCCAGAGCGCAGCCGCGAGATCATGACCCTGCTGCGCGAGCTGTGCGACCGGTTCGACAAGACGCTGGTCGTCAGCCTGCACGCCCTGGAATATGCCTATAGCCACTGCGAGCGCATCGTTGGGCTGCGTGAGGGGCGCGTGCAGTTCGATCTGCCGGCCGGTGATGTCACACCGGCGATGGTCGAGGCGTTGTATCGCATCCGGGCATGAGTTCTTCGCTCAGCACGCCGCGTGTAGCCGACCGGCCGGCCGGAGCGCCCCCGCTGCTGCGCAGCCTGGCCAACGGTGCGCGGTTGGTCACGCTCGTGATGCTGCTGGCCGTTGCCTGGTCGGCGATTCAGGTCGGCCTGTTCCACGACAACCTGATCAACCCTGGCGGGTGGGCGCTGGTGCAGCAGTTCTTCGCGGCGGCGCTGCGCCCGGAGTTGAGTCCGGCTTTCCTGCGACTCACGCTCGAGTCCACGTTGGTTACCTTCGCCTACGCCATCAGCGGCCTGGCGCTCAGCTTGGTCATTGGCTTCCTCGGCGGCCTGCTCTCGTCGGAAGTATGGTGGTTGGCCCATCGCCCTCGGCGCCGATCTCCTCATCTCCAGTCGTCAATCTCAATCCTCGGCTCACCTTGGCTGCTCGTGCGGGGCGCGTTGGCCGTGCCGCGCGCGATCCACGAGGCCCTGTGGGGCTTGTTCCTGGTGCGCATCCTCGGCCTCGACCCGCTGGTGGCGATCCTGGCACTGGGCATTCCGTTCGGCGCGATCACGGCCAAGGTGTTCTCGGAAATCCTGGACGAGACGCCGCGCGATGCGTTGAATGCGCTGCTGAACGGCGGCGCGCCGCCGGCGCGGGCGATGCTCTACGGCTTGCTGCCGCGCGCCTTCGCAAACCTCACGTCGTATTCGTTCTATCGCCTCGAATGCGCCATCCGCTCGGCCACGGTGCTGGGCGTGATCGGCGCGGGCGGCCTGGGCTACCAGATTTTGCTCAGCCTGCAATCGCTGCGCTACCAAGAGATGTGGACGCTGATGGCTGCGCTGCTCTTGTTGAGCGGCATGACCGACTGGCTGAGCGCGCGCATCCGCCGGGCGCTCGGCGCGCCGACGCGGTCGGAGGTGAACCTGGCTGCCGATTGCTCGGCAGAGGCGGCTGTGCGCGCGCGCGGCACGCCGGGGTCACGCGCGCTGTTGGGGCTGTTCATCGTCGCAGTCGTGCTCACGCCGTTGTCGTTCTGGTACGTGCAACCCGATCTCGGACGGCTGTTCGCTCCACGCACCATAGCGCTGTTGGGCGATATGGTGGGCCAGATGTTTCCGCCCGACCTGTCGCCGGCGAACGTGGCTGCCCTGTTCAACTTGTCGGTGCAGACGCTAGCGATGTCGGTCTTCGCCATCGCGGTCGCCGGGTTGTTCGGCATCCTGCTCGCATACCCGGCGGCGCATCCGGCACGGCGAACCGGCGGCGCGATGCTCGCCTACGGCGTCACACGTGCCTTTTTGCTCTTCTGCCGCGCCATCCCCGCGCCGGTGTGGGCGCTGCTGATCCTGTTCGTGATGTTCCCCGGCCCGTTGCCGGGCGCACTGGCGATCGCCGTGCACAACCTCGGCATCTTAGGCCGGCTGATCGCCGAGGCGGTGGAGAACGCCGACAAACGGCCGGCCCAGGCCTTGCAACATGCCGGCGCGTCGCCTTTACAGGCGTTTCTATACGGCGCGCTGCCGATCACACTGCCGCAGTCGCTGGCCTACGTCTTCTATCGCTGGGAGATCGGCATGCGCGAGACGGTGATCGTCGGCTTCGTCGGTGCCGGTGGCCTGGGTCGCCTGCTCACCGAGCAACTGAGCAGCTTCGACTACAGCGGCGTGACTGCGACGCTGATCGCGCTGCTCGTCCTGACGTTCATCGTGGACGTGCTGAGCACAGCGGCGCGCCGTGCGATCCGGTGAGGCGCGCGGGGAGCCGCGCACTTAGAATGGGAAGACGATGTAGATGAGAGAGGATGCCGAGCAATGCACCGGCTAAGTGCAGCCCTCGACACGCGAATTGCTCAACCCCAAGCCAGCGCAACTGAAGAACAGGCCGGCAGCCGCACTGGCCGGCCCGAAGACCATCAGCACGAAGGCGAGCAGCCAGCCGCCACTTGCTTCGACCAGACGGGGCATCGGCTGGCGCAAGACCAGGGCACAGGCACAGGCGCTCGCCGACAACCCTAACGGCGTCAGTGTTGCGGCGCGAGCAATCTGCCGCAATGCCTCACTGCCAGAAGCCGACCACGCACACGACGATCAACGCCACGCTGAACGCGGCGATCGCCGCGGCGGAAGCGACCAAGACTGTTCCCAGTATGAGTGGGTCCATAAGCTAGCCGAGATCAAGAATAGCCAGACTTGCTCCACGCACATGTTTCGCCCAGTAGACGGGTGAGAAACATCACCCAGAGCACCACAACACGCTTTCAATCACGCGAAATAGTGCAAAATCTACGCGACTTTTGCCCATGAGGCGGGATCGTTCCGTCATGCGCGCATCACAGATACAGCTTGCGATGACTCGCGCGTATGAACGCTTACGCCTTCATACCAGTGGTAATTACTCCCGCTGCCAGTGCATGTTAGGACTGAGCGCTGTTGAGTTTGTGCCTAGATCGAATAACCATAAGTGGATGCCATGCCCGAGTTCCGTCCGTTGCAGTCTTGTAGCACCGTCAAGTTTGTATAAGAGACTGTGATGTAGTCACGTGACCATGTAATCACAGATATGCTAGCCGGACCGATCTGAGCATTCGTCATCCCACGATGCCAGTAGCTACCTGATCCTGTTTGCCGGTCAAAACACTCAAAGGAGTTTTCGAGCCATTGCGCACCTCACCTTTAACCCCCTTCTTCTCATCGAGATAAGGTCAGTGCGTTCGTGAAAAGGATCAGCTCATCTTGCACCGTATCTTGGCCAATAACGTACACAAAGCGTTCCTCTAGCTCGAACATCACAGCCTGTTGCTGCGGGGGTGAGTCGAACTCGCCGCCGCTGGCGAGCCACGCGGTGATCGGCTGGTCGTTTGGGGATACTGTAATTGGTATGCTCGTATAGTAGTTTGGCACCCAGAGCGTGCGCATCGCTTCAGCCAGTTCTTGACGCGGGCCTTGAATGAGGATGAAAGTGCGATGACCATCTCGATAAACATGCTGCAGGGCCATGCCGTTGGCAGCCGCCGTGCGAATGTCGAATACGAAGCGTTTCTCCGTCGCCACCTGCGAGCCATCCGTGATTTGCAGAAGTTGCAAATCAACCAAGCGATTTCGATCAGGTAGTAGAGGGTTGTCAGAGATGCCTTTCAACTTGGCTTTTAGCTCACGTGACACGATGTAGTTGCCAAACTCTTGCATCGGAAACGCCGAGACATCGGCTGGGATTGTGAACCAGTCGGGCGGCAAATCTTTTAGCTTACCCACCCTGACCTTTTCTTCGATGGTTTGTGAGAGTAAGACGCGTTCGTTGGAGGTTGTCGTTCCCCACTCTTCCGCCGAAATCAGCCTATGGGAAGACGCATCAACCATCCATCGTCTCTCAATGGATTTCAACTGCAAATCTGCCCGCACAAACTGGCCATTGATAGCTTTAGTAATCAACCAAGCTTCTGTGCCCCATGGCGAGAGGGACAACTTCGATATAACGCTACCCGCAAGCTCTTGATCGGATCGTTGCTGTTGCAGGTGCACCTGATCGCTCTGAGTTTGGCTTGGAACTTCCGGAGAAACGACTTGCTCGGTGACAATGCCTTGTAACGGGCGTAGCGTTCTGATTTTGCCGGGATTGCTCAGAATCAAGCTCAACAACTCGCCGGTAGCAGCATCACGCTCCTCGATCCTTGATGCCATCGCCTTGCCAGCAATCCAAGTCCTCTGAACGACGGTATCCGACAATCTCTTGTGATACGGATCTGGTCTTGATGATTCCGGAGGCCCGCTTCGAACGTAGATAGTTCTTTGTTGTTCTAAATACTCATCCTGTGCGATCGAGGTGAAGTCTGGAGGAAGAAACGCTCTCTGAAGAATCTCCTGTGCGCTCACCATTCGTGGTGACAACACCGAGCATGAAGTCACAGTCAGTGTCAGTAGGGCAATCAACACAGCGTAATACCGCCCTGAGACTTTCAAATAAGCATACCGCTTCATATTCACCTCCGGCATCGCTTTTCTGAGCCAACCTAACACAAACGGACAACCGCACAAGCAAGATGGTCGGTCTATGCCCTTCGAGCTGATACGACTCTCCTAGAGCATCCTGGTCAGAACGGTCAGGTCTTGGGCTGCGGTCAACGTTGCTGCAAGGGCAAGCGGATCCACACGCTGAGAGGAGATTAGGTCTGTGACACAGAGATCGCCTGTGAGCTATTCACGTAGTGTATTCCGGTGCCGCGATATCCATACCCTATCGGATGTGAGCAGGTGTAAACGGATTTCGGAGTTGTGCTTGTTGAGACAGAATAGCCCCAGACCAATCCGCTGTCGGAGCTTCTATTGTTGCAATTTTGCACGCCATCGGATGAGTACAGCAAAATTCTGATAGCTGCAGGTCCTGATGACGCAGACGTGTAGCTATTGTGCCAATAATCGGTCGTCGTCGTGCAGAGTTCCGTTCTACCCAAACCGCCTGATGGATGCGCCCAAGCGACAGCTTGACCACAGCCTGCAGATACGAGCTCTGTGCGAAGGAATATGAAACTTGCGGCAAAGAAAACCGCTACCGCCAAAAACTTGCGACGTGACATGATCACCTCTGCTCGATGCGAGTAAGAGATGAGACAAACGCGAGCAGCTCCTCGGGCTGAAGCGATTGGCCAATCACATAGAAGAGCAAGCCGTCATGTCTGAAGATCACTACCATTCGAGATGGAGGATTGGACAAGAGCCCGCCGCTGACGAGCCAGGCATCAGTGGCGTTTACACCCTCCACGGTGAATGTGACCGGCTCAGAACGAGTCCAGTCGGGAGGGGAGATTTGAGTCCGGCGACAAGTGGATCGGCCGGCCCTTGGAGTAAAGTGACGAACTTCGAGTCGTCACTCGTTGAATTGAACACGGATAGGGCGGCTAGCCCGTCATTTGCTGCAGTGAGGATATCGAACGTGCCCTTGCGCACGTTTTGCCCAGAGGGAAGATAAGCATCCTGTGCGAAAGGTTCGAAACCGAGCTCAGCAAGTGCGGCCGATGATGGCGCATAAATGGTCTCTGCTTTCTGATTTGCACTGCCGCGCTGCGTGGTAGCAGGATCACCTCTATCTTGTCCCGTGATCTGCGCAGGAATGGAGAACCAATCGTTCGGGAGATCGCCGATTCCTAATACACGAGGCGGATCAACCTGCGTCCGGCTGAGTAACACTTCTCCTGATTCAGTCAGGGCAAAGCTCTCGACTTCGACGGTCATTGATGAATCTCGGTCAATGATCCACACATACCTCAGCTTTATCGCGTTCAAATCGGCAGCTCGATCGGCGTCCGGCAGGGGTGAAGGGTGGCTGCTAGCGAGGTTCCTCTCAAGCTCAATCCGCCAGGCGCTGCGCTTCCAATTCGACTCGGCAACCTGTGATACTTGAAATTCCTTATCAGGCAAACTGTCGAACCACCGCCCATGCGCCTCCGCGCCGTGAACTTTCGCCACAGTTGTTTCAGCGACGACATCTACTCCCTTCGATGGATCATTGATGCGCACCCTTACAGATTCGCCCGCCTTGACCGATTGCGTGTCGAAGCGTAAGTTCCCCTGAATGTCAGTCTTCCGCATTCGCGTCTTGAGTGAGCCGTCGTCGCCCGTAATCCACACCTCTTCCCGATAGTGCACATACTCTGCCACCGGAAGGTGATATGGATCGGTCAAATCGCTTCCAAGTTGTCGCTCGGTGACACGGCGCGTGATGTATATAACCGTGGACGCTGAAGCTTGTGACTCGATGGCGATGCTCGCTTGCTCAGCGGCTAGCAACAACGTCTTCGCCATAGCCGTCCTGGGTGCAACGCAAGACATCAAACCCATTACCCCTACCGCAGCGATGAGAACGATTGGAACATTAACCTCGGTTCGACTTATCATGAGCGCCACCTCCTGCCCAGTGCAGCCGATTCACATAGATCATCCTCGCACTGGAGAAACAGCTTTCTGGACGTATAAACTATTTCTATTGCGCAAACAATCGCCAAATTCGGCGATTTGCCCCCGCCCATTTCGGAGTGTTCTCTCGCGTCATTCGCGAACATAGCTGATCTACAGTAGATCGAAGCGGTGTTTGGCGGCATATGCGATCAACTGTTCGCGCGTGGCAAGGCCGGTCTTCTCTTCGATGCGCTCCAGATACTCCCTCACTGTGCGGTCAGTAATGCGCAACGCATCGGCAATCTCCTGACGTCCCATGCCTTGTGCCAGCCTCTTGAGCACCTCGCGCTCGCGCTGAGTGAACCGGGCGATCACCGTCGGGTCTGGGGCTGCGGCCAGACGTTCAAGCAACCATCTCCGCGCCGTCGGGCTTTCGCATGGCAGTCCACTCGCCACGGCGCGAATCGCGGCAGCGACATACGAAAGTTCGTCACATCGCAGGCAATAACCCAACGCGCCGGCGTCCAGAACCGCTGACATCTGGACAACATCATCCAACGAGGCGAATACGACGATGCCTAGCGCTACAAATTGTGATCGAAGCTGCCGGATCACATCGGGAAGATTAGCAGAAGGCGACGTGCCCGCTAACGCCACATCGGGCCGATAGGCGTGGACAAGCTGTAGCAGCTCATCTGCGCCTGTCGCTTCGCCCATGATTTCAACGTCGGGTTGGCCGCTCAGCGTCTCTCGCAACGCCTCGAGAATCGCTAACTCGTTATCGAATATCACAACCCGGATCATCTCCACCTCCGCCTTGCACGAGGCATAGGGATGGCGCCGAGATGAGAGGGATATCAATGATGAGATGTCGCCGCTGACAAAAGGAAGTGTATGCATTGCGTCGAGCGGCCGCTTGTCAATCCGCCCAACGATCAGCTACCGGCATTACTACGCCGGCAGCCAGAGACATTCGTTCCCGGGCGAGCTTACGGGAACAACCGTCGCGCCTTCACCTCGGCCACGGCGTCTTCGCGGTAGCGATACAACTTCGCGGGACGACCTTCGCCGCTCTGCATCTCCCCGGTCTCCTCGATGACCTTCGCCTGCAGGATGCGCCGGCGGAAATTGCGCTTGTCCAGGCGCTCGCCCAGCACCGTCTCGTAGGCCTTCTGCAACTGGCTGAGCGTAAACGTCTTGGGCAACAACTGGAAGCCGACCGCGGTGTACTCCAGCTTGTAGCGCAGCCGCTTGAGCGCGTAGTTGACGATCTCGGCGTGATCGAAGGCCATCTCCGGCAGGTCGTAGACCGACTTCCATTGTGCATCGCTGGTGCTGTTGCCGGCGTGCAGCGCCAGCGGCGCCGGCACGAGCGCGAAGTAGGCCACGGTCACCATGCGCCCGCGCGGGTCGCGATCCACCCGGCCGAAGGTGTAGAGCTGTTCGATGTGCACGCCGCGCACGCCGGTCTCATCGAACAGCACACGCGCCGCGGCGTCCTCGAGCGATTCGTCGTGTTGCACGAAGCCGCCCGGAATCGCCCAGCGCCCCTCGAAGGGCGGCGTTTTGCGCTTCACCAGCAGCACTTGCAGGTCGCCGTCGCGGAGGGTGAAGATCACGATGTCCACCGTGACGAAGATGTCGGATGTCCTGGTCATGATTCGTGGGGAAGACGTCAGTGGTGATCGGTGCGGGGCTTGATTTGGATCGTGCGAAACTCGCGCACCAGCTCGATGAACCGCTCGACGGTGACGGTGAAGCAGTGCTCGCCGAACGTCGCTGTGGCCACGGTCGCGTCGCCCGCCACGCCGTGGCGCGAGAACCGGCTCCACCAGTCCTGCCAGTTCAGCACACTCGGCTCGCCGTGATCCCAGTTGAAGTATTTGAGCGTGAGCTGGCCGAAGTCCGCCTCGGCCAGCGCCATGTCCACCAGGTCGGGGCGCAGGTAGAGCATCATGCTGGTCTCGTATTCGCAGGCGTGCGCGATGCCACCCATGCCGCTGCGCCGCTCGGTGGCGATCACGTCTTGCGCCAGCGTCGGATCTATGGCCGCGTTCGGCGACATGCTGGCGCAGATCATGCCGGTGGCGATGACGACGTTGCGCGCCACCAAGTCGCAGATGGCATGGTTGCTGCCGTGGCCGTTGGCGATGAGGATATGGGTGAAGCCGTGGCGCGCCACGCTAATCGCGACATCGCTGGCGAAGTCTATCAGGGTATGCAGCCCGATGCTGATCGTGCCGGGAAAGTCCATATGGTGCTCGTCGAAGCCGTAGGGGATGGTGGGCAACACGATCATATCGTCGGGCGCGCGCTGGGCAGCAGCGTGGACGATGCCCTCGAGGATGACGTTGTCGGTGTTGAGCGCCATGTGCCGGCCATGGTCCTCCACCGCGCCGATCGGCAGCACGACGACGGGCTGTTCGGCGATGCGCGCCTTGATCTCCGGCCAGGTATGCTCATCGTAGCGCCAGCTTCTCGCCATTGGCTTATTTTATGCGGAGGCTGCGCATGTGAAAGACGCGCCTCATCGAAAGCTAATACCGCTGCAAGAAGCGTTCGACGGACTGCTCAATGGTGAGTTCGCCATCGAGCACCGGCTGTTCGAATTCCTTCGCCCAACTGTAGATCAGTCCCGAAGCGATCTGCAGTTCACGCAGCATCACACGCGCCAGCGGTCCGCCTTCATCCAAGAAGCCGGTCTCGCAGAAATCCCGCTCGGCCTGCTGCCGGTCGTACTCCAAGCGCACGATGCGCGCATGCCAACCGCCGCCCTGCCAGGTCACCTGCGCGTAGCTCGACCGCCAATCGCCGTCGAACGGCAACCCCACCGAGCCGGCGTTGATGACCAGCGCACCGTCGAGCGTGCGCGTCAACGGCTGGTGCGTGTGCCCGACACAGAACACCGCCGGCAGCGGCTGCCCCAGCTTGGGGACGAGTTCGTCGTCGGTCGTCCTGGGATACACGCCATCGCGCGTGCCGAGCATCGAGCCGTGCGTGATCCGCACGTCGCCGCCTGGGCCGGATAGATCGTGTGCGAACGGCATCGCTTCCAGCGCCGACACGTCGCGGTTCAACTGCTCATACGTCCAGCGCGACGCGCGTTGGATATCGGCCTTGGGCCCGTGCAGTGGGCAGTCGGGCTTGCTCTGGGCGATGACGTACTCCTCGTGATTGCCGATGACGGTCAGCCAGCCGGCCTCGCGCGCCTTGGCGAGGGTCAGCTCCAGACACTCTGCCGAGCGCGGCCCGCGGTTGACGGTATCGCCGGCGACGACCACGACATCCGGTCGCCACGCTTCGACGTGCGCGATGACGTTGAGCAGCGCCGGATAGTTGCCATGGATGTCGCTGAGGATGGCGAGCTTCATTCCGACTGCTTGATCTCCTGCCAAATCGCCAGCATCTCGGCCTGGCTCATCGCGCTCAACGTCAGCCCGCGCTCGCGGGCAATCCGCTCCAATGCGCGGAAGCGGCGGGCGAACTTCAGGTTGGCCTCGCGCGCTGCAGTCTCGACGTCAATTCCATAGCCGTCGGCCCAGTCGGCAATGGTGAACAACAGATCGCCGATCTCCTCGGCGCGGTGCGCATCGTCGCGGGCGTTGGCTGCCTCCTCCAACTCTTCGCGCACCTTGGCCAGCCGGTCGCCGTGGCTGTTCCAGCGAAAGCCGGCCTTCTCCGCGCGGTGGGCCATCTTCTGCGCTTGGGCCAGTGCCGGCAGCGCCGGCGCAATGCCGTCCAAGACCGAACCGTCTTCTTCCCCCTTCTCGGCCTTCTCCCGGCGTTTGATAGCGTTCCAGTTGGCGACGACCTCGCCGGAGTCGTTGACGACCACATCGCCGAACACGTGCGGATGCCGCCGCCGCAGCTTAGCGTCCACCTCGGCGATCACGTCGCTCATGCGGAACTCCTCGGCCTCGGCGGCAATCTGCGCCTGCAACACTACGTTGAGCAACAAGTCGCCCAGCTCCTCTTTCAGCGCCTCCAGGTCGCCGGCATCAATCGCCGCCAGCACCTCGTAGGTCTCTTCGAGCAGCGTGCTGCGCAGCGACTCATGCGTTTGTTCGCGATCCCACGGGCAGCCTTCCGGCGCGCGCAAGTGCGCGATCGTCTCCTGCAGCGACTCCAAGCCGCCCGGCTGCGGCAGCGGCGGCACGTAGAGCGACGTCAGATGGTCGAAGCGGTCGGCGTGGTCGAGCCGAGACAGGGGGACGAGGAGACAAGGCGACGCGGCGGGCGCTGCTCCCCCCTCGCTGCCGACGCCACCGCGAACGACGAAGACGGGATGTTGCGGCGGATACTGGTTCATCAGCGTGAGCTTGACGTCGGAGGCGACGGCGCGCGAGTGGATTTGGGCGATCAGCGCCGGCTTATCCGGGTTCAGCGGGGGATGATGGAGCGCGGCGATTTCGAGCGCGTCGCAGATCTGCAGGCCGTCCAGCGGATCGAGCGAGAGGGGTTGAAGGTTGTGGGTTGAGAGTCGAGTCGGTGCGGTCGAGGTGTGATCCGAACTCGAAACCAAAAACTCAGCACTCAAAGCTTCCAGCGTAGGTTCGATGAAGCTCAAACCGCCGACGAGGCGGGTCGGGATGCCGAGCTGCCGGGCACGCTGGAGGATGAGCCACACGCTGGCTTCACCGACGAGCGGGTGGCCGGGCACGGCATATATTACGTCGCCGGACGCCGTCCGGGCCGCCTCGATCACGGCTTCGGCGATCCGGACATATACGTCGTCGAAGCTGGTTGCGTCGTCGTAGAGCGCGTCGAAGTCGTGCAGCTCGAGGTGCGGGGGCAACCCGGCGACGGCCGGATGGCGGCGCGTCCGCAGGTATACGCGCTCGCTGGCGCTGAGCAGATCCCAAGCTTCCCGCGTCAAGAGTTTTGCGTCGCCGGGGCCTAAACCAAGAACGATTATCACGATGTTCTCACCAAACTCTAAACCAATTTAACTTGTTCCGAATTGGGGCAATACTACAATCAGTAGACGCGAATTTAAAGAGTAAGGAGTTCGTTCATGGCGAGCCTTCCCGGCCCACTGAGTTTGTCCGATCCTAAACCCAAAAAGCAAAAGAAAAAGATCGACATTCCATACAACCGCTGGCCGAATCGCATTCGCCGGGCGATCCGCAGCTTCATCAAAATCTTCATCCTGGTCAGCCTCGGCATCACCATCTACCAGTTGGCCACGATTGACGACGTATCGCTGAACATGTTCTTCAGCGCCGTCGGGTTGGCGATAGATCTGTCTTTGCGCATCATGGCCGTGCTGCTGAGCATCGTGCTGCAGTTCGGCTTGCTGTTCTGGTTCCTTTCCCGTCCCCAGGTCGAGATCATCCGCCCCGGCGACGACACCACCGTGACGTTCGACGACTACTGGGGCCAGCCCCAGCTCGTTAAGCTGGTCAAGCAATGGATGAGCCTGCTGCGCGACCGCAAGGAATTCGAGAAGATGGGCGGCAAGTACATCAGCGGCTTGTTGCTCTACGGCCCGCCCGGCACCGGTAAGACCATGCTGGCCAAAGCCATCGCCGGCGAATCGGGCATGGCTTTCATCAGCGCGCAGGGCACCAGCTTCCAGGGCATGTTCTGGGGCATGGATATCCTGAAGGTGCTGCGCTTCTGCAAGTGGGCGCGCGACCTGGCCAAGAAATACGGCGCATGCGTGGCCTACATTGACGAGATTGACGCCGTCGGCATGAACCGCGGCGGCGTGCGCGGCAGCGGCCCGATGATGGGCAGCTTCACCGGCTTCGGCCTGGGCATGTTCGCGCTCTCCACGCTGCTGAGCCAGATGGACGGCATGAACCAGCCCTCGCGCAGCGAGAAGTTTTGGCGGCGCGTCTATCGCACTTTCGGACGGGAATACAAGCCCAAGCGCAACTGGCACGTCATGTGGATGGGCAGCACCAACCGCCCGGACGTGCTCGACCCGGCGCTCACCCGCTCCGGCCGGCTGGACACCAAGATCGCCGTGGAAGCGCCTGACCGCGCCAGCCGTCGGCTCATCATCCAGGGCTACTTGAGCAAGATCCAGCACGACGACACGGTGGACATCGAGGCGATCGTAGCCGACACCGCCGGCATGACGCCCGCCGACATCTCCGGCGCCATTACCAAGGACGCCGTCCGCTTGGCGTTCTTCGACGGCCGCAAGAAGGTCAGCCAGAAAGACATTGACAAAGCCTTCATGGAGCAGACCGTCGGCATCGAGACGCCGGTGGAAGAGATGGACGAATCGCAGCGGCGCGTGCTGGCCTACCACGAAGCCGGCCACGCCGTGGCGCAGTACTACGTCATGCCCGACCAGAAGATCGTGCGCGCGACGATCGTGCGCCTATCCACCGGCGCGCAGGGCCACGTCATGCCGGTGGACACGATTGACCAGCACATCGAGCCGGTGATGCGTTACGCCTACGACATCATCGTGTCGCTGGCCGGCCGCGCCGCTGAGAAAATCCTCACCGGCGAGATGTTCGCCTCCACCGGTGGCGACTACCGCAATGTGCAGATCAACCTGTGGAAGCTGGCCGTGTATGGCTACTTCGGCCCGCGCATGGCGATGCGCTTCGGCGCATTCGGCGCCGATAACATGTCCTCGGCTCTGTCTCAGGACGACGTGCTCGAGAAGTATTGGCTCCAGATGGAGCAGGTGACCGAGAAGCTGCTCCGCCGGCACTGGAAAGAAGTGACCGCGCTCGCCGAGGAACTTCTTGCCAAGAACACCTTGAACGGCAAAGAGGTAGTCGAGATCATCGAGGCCAACCAGAGCCTGGAGGCCTTCAAGGAAGAGGAGATCATTCCGCGCACGCTGGCGGCCATCCGTGCCCAGACGCTGGCCGAATTGCGCAGCGGCAAGAGCGGCGGCCAGTTGTTGAACGAACCCATCCCCGCTGCCGTCGAGGTCAACGGGGCAAGCAGCCAAGTCGCTGACAATGAGCCAGTGGTGATCATCAACGGCGCGTCGAATGGCAGCGCGTCGCACCAGCCAGCATCGGTGACCAGCGGCACGGAAGCGGGCAGCCAGCCCGGCGAAGGGCCGACGCTGATCAGCAGCGGCATCGGCGATTTCACTCCTGAGATCGTCAACGGCCAGGATCCCGAGCCACCCCAACCCGAGCAGAAGTGAATTTCACAAGGGCGACGCCAATGGGTCAGGCCGCAAAGCGGCCTGACCCATTTGGCCCCCTCATGATTTATATTTCCGCCCCGTGCGCGCGTTCGTCCTCTCCGGCGGCGGCAATCGTGGGCCGTTGCAAGCCGGCGCCATCAAGGTGCTGTTGCAACACGGTATCGTCCCCGAGATGGTCGTCGGCTCCTCTGTGGGCGCGCTGCACGGCGCCTACCTGGCCGCCGAGCCGACGCTCGCTCAGGCCGAGCGCATGATCCAGCTTTGGCACGATGCTAGCCAGCGCAAGCTGTTTAGCAATTCGTCTGTGCGCTCGGTGCTCAAAGCGCTGCGCGGTAGCGATCACCTAGCCGATAACCGGCGCATCCGCGCCTACATCGAGCAAACGCTGCCGAGGCATGTGCGCACATTCGGTGACCTGCACATCCCACTCTACGTGACGATCTGCCACCTGCAGACGCTTACGCTCTACCTCTACGGCGACGATCCGAGCGCGCCGTTGATTGATGCCGTGCTCACCAGCGCCGCCGTGCCCGGCTTCTTCCCGCCCACGTATCACGCAGGCCAGGCGTTCGTAGACGGCGGCGTGATCTCCAACCTGCCGATCCTGGCGGCTCTGGCGCGCGGCGCAACCGAGATCTGGGCGCTCGACCTGGCGTTCGAGGTGGATACGGCTGCATCGCTCAGGGGTGCCTTCGAGATCGCCGGCTACGCGATCAAGCGCCCGCTCTACAGCCTAGCGCTGCGCGAGCTGGAAGTCGCCGTGCAGACGCCCGGCGTCACCGTGCACCACATCGCGCTGCCGGCCTACGTCAACCTGCAACTGGGCGACTTCTCGAAGACCCAGGTCATGCTCGCCGAAGGCGAACGTTTGGCCTGTGCCTATCTGGCGCACCCGCGCCCGAACGAAGTGCACTATCCACAACGCTACACGGCGCGCACCCTGCCGCCCGGCCCTCCCGGCGCGTGCCCGTTCCTCTAGCCCGTCTCGATCCTAATCCCCTAATCCCCCAATCCCCAATCCCTAATCTCTAATCTCTAATCTCCAACCTTAAAATTGCCGCGCGATGCCCATCGAACAACTGCTGCTCATCGTCGCCGGACTGTTGGCCTTGAGCGTGCTGGCGAGCAAGGCTTCCGGCGTGCTCGGCGTGCCATCGTTGGTGTTGTTCCTCGCCATCGGCATGCTGGCCGGATCGGAAGGCCTTGGCGGCATCTACTTCGATGACGCGCGGCTGGCGCAGGCGGTGGGCGTGGTCGCGTTCATCTTCATCCTGTTTTCGGGCGGCCTGGACACGGCGTGGATTGAAGTGAGGCCGGTGCTGAAGCACGGCCTGGCGTTGGCGACGGTGGGTGTGCTCATCACCGCATTGGCCGTAGGGTTGTTCGCGACGGCCGTGCTGGGCTTTTCGCTCCTGGAGGGGCTGTTGTTCGGCGCCGTCATCTCGTCCACCGACGCCGCTGCGGTGTTCAGCCTGATGCGTATGCGCGCCACCCGCCTGGCCGGCAACCTCGAGCCGCTGATCGAATTGGAGTCCGGCAGCAACGATCCGATGGCGGTCTTTCTCACGATCGGCATGATCAGCCTGCTGACCACGCCGGGCGCAAGCGTGCTCAGCCTGGTGCCGATGTTCGCCTTGCAGATGTCACTCGGCGCTGCATTCGGGCTGGTGATCGGTTACCTCGGCGTGCGCGTGATGAACCGCATCCGCCTGCAGGCCGATGGGCTTTACGTGGTCATCACCATCGCCATCGTGCTGGTCGCCTACAGCGCCACGACGCTGGCCGGGGGCAACGGCTTCCTGGCAGTGTATCTGTGTGGCCTATATATGGGAAACCAAGACTTCATCCACAAACGCAGCCTATCGCGCTTTCACGATGGCCTGGCCTGGCTGATGCAGATCGCCATGTTCCTCACCCTCGGCCTGTTGGTATTCCCTTCGCAGCTGCTCCCGCTCACCGGCGTGGCCCTGCTGAGCGCGGCCTTTCTGGTCTTCGTGGCGCGGCCGGCGGCGGTCTTGCTCTCGCTGTTCTGGGCGCGCATGTCGCTGCGTGAACTGGCGTTGGTGTCGTGGGTGGGCCTGCGCGGCGCAGCGCCGATCATCCTGGCCACCTTCCCGCTGGTGGCCGGCTTGCCACAGGCCGCCCTGATCTTCAACCTGGTCTTCTTCGTGGTGCTGACCTCGGTCTTGCTCCAAGGCACCACCGTGTCACTGGTGGCGAATTGGCTGGGGTTGAACCTGCCCGAAGAGCGGCGCCCCCCACCGACGATTCGCCTGATAGACGGATCGCGCGCCCGGCCGATTGACATTCGCATCAGCGCGACGTCGCCGGCGGTGGGCAAACAGATCGTGGATCTGCACCTGCCGCACGGCGCGCTGATCGTGCTGATCACGCGTAACGGCAACCACATCGTGCCGACCGGCAGCACGGTGATCGAAGCCAACGACACGCTCACGCTGCTGGCAAGCAAAGAGGATGCAGAATCCGCCCGCCAGCAGATCCTCAAGAGTTGAAACGCGGCTCAGCCCAACAGCAGCCGCGCCGCGACGCCGCCGGCCAGCAGCGCGAACGAGGCCGCAACCAGCACGTAGTCGCGCGGTCGCAAACGCAACGTTTGCAGCCAGGTGCGCGGCCCGGTGCCGAAGGCGCGCATATCCATCGCGTTGGCGCGGTCTTCGGCGTCCAACACCGCACGCACGACAACTGGCACGATGAGCGGCGCAAAGCGCCGGCCCACGGTCAGCATGCCTTTCAGGCTGCGATCGCGCGACTCCAGCTCGTAGCCGCGCGCCCTTTGCGCATCTATCGTGATCCGAAAGTCGCGGATGAGCGTGGGCACGAAGCGCGCGGTCAGGTCGAGGGCGAACGCGAATCTATCGGGGAAGCCCATGCGACGAAAAGTGATGCCAAGGTCGGCCGGATCGAACGTGAGCACGATCGCCAGCGATGCCGCGGCCATAGCGATGGCGCGCAGCGCCTGCTGTGCTGCCTCCGCCGGCGAGCGGAACAACAAATTGAGTGCGGTGATGAGCGCGATGAAGATCGCTGCGCCCAGCCAGATGCGCTTCATGCGTTCCCACGGCACGCGTGCGAAGATCAGCGCGCCGATGCCGAGAAACCCCAGCCCGGCCAGGACGCGCAGGTCGTTCACGACTAACACCGCCGTGGTCAGGCACACGTAGAAGGTCACCCGTGCGCGCGGGTCGAACGACTGAATGTGCATTCGTCATTCACCTCGGCTGCCGTCGAGGACATCATCCACCATCAACCCGGCGCGCCGCATCACGGCCGCGTCCTCCAGGGTCTCGCGCGGTGGACCATCGGCAACGATACGACCACCGGCCATCAGGATGACGCGATTGGCAAAGCGCTGCGCCAACGCCAGGTCGTGCGTCACCATCACAATCGCCTGCGGGCCACGCGCGGCGCCCAGCATGCGACGCATCAAGTCCTCGGCCGTGCCGTCGTCCAGTCCGGCCGTCGGCTCGTCCAGGATGAGCACGCGCGGCCGCATCGCCAGCACGCCGGCAACGGCGATGCGCTTCTGTTGGCCGAAGCTCAGCCCGAACGGCGATTGGTCGAGCGACAATTGGCTCAGCCCGACCGTTTCGAGCGCATCTGCGATCGCCTCACGAATGCGCTCATCCGGCATGCCCACGTTGCGCGGGCCGAAGCTCAGCTCTTCGCGCAGCGTGTTGGCGAACAGCATCGCCGCCGGATTCTGGAACACGTAGCCCACGCTCCGAGCGAGCTGCGCCACGCTGAGGCGTGCGGCGTCTGCCCCTTCGACGATCACCTGCCCACGCATCGGGCGCAGCAGGCCGATGGCCATCTTGCACAGCGTGGATTTGCCCGCGCCGTTCGGCCCCATCAGCGCAATTACGTCGCCCTCGCGCACGTCGAACGACACGCCGCCGAGTTGCTCTCCGGACGCGCCGGGGTAGGCGAAGTGCACGTCGCAGAACGAGAGCAGCAATGCGCCGCCAGAAGACGCAGTACGTAAGGTGGGAGACGCGCCATCGTCCCGCGTCTCGCGTCTTGCGTCGAGCCAAGCGCGGAAGCCAGCCATGTCGCCATCGAACGCGACCGAACCGTCGTGCAGCGCTACGCACCGCTCCGGCGTGACCCGCAGCGCCTCGCCCACGCGATGCTCGACCAAGATGATCGCGATGCCTTCGTCGGCCAGCCGACGGAAAAGCGCCAGCGCCGTGTGTGCGGATGGCCGATCGAGCGAGGCAAGCGGCTCATCTAGCAACAGCGCGCGCGGCTGCATCGCCAGCGTCGCGGCGATCACCACTTTCTGCTGCTCGCCGCCGCTCAGCGAGTGGGTATCGCGGTCGAGCAGGTGCTCGATGCGCAACTGGCGCGCGGCCGCGTGGACGCGCGCGATGATCTGCTCGCGCGGCAGGCCGATGTTCTCCAAGCCGAAGGCGATCTCGTTCAGGACGCGCGCGGCGACGATTTGCTTGTCGGGGTCTTGCATGACTGTGCCCACGCGTCGGGCCAATTGCGCTAATGACAGGCCGGCGGTAGACTGATCGAAGCAACGAATCTCTCCCTGCAGTGTTCCATTTTTGTAGCTGTGCGGGATCAAGCCGTTGATGCAGCGGATGAGCGTGGTCTTGCCGCTGCCGCTTCGACCGACAACCAGCGTCACCTCGCCGGCGCGGAAGCCCAAAGTAACGTCGCGCAGCGCGGGAGCGGCGCGGTTGGCATAGGTGTAGCTCAGGCCGGTGATATTGATCGCCACAGCAAACAGGCTCTTGAGGTTTGAGCAACTCGCAAAGCCTAAGCTCTGAATTGTAAACAGCTCACTCACACATTCACAAATACAGGAGAAGAAACATGACTTCAACTGCTTCCAGTCCTTGGTCGGTCAACACGCGCACCATCGTGTTGGCCGCCATCTTCGGCGCAATGGTCGTCGCGCTACAGATCGTCGGCATCGGTTCGATCCCCGTGCCGAACCTGAGCGGCGCAATGACGACGCTGCTCATCCCGGTCATCCTCGGCGCGATCATCGGCGGGCCGATCGTCGGCATGTTCGCCGGGCTGATCATGGGCGTCATTTACCTGATCCTGCCGGCGACGGCTGCCTTCGGCCCGATCACGCTGATCGTGCCGCGGTTGCTGTTCGCGCTCGTCGCGTGGGCCGTATATCTCGCACTGAAGCGAGAGCCGGGCGACACGACGAACACGATCCTCGCGAGCGCCGCTGCCGGCGCCGCCGGCGCGCTGACGAACACCGTGACCGCCGTCGGCATCGCCATCGTGCTCGGCCAGGTGCCGGCATCGGTCATTCCGGCCATCATCCCTCAAGCGCTGATCGAGCTGGTCGGCTGCGCCATCATCATCCCGATCGTCATGGTCGCGGTCGAAGCTTCGCTCAAAGCACGCACGGCTTGACGCAGCGAACCGCCGGGAGAGGCTAGGTGGGCTGCCCCGGTATGAAATCTCGCGCGCACGGCAGGCCGCCCAGCGGCTCGGCAGCCCACACAGCATTGATCACCGCCTGCGCCACGGCTTCGGCCGCCAGCGCACCGATCACGCTGACATCGGCGCGCAGCTCGCCCAGCGAGAGGGCGAAGATCGCGTCGCCGTCCAACATCGTGTGGATCGGTCGAATGACGCGGGCCAGGCCATCGTGCGCCATCTGGGCCACCTTGGCCGCGTGATGCTTGGGCAGATCGGCATTGGTTGCCACCACGGCCAGCGTGGTGTTCTGCCCGCGCTGCTGTTCGGCCAACCGCGCGATGGTCAATCCGTCCGCGTCGGCCAGGTAAGCCATCGTATCGGCAAAACCGCTGCCATCGGGGTTGCGCGCGCCGGCGATGATGCGCCCGGTCTGCGGGTGGACGACGTCGCCAAAGGCGTTCACGGCGGCAAGCGCCGCGACGATCACGCCCCGCTCCAGGCGGATCGCGGCCGAGCCGATGCCGGCCTTCGTGGCCCGCGCAAAGCCGAACGCTTTGCCGCAGCTCGCTCCTGTGCCCGCGCCGACGTTGCCCTGGGCAACCGGCGCATCGGTCGCTGCGTCGCACGCAGCATAGCCGGCTGCGGCATCAGGCCGCACATCGGCGCGAGACACGGGCAAATCAAACAGGATGGCTGCCGGGACGATGGGCACTCTCGCTACGCCGACATCAAAGCCATAGCCGCGCTCCTCCAACCAGCGCATCACGCCATCTGCCGCCGAGAGGCCGTATGCGCTGCCGCCGCTCAGCAGCACCGCATGCACGCGATCCACACCGCTGGTCGGTTCCAGCAGCGGCGTTTCGCGCGTTCCGGGCGCGCCGCCGCGGATATCTACGCCGGCAACTGCGCCTTGCGGGCACAGCACAACGGTGCAGCCGGTGCCGGCTTCCGAGTTCGTCCAATGGCCTACGCTCAGGCCGGGGATGGCGGTGAGGGTGGTGTTCATCTTACGACCCTATCCCAGATACCGCAGCGCCGCCAGCACATACATGCGCGCGGCCAGCTTGATCTCTGCGATGCTCACCCATTCGTCCACGTGGTGCGGGATGTGGATGTCACCCGGCCCACAGGTGACGATGGGAATGCCTTTTCGCGCGTGCAGGATGGTGCCATCGGTGCTGCCGGGCACGCCCCCGTAGATCGGCAATCCGCCAGTGAGGTCGGTGTAGGCAGATGCCAGCGATCGCACGACGGGATGATCGCGCTCGGTGTGGGTAGGATGACGCACCTCGATCACCTGATATTCGTATCGCAAGCGATCATCAACCGCGACACACGCAGCAAGCATCTGCTCGATGCGCCGGGTGATCTCATCGGGATCCTGGCCGGGGATCAGGCGGATGTCGAGCACGCATTCTGCTGCGCCGGGCATGACGCTGTTTTGCGGCTCACCCTCGCCGCGCGCAGGCGACATGACGATGGTCGGCGTGATGCTGGGCTGGCCGAGAAACTCATGCCGGCCATGTCGGGCGATCTCGCGCTCTTCCAACGCTTGCACCATTGTTAAGAATCGCGCCAGCGGGTATGCGCTGTTCACGCCGGTCAGCGGCATCGCGCCGTGGCTCATCACGCCGCGTATCATGCAGCGCACCCACATCACGCCTTTCTGCGCGATGCACAGGTGATTTTCTTCCGGCTCACACACGATGCAAGCCGTCACGCGGTCGGCCCAGCCGCGCTCCACGAAGTGCTTGATGCCGATCATGCCGCCTTCTTCGTCGCACACTGCGCCAAACAGGATGTCGCCGCCCAGTTCAACGCCGCTTCGAGCGATGGCTTTGATCGCCGCCAAGGCGCAGCACAGGCCGGCTTTCATGTCGTTCGCCCCGCGCCCGTAGATGCGCCCATCGCGGATCGTCGCGCTGAACGGCGGATCGGTCCACCGAGCCGGGTCGCCCTCGGTGACCACATCGGTGTGGCCCTCGAACATGAGTAACCGGCGATCGGCGGTTGGCGATTGAGGCGGGTGGCGCAGCTCATCTATCGAGAAATCGGGGCGCGTGGAGTAAGCCGCAATGACGTTGGGCCGGCCGGGGATGACAAACTCGAAACGCGTTTGCAGGCCGATCTCGCGGCAACGCGCCTCCACCCAGCGCGCAGCGGCTTCTTCGCCGACGCCCTCGCCGGGTTTCCACACGCTGGGGATGCGCGTCAGCGCTTGCACCCAGCGGATCAACTCATCATCGTCAACGTGCTCGAGCGCGCGTCGTTCAAGATCAGAGAGCATAGCGGTTGTTTTCGCATCAGTGATATGTTGGGGCTTCAAGTTGTGCAGGGAATAGGTTGGTTAGACGCCGATGATTCAGGCGATGGACGAGATTACAGCGGCGGCGTGAAGCGTCCGTCCTGCGCCGTCCAGCCGGCATCCACATAGAGCACCGCGCCGGTCACGTATGAGCTGGCATCGGAGGCAAGATATACCACCGCGCCGGCCATCTCGTGCGGCTGGGCCCAGCGTTTGAAGGCATTCTTCTCGGCATAGGCGCGATACCAGTCGGGATGATTGCGGATCTGCGCCGTCAGCGGCGTCTCCACTACGCCGGGCGCGATCAAGTTCACGCGCACACCGCGCGTGCCCAACTCGGCAGCCAACGCGCGGCACATCTGACGAACCCCCGCTTTCGTCGCGGCATACACGCCCTGCCCCGGCTCGACCACTTCGCCGCGGATGCTGCTGAAGACGATGATGCTTCCGCGGCCGCGCTCGGCCATGCCCCGCGCAACATGGCGCATCAGCATAAACGTGCCGCGCAGATTCAAGCCGATCACCCGGTCGAACTCCTCATCGCTGATCTCCAACAGCGGCTTGCGCACGTTGATGCTGGGCGTGCTGACCAGCACGTCGAGCGGCGGCACATCGCGCAGCGCGGCGGCAATGGCTGCCGAATCGCGCATGTCGAGTTCCAGCGCGGTTGCGCTTGCGCCGATGTCCTGCGCGACGCGCTGCGCAGCAGACCGGTGGAGGTCAGCGCAGATCACGCGCGCGCCATGCGCCGCCAGGCCATGCGCGCTCGCTTCACCGATGCCGCTGCCGGCGCCCACCACGAGCGCGGTGCGGCCGGTCAGGTCGAACATTCGCCGGTAGTCGAAGGGTTGAGTCGTCATAGCCGCAGAGTAAACACCGAATGTCGCCGGTTGAAAAAGCCGACGGCAGTGCCATCGGACACCCTGGCGGATTGCTACAATACGCCTCTATCGAGCCACCATCATGATCCGCGACTACCTCAGCAAGTGCGTCGCCGATGCCATCGCCAAAGCGCAGCAAGTCGGCGAGTTGCCCGACTTCCCCACCCCGACGATCACTGTGGAGCACCCACGCCAGCCGGAGATGGGCGACTATGCAACGAACGTCGCGATGCAACTGGCGCGCGTCGCCAAGATGCCGCCGCCGAAGATCGCCGAGATCATCAGGCGTCATCTCTCTCCGCTCGGCGCGGGCATATTTGAAGTCGAAGTCGCCAACAGCTTCATCAACTTTCGCCTGACGCCGGCGTATCTGTCGCAGCAGGTGGATGTGATCCTCGAACGAGGCGAGCACTGGGGTGAGGTTGACCTGGGCCGTGGGTGCAAGGCGCAGGTGGAACACGGCAGCGCCAACCCCACCGGCTACGCCACGATCGGCACCGGCCGCAACGTCGTGGTGGGCGACACGCTGGCCAACACGCTGGAAGCCGCCGGCTACCAGGTGCATCGCGAGTGGTATATCAACGACGCCGGCTCGCAGGTGCGCGTCTTCGGCGCGAGCGTGTACGCGCGCTACGCCCAGGCGCTGGGGATAGACGAGCCGATGCCCGATCGGGGCTACCAGGGCGAGGACGTGCAGGAGGTCGCCCGCATCATCGCCGAGCGCGAGGGCGACACATTTTTGCACATGCCGAAGGACGAGGCCGTGCGCGCGCTGGGTCGGCTGGGCATCGAAGAAGTGATGGCCAACATCAAGCGCACGTTGGCCCGGCTCAACATCCACTACGACAACTTCTTCAGCGAGAAGAGCCTGTGGACGAGTGGGCTGGGCTACGAGATGATCGAGCGCCTGCGCGCCAAGGGCCTGGTGATCGAGCATGAAGGCGCGCTGTGGTTCAGCGAGGACGGCTCACCCATCCGCAGCGGCCAGGGCCAGCGCCGCACCGATGAGGAATACGCCGCGGACAAAGATGAGGGCGGCCAGGCGCTGCCGGTGCAGGCCGTGCTGATCCGCTCGCCGAAGGTGATCAGCGATCCCGAGGAGCGGCCGACCTACTTCGCCAGCGACATCCCCTACATGTGGCACAAGGTCATGCTCCGCGGCTTCAACCCGGCCATCTACGTGTGGGGCGAGGATCACCAGGCCGACGTGCCGCGATTGTATGCCGCCGCGCGCGCCATCGGGCTGCCGGAGGGCGCCATCCGCATCTTGATCTACCGGTTCATCACCTTGATGCGCAGTGGCCAGGAAGTGCGCATGGGCAAGCGCAAGGGCAACGCGCTGTTGATTGACGACGTCGTCAATGAGATCGGCGCGGACGCCTTTCGTTACATCATGCTCTCGCGCAGCGTGGACACCAAGTTCACCTTCGACCTGGACGTGTTGAAGGAGCAGAACGAGAAGAACCCGGTCTACTACGTGCAATACGGCCACGCCCGCATCTGCTCCATCGAGCGCAAGGCCATCGAGGAGCATTGGGGATTGGAGATCGGAGACAGGGAAGCGAATCTATCTCCTATCTCTAACCTCTACGAACATCCCGCCGAATTGGCGCTCATCCGCAAGCTGCTGCAGTTGCCGGAGGTCGTCGAGCTGGTGGCCACGACGCTACAGCCGCATCACTACACGACCTACGCTCGCGAGGTGACGCAGGCCTTCAGCAAGTTCTACGAGGAGTGCCGGATCAAAGGCAGCCCGCCGGATGTGGCCCGCGCGCGGATGAACCTGGCGCGCGCGGCGAGGCTGACGCTGGCGAAGACGCTGAAGCTAATGGGCATGAGCGCGCCAGAGCGGATGTAGGAGACGCTTTCATGTATTTCATTTACGTTGATGAAAGCGGCACAGGATTAGCCGATAGGCGCACATCAATTTTCACGCTAGGGGCCATACTTGTAGCCGATAGAGATTTGGAAGTCCTCGACAGAGAAGTCCAAGCTCTCAAACGAAGGATCATCCCCTACGCAAAGCCCGAAGACTGGGAGATCAAAGCTCGCGACATCCGGCACGGGGAGAAACTGATCAAGGGGATGAATTGGGAAGAACGCAAATCTATCTTTCGGCAAATCACTGACTTGATAGTCCGTCTAAAACTTCCGTTATGGGTGGTGCAAGTAGACAAGCGAGACCTGCCAGAATTCGTGGAGACCGACACAGATTTGTATAGGCTCGCATTCACCAAGCTCCTTTCTCTTCTTCAAGTCGAACTAGGCTTGCGTGAGGAAATTGGAACGGTGATACTGGACGCTCGGTCAGATTTGCATTCCAGTGTGCAAGACCGACGATTAATAGATGCTTTTTGCGATTGGAGGTTATCTCAAGAAGGAAAGGTTCGCTTAGTAAGCTTGCCGCTATTCGGTTTCTCCGCGTTTTATCCCGGGCTCCAGCTGGCCGACTTCGTGAGCTACATTGCCGCTTCTGCCGCAAATGAACGACGTCGGCCAGAACGCGATTCGATCACCTCCGAATGCTATCGTAAGCTCGAGAAATTGCTCAGCTATGGAAGTATTCCAAGTACGCGACAGCGCTAGGCGCTCACCATTTCAGGCGAGCTATTGATCCCCGTGCAGCCCGGGGCACCCCGATTGAAATTATAGGCCAAGAATTCTTTTGAGTCGAGCAATTCAGCGTTAAGCTGCAGGAATTCGAACTAGCGCTAAAAGTGACCATCATGGGCATCAAACCTGATCACTGGATCCGCCGCATGGCGCTCGAGCATCGCATGATCGAGCCGTTCGTCGAAAACTCCATCCGGCAAGGCGTGGTGAGCTATGGGCTATCGTCCTACGGCTACGACATTCGCGTGAGCGACGAGTTCAAGATCTTCACCAACGTCAACTCGGCCATCGTGGATCCGAAGAACTTCGTGTCGCAGTCGTTCGTAGACTTCAAGGGCGACGTGTGCATCATCCCGCCCAACTCGTTCGTGCTCAGCCGGACGGTGGAGTACTTCCGCATCCCGCGCGAGGTGCTCGTCGTGTGCTTAGGCAAGAGCACCTACGCCCGCTGTGGCCTGATCGTCAACGTCACGCCGCTGGAGCCGGAATGGGAAGGCTACCTGACGCTGGAGATCAGCAACACCACACCGCTGCCGGCCAAGGTCTACGCCAACGAAGGCATCGCCCAGCTCATCTTCCTGACCGGCGATGGCACATGCGAGCAAAGCTACCGCGACAAGAAGGGCAAGTATCAGGGCCAGACCGGCGTCACACTGCCGCGCATCGAGCGGAGCGACCGCTGAGCGCGCGAAGCGCCGGGCGGGTGGCACTTCGGCTCATTGCTCGCGCGAACAGCGGCTGCAACCGGTCGAGGTTCACTTCCTCGAACGAGTGGACGACGAGGTCAGCTTCACCCAGCGGCAGATGCTGCGTGACGGCGTTGGCAACGGCGACGACGAACAGGCCGGCGGCCTTCGCCGCGCGCACGCCGTTCAGCGAATCCTCGAAGGCGATTGTCTCCTGCGCAGATGCGCCGAGCGCCTCGAGCGCAGCCAGGTATAGATCGGGGTGCGGCTTGCTGCGACCGGGCAGCACATCGTCGCGGCACAAGATGGCATCGAAGGCGTCGAGCAGGCCGTAGCGCGCCAGGTGCGCGTCCACCCAGCGATGATCGGAGCTGGAAGCGACCGCCAACTTCAGGCCGCGCCGGCGCGCCTCGTGCAGCAGGCCTTCCACACCGTCGCGCAGCCCCATCTCCAGCAGCACGTCGTGGTGCAGCGCCTTCAAGCGCGCCTGGATGGCTGCACGGTCGAGCGGCCGGCCCAGCTTGCGTTCCAGATCCGTGTAGGGATCGAAGGCATACCAAGTGCCGACGCCCTCCAGCCACTCCGCCAGCGTCAAGGATGCGCCATGCTCACGATAGATTTGCTGCCAGGCGTGATACTCCGGTGTTTCGGTGTCGAGCAACGTGCCATCGAAGTCGAAGATGAGCGCGCCGATCTTCGCCATTCGCATCATCCTCCTCCCGATGTAGGCGTGGGCGTTGGCGTCGGCTCCGCCGTTGGTTGCACCGGCGGCGCGTTCGGGTCGGGAGTTGCAGTCACCGGTGGAGCGAAGTTGGCCGGCGTGCCCTCCACTGGTGGAACCGGAGCGTCGCCATTGGGCGCTGCCTCCTGACCATTGGCCAGTTGAATCGGCGACGGCACAAAGCGTATGTTGGCCGGCGTGGTCTTGTGATAGCACGGGTCGAAGTCCTGGCCGGCGATGATCCGGTAGCGCGGACCTTCGGGATTGGGCTGGGCGATGATGTTCTCCGGCCGGACGCCGAGCGCGCGCTGCAGCAACGGAATCGCGCTGCCCTTCTTCGTTGTCGTGAAGTCAATCACCTGCGTTCTGGGATAGATGCCGTCCGCGTCCTGAATGCTCACCACGTCGAACCCCAACTCGCGCAGCCGGTCGGCAGCGACGATGCCGAAGTCCGGCTGTCGCGTGCCGTTCCACACTTCCACGGGAATGCCGGCGCCGGCCTGCTGATTGAGCGGCACGCTCATGGCCATCTGCAGATACGGCGTGATGTTATCGCGGTCGGGGATGAGCACCGCGCCGACCACCGGCAACGTCGTGCTGGTCATCCCAACGCCGTCGAAATAACGGCTGCGAATGATGCCGTCGTCGAAGCGATCGGCCTGCGCCGCCAGCGACAGGATCTGATCGAGGGTAAGGTCGGTCTTGACGTTGCGGGCGAATTGGTCGAGCAGCGCGGGCAGGCGGGTGATCGTGATCAGGCCATCACTGCGGGCTTTGCTGAGCAAGGCGCGCACCACGCGCTGCGCGCGGCGGGTGCGGTCTACGTCGCCGCCGGGCACGCCGTAGCGCGCTCGCGCATAGGCCAGGGCTTGCATGCCATTCAACGTATACACACCGGGTCGCGGAATGGAGATCGTCTGCGTCGGCACAGCCTGGCCGGGCTGCCACACCTCGCCGGTGAACGAATCGGTGTAGGGCACGGTGACAGTCAGCGGCGTGACGGGATCGGCGAAGTAGTACGGGTCCTTCGGGAAGACCTGGTAGAGCGGGCAAGTGGCGATGACCTCGATGCCGCCCAGCGTGTTGACGGCGTTCACCAGACCGGCGAAGTTGATCGTGACGTAGTAATCCACGTTCAGGCCGAAGTTGTATTTGATCGTCTGCCTGAACACATCTGGGCCGGCGGCGAACGCCGTGTTGACCTTGGCCATGCGCCGGTTGGGGATATACACCAGCGTATCGCGCGGGATGGACAACAACGTCACGGCCGGGATATTCGGGTCAATGCTGGCGATGATGATGACGTCGGTCAACGCCCCTTTGTCGAGCGGGCGCGTATCCACCCCCAGCAGCGCGATGTTGATGACGCCGGGCGGCAACTGCACCGGCTTGACCGGCGGCGGCACTTCGGTAAGCGAGAACAGCGCCGTCGCCGTGATGCCGGTCGTGGCAGAGATCGGCACGTCTGGCAGCGCGACGTCGTTGCCGACGAGCGCGCCGAGTTCGATGGCCGGCGCAACCGTGGGTGAAGGCGCGAGCGTAGGCGACGGGACGGGAATGGGTGTATTCGTCGGTGCAGGGCGCGGCGTCGGGCTCGGCCGGGGCGTCGCAGTCGCGGTCGGCAGCGGTGTGGGCGTCGGCGGCATGGTAGCCGTGGGCGGCGGAATGGGCACAGCCGTGGGTGAGACGGCAATGGTGATGATGAGCGGCGTAGGTGACGGTTCGAGCGTGATGACGATCGGCGTGATGGTGGGCACTTGCGCAGCCGGGTCAGCTTCGGCTGAATCGCCGCACGCCACAAGCAGTGCGACGCCGAGCGAGGCTGCGATCATCTGGTGGAAGTTGGCGCGTCGCCGGCTGCGTTTTCGGTCAACGCCGCCGCATGAGTTGTGAGGGGGTGCGTTGTGAGCTGCAATGGTCTTCATAAAAACGGCTTCAGATAATCTCGCCAGCCGACAAGACGCGCGGCAACCACTCGGCGCTGTGCTTCGGCATACGCGGCGACGCCTCTGACGGCAACGCGGGGCGGGTAAACGCCACCGCGTGGGCGATCCGGATGATTTTGGGCGACCAACTGCAATGCGTGGTGGCCGCCTGGTGGGCGTCGTGGATCGCGCCGTATGCGTCCTGTGCAGCAGCGCAGGCCTGCAACCAGGTGCGCGCTTCTTCGGGCGGCAGCACGTCCTGCAACGCCTCGACCGTGTGGCGCAGGCGCCGAATCGCAACGCGTAGCCCGTGGATCTGTTCCGGTGTCGGTGGATCGGGCAACACGTCATACGAACGGATATGATCCAGGTGCCGCGCAATCGCCGACCGGACGATGTGCCGCACGTGCGAGGGCCTGCCGGCTTCGATGCAGCGCGCCGCGCGTTTGGCGGCGTCGTTCGTTGCGAATGCGGTGGTCGCATCCATCCAATCCTGGTGGCCGTCGCTAGAGGTAAAGGCGATCAAAGCATCAACCTGGCGCGTTCGCTGAGTCCCCCATGCATCGGCCAGCGGCGACAACCCGACGCGATCTTCCTCATCACACCGCTCGGAATAGTCGCGCAAGTTGGCCAGCAGCGCGTCACAGACACGCACGCGCCGCAACGCGCTCGATAGGTCGCGCAGCCCGTCGGAGATGGGCCGAAGATGCTTCGGGCGCAGCCCTGCACCAAACAGGCGCAAATCGTTACGCATGCGCCGGGCGGCAACGCGCAGCTTACGCACGCGCTCCGGCGTTGCTGCGTCACTTGATGCGATCTTCCAAGCCGCTATTCCGCCCGCCTGGTCCAGGCGATAGCGCAGCGCCTTTCGCCACGCTTCGGCCAGCGAATCGTCCATCGCGAGGCCAGGGGAGGTGAGATAGCCGTCGAAGACGATCGGGCCGAATACTGCACGCCAAAGGCCGCCTTTTGCATTGGCATGTTCGGCGTCGGCATGACTATGCGGTCCGCAAACGCGAACGACCAGCCCCCCATCCGGCGTCCGATCGCTTACCGCGCGCACGACGGTCGTTTGCGTGCGCGTCGTATCCAGCGCATCGGCGACGCGCGCCAGCGCCGCCAACGTCAGCGCCAGCCGGCGCTGTGGGTCATCCAGCGCATCGAGCAACGACTCTTGTTCGGGCTGCGCATCCCCGTCGTGAAAGCCGACGATGCAGGCCAGGACGGCGCGCTCGATCTGCGAGAAGCCTTGCAGCGGCGCAGCAAGGACCAAATCGCGCCCGGAGAGATGATGATCTGCGGGGCCAAAGGCAGCGCCGATATCCAGAAGCATCGCCCCTGCCTGCAGCAGCGCACGCTCGCGTGCGGCATAAGCGTGCAAACCCAACCTATTTGTCTCGTCGAAGAGCTGCGTCGCCGTCTCGGCCACGCGCCGTGCGTGCGCCATGTCCAGGCCATAGCGCGTACACAACGACTCGACGGTTTGCATGGGGACGTTATTATCCATTAAATCCATTTGAAGAGCCATCCGTTTCCACGACGAATAGTTTTCGTGAAAGCGATTCACTGCGTCACATGCGGATCAACCGATCCACAGTTGCACATCGTTCACAACCTCCGTTATCCACACGTTGTGAATCCAGTCCGTAAATCCACAGCTCCACACCCATATATGGATGTTGTCCAAGCGCGTGCATAACCCTCATGCACAGCGCTTCTTAAGCTAAACGAGCAAATCGGCGATGTTAAGCCTAGATTTAGGGGATGAACGGGCGAGATGCACCATCTATGGGCTGGCGAAGTGGTTATCCCCAGCGTCAACACCTCTACATACGGACGACGGATCAATCCAATAGTTAGAATGAGAGCTATGGATAGCAGCCGCCTGTCGGGAATCGGAGAACGCATCCGTGAGAGTCTCGTTGCAAAGAACGCAGCGCGTGACAAAGCCGTCAACCTTTCCAGAGAGTTGATTCGCTATTGCTCACTCGCCATCCGTGCCTCACACCGCGATGAGTGGGACGAAGCCGAACGGTTGCTGGGCGAGGCACGCCGCACATCCGATGCGCTGATTGCGATCGTCGGGCCGTATCCCGATCTGTTCTTCACCGGATACACGCAAGACGCGTTGAAGGAGCTGGCCGAGGCGCACATCGCGCTGGCCATCGCGCAAGACAAGCCGGTGCCTGCGCCGGAGGAGATCGGCGTGGAATACGCGGCCTATTTGAACGGGTTGGCCGAAGCCGCCGGCGAGCTACGCCGGCGTGCACTGGATGAGATCCGCGGCGGCCACAGCCAAGAGGCCGAACGCCTGCTCGCCGCGATGGACGAGATCTACGACGTGCTAGTGATTATGGATTTCCCCGAGGCAATCACTGGCGGGCTGCGCCGCAACACCGACATGGTGCGCGGTGTCCTGGAGCGCACGCGGAGCGACTTGACCATCAGCTTCCGTGAGTCGGAGCTGAAGGCGGCGATTGACGCGCTCCGAGAGCGATTGGATGGGAGGTGAGGTGTAAAACGTAAGACGCAGGACGCAAGACTTACGTTTTGCGTCTTACGTCTCGCGTCTCACGTTAGGTAGTTGCCGACCAGCAGGCCCAAGCGCTCGCGCGCTTCGGAGGAGATGCGGTCGCGCGCGGTCATCACGGCATATTTCATCGCGCCGGCGCTCTCGTGTGGCAACGTCGCGACGACCGGCGCGAGGTTGGCAATTGCGCGCTGCGCCAGTGCCAGGTTGTCGTTCAGCCGCTGGATCACCATGTCCACCGTCACCTCGCCTTCTTCCTCGTGCCACACGTCGTAGTCGGTGACGTGGGCCATGATGGCGAAGTCCAGCTCGGCCTCGCGGGCGAGGAAGGCTTCCGGGCAGGCCGTCATGCCGATAATGTCGCAGCCCCATGCGCGAAAGACGCGGCTTTCGGCTTTGGTGCTGAAGCGCGGTCC
Organism: Candidatus Roseilinea sp.; assembly: GCA_025998955.1. Lineage (NCBI taxonomy): Bacteria > Bacillati > Chloroflexota > Candidatus Thermofontia > Candidatus Roseilinea > Candidatus Roseilinea sp. The sequence continues at coordinate 3,164,345 of AP024676.1, forward strand.
TTCGATGGTGATGAACACGCCGCCCTCATGCACCGTCCCGCCGGCGTCGCGCACGGCTTGCGTCAGCGCTGCGCTGAGCGACCTCGAGAACGGCTCGCCGACCGAAACATGTCCGACCATGCCGCCCTCGAAGAACGAGTAGGCGCGCTTGCCTTTGGTGAAATCGAACAACTGATCCGGCACGACGATGTCGCGCGGGCGCAAATGTTCGCGCAGGCTGCCGCACGCGCTCACGCTGACGACGTGCTTCACACCCAGCGACTTGAGCGCCCAGATGTTGGCGCGGTAGGGCACTTCGCTGGGGTTGTAGCGATGCCCACGCCCGTGACGGGGGAGGAAGGCGATGCGACAACCGTGATACGTGCCGATCACGATCGCATCCGACGGATCGCCGAACGGTGTGGCGATCGTGACTTCTTCGACATCGGTCAGGCCGGGCATGGCATACAGCCCGCTGCCGCCGATGACGGCCAAGGTAATGGGAGCATGAGATGACTGGGTCATTGGACAACGATCGAGTTTAGCAATCAGTAACCGGTAACTGACGATTGATGACTAAGAACCTATCTCTAAACTTACGGAACGAGCCATAATAGGGATATGGATAATACCAGTGGGACGCGATACGCCGACGTTGCAAGTTGGGAGCTGTCTGATAGTCTGTGGGCGCGCATTGAACCGTTGTTGCCCCAACCGAAGTCGCGCTATCGCGGACGCGGACGGCAGCGCAAACACATCGGTGGGCGGCCGGCAGCAGACCGGCGCAAGACCATGACCGGCATCTTGTACGCGCTGCGAACCGGCATTCCGTGGAACGCCATGCCGAAAGAGTATGGATCGGGAAAGACAGTCCATCGCTACTTTCAGCGCTGGGTGCAGGCGGGCGTCTTCAAGCGCATGTGGCAGGCGGGTTTGGCGGAGTATGACGAGGTCAAAGGGATCGCCTGGAAGTGGCAAGCGGGCGACGGGGCGATGACCAAGGCCCCGCTGGGGGGCGAAAAGACAGGCAAAAACCCTACGGATCGCGCCAAAAGGGGCGTCAAGCGCAGTCTGTTGGTGGATGAGCAGGGTGTGCCGTTGTCGATCGTGGTCAGCGGGGCGAACACGCCGGATAGCGCGTTGCTGGAGTCCACGCTGGATGCCATGCCGGTGGAGCGACCTGACCCGCAAACCGTCCCGCAGAATCTGTGTCTGGACAAAGCTTACAGCGGCGAACCCTGCCGTCAGGTGGCGCAGGCACATGGCTACGAAATCCATGTGCCGGACAAGGAGAACGCCCAAAAAAACGCCGGCGCAAGCCGGGCCGACGCAAGTCGCGCCGCTGGGTGGTCGAAGTGACTCATTCATGGCTCAATCGCTTTCGTCGGTTGCTGATTCGCTGGGAGAAGAAGGCGAGCAATTATCTGTCCCTGCTGTTTTTCGCCTGCGCCATCATCTGTTGGCGCAAATGCGAGGTTTAGAGATAGGCTCTAAAGGATGCTTCGGTAGTTGCAGAACACATCAACCTCCAAATCTCCAATCTCCAATCATCAATGACCAGTTACCAATGACTACCTACCTAATCCCACGCATAATCTCGATCACCTGTTCCTTCTTGATCGCGCCGTTCCAGATGCGCCGCACCACGCCATTGCCGTCTACGAACACGGTGGTGGGCATGCCGAGCACGCCATAGGCGTCGCTCACCTTGCCATCCGGGTCTTCGACGATGATATACGGGATGCGGTTGTTCTCGACAAACTTTTGCAGATTGGCGCGGTCGTCGTTCGTGCCGATGCCGACGAACGCGACATTGGGATTTGACTGCTTGAGTTCGTTATAGGCCGCGATCAACGCCGGCGTTTCCTCTAGGCACGGTGGACACCACGACGCCCAGAAGTTGATCAGCGTTGCCTTGCCGCGCAGGTCGGACAGCGCGACCGTCTGTCCGTCCAGCGTTTTGAGTGTGAAGTCCGGCGCCGGTGCACCTTCGCGCAACAGCGCGCGCGTAGAAGGAGACAAGATCGGCAGACCGCTCTGCTGGGCTGCGCTACTGCTGCTCAAGACCAGCACGGCCAGCCCGACGCCCACCAATGTTGCGGCCGCGCCCAGCAGGAGCAAGCCGAAAGGGAAGGATCGCTTCGGTGTGTCCATGGCAGCCTCAATCGCTGCGAACCGCGGTGCGCGGCTCGGCCGGCAGCGGCTTGAACGCGCTCTCGATCAGCGGGAAGATCAGCCAAGCCAGGCTAAATCCGAACAACGCGCCGGTCGCCAGGCGCAGCCCCCAGTTGCTCTCGCGATAGGCGAAGAGGTTGAACGGCGGCTGGCTGAGCAACTGCGAGAAACCGTCAATGCCGATGGGGACGACGCCGACCAGCACGAACAGCAACCAGGGCATGGGTCGGGTGCGACGGCGCACCAGCGCGTAGGCGATGCCATTGATGCCCATCGCGAAGTAGATCGCCACATCCCGCTGGCACAGCGCGACCTTGTAGCCCATGCGCTCATCGCCCTGAAAATCGCGCGCCTGCAACAGGCCGGTGAACGTGCCGGTATCTATGCCCGACGCCTGCTCGAATTCGGGGCGGCTGTAGACGAACTGCTCGCCGAACAGGAAGAACGAGCGAAAGCCGTAGGTGTGGCACATCAGCTTGTATGGCTGGTAGATCATCTGCGCCAGCGCGTCCAGGCCGAGCTTCTTCAGCACCGGCGCGCCGAAGGGCAGCAGCGAATAGGTTAGCAAAATGCCGACCAGGACGGCCAGCCAATGGCGCTCGAAGCCGGCAGCAAAGCGGTTGAGTCGTTCAACCATCGCTGCGCATTCTAGCGGATGAATGGCATACGCCTCGCCGGCGTGCTTGAATCGTCGTGCCGTTGGGGGATAATCTTCACGTAGCAGTCCTATCGGTGCAGCTTGTCACTCATCTGTCATCTGATCGAACAAAGTGCTTTTAAACAACTCAGCGTAGCCTTGGTTTGTGATTTGAGAAAGGTCCCACATGAGCCAAAGCGGACAACCATTAGCGGAAGTCTTCGGTCGCTTGGTCACCGATCAGACCGACTCGGCAAAGCGATACCGCACTAACCGACTTTGCCCTTTCAACAACAAAGTGCCGAATTGCACAAAGGACAAAGCGAAGAACCCGCTGGGTGTTTGCAGCATTTACCATGAGAATGAACCGGTCATTACCTGTCCCGTTCGTTTTCGTGAGGACTGGATTGTGGCCGATCATGCTGCGGATTTCTTCTTCGAGAGAGAAGCCCGGTGGACTTCCTTGACTGAAGTGCGGTTGAACGATGCAAATGGCAAGCCTGCTGGGAGTATAGATGTGGTTCTTGTTGCCTACGACGTCAGTGGTAAGGTGATTGACTTTGGGGCGCTTGAGATCCAGGCTGTCTACATCTCCGGTAATGTTCGTGAGCCGTTCGAGCGCTACATGAATAATCCCGAAACCTGGGCCTCGATAGATTGGTCCAAAGAGCCCAATTACCCTCGTCCCGACTACCTGTCATCCTCTCGAAAGAGACTCGTCACTCAACTCGTTTACAAAGGCGGAATCCTGCGCAGTTGGAACAAGAGGATCGCTGTAGCGCTCAGTAAGGCTTTTTATGCGACCCTGCCTGCTCTAGAGCCAGTTCCCAAAGGCGAAGCCGATATTGTTTGGCTTATCTACGATTTGGAACTGGATTCAGGGCGGTATCGTCTGACCAAGGTAGGCGAAACATTTACAAAGTTCGAGTCGGCACTGCTCGCCATGACCACACCGTCGCCGGGCAGAATGGAAGACTTCATCAAGCTGCTTCAAGAGCGACTGGATGAGCAGTTAGAGACCCCGCCGACGAATCAAACGATCGAGAAACCGTTTTGACCATGACAACGCAGATGAAGTTTTCGCTGTTCACCGACTCTGATGGAACGGCTTTGCCCCGCCCAGTGAACGTTGCTTCCGTGCCGCAGCGGAGCCCTTTCCGTTATCCAGGCGGAAAGACTTGGTTCGTGCCGACGTTTCGGCGCTGGATGGCCAGCCTGAAGGTCAAGCCGCACGTTCTGGTCGAGCCGTTCGCTGGTGGCGGGATTATTAGCCTCACCGCACTCTTCGAGAATTGGGTTGACAAGGTCGTCATGGTCGAATTGGATGATGAGGTGGCAGCCGTTTGGGAAACCATTGTGAGTGGCGACGCGGAGTGGCTTGCTCATCGAATCTTGGCATTTCGGATGACGCGGGAAGCCGTGGAAGCAGAACTTGAGAAGACAGTGCAATCCAGAAGAGAGCTTGCATTCCAGACAATCTTGAAGAATCGGACTCTGCATGGGGGGATACTCGCCGAGGGGTCCAGCTTTATCCGGCATGGAGAGAACAACAAAGGCATTGGCTCTCGATGGTATCCAAAAACTCTAGCTCAGCGCCTCATCAACCTTGATCGAGTCGCCAGCCGAATTGACTTTCGTCAAGATGACGGTTTGAAGGTGATGGCTGAATTCGCAACAAACCCGGATGTCGTGTATTTCATAGATCCTCCCTATACCGCTGGTGGAAAGAAGGCAGGGAAGCGACTCTATAAGCATTATCAACTCGATCATGAAGCGCTCTTTGCGCTGTGTGAATCCCTTGTGGGCGATTTTTTGATGACTTACGATGAAGCCGAGGAAGTGAAAGACATGGCGCGCCGACGTGGCTTTCAAATGCGTCTAATACCGATGAAGGGAACTCACCATGCTCAAATGAGGGAACTGATCATCGGTAGAAATCTCTCTTGGCTTGACGACTTACCAGCAGTACGGGATGCAAAAGTGGCGTATCAAGTCAGGAAAGGTCAGAGAAAGCCATAGTGTGAAGACACTCTCAAGAGTTCCCTCCCGTTCCGCGAATCCTATGCGCAAGAATCTATTCGCCCGCTTCGTGAGCCTCGCGCTCACTGCCTCGATCGCGCTCGCCGGCTGCAGCCAACCGGCTCCTGAGCCGACCGCCGAGCCGAACGTCACGCCACAGATCACCGTGCAGATCAACCCGCCGGCCACGCCCGGCCCATCGCCCACGCCGCGCCCGCTCGCCAACCCAATCCTGGTGGACCGCGCGCCGGTGCAGGGTGAGGAGCTGCCGGTGGACAGACCCATCGAACTGATCTTCGACCAACCGATGGATCGCCGTTCGGTAGAACGCGCGCTCGCTGTGCAGACCGGCGATGGCGTTGCCGTTGACGGCACGCTGGAATGGACCAGCGACAACCGCGCCGTGTTCAAGCCGCGTCAGACTTGGGCGCGCGCGACGCGCTACAACGTATCGCTCTCGACCGACGCCAAGAGCGCCAAAGGCTTGGCTTTGGCCCGGCCGGAGTCGTTCACCATCAGCACCATCGGCGCGCTGGCCGTCGCGCAGACGATCCCCGCCGCGGGCGCGCAGGACGTCACCGCCGATGCGACGATCACCGTGTTGTTCAACCGGCCGGTCGTCGCGCTCACCACGCTGGCCGAGCAGGCCAACCTGCCTGTGCCGGTCACGTTCAACCCGCCGATCGCCGGGCGCGGGCAGTGGCTGAACACCAGCATCTACGTCTTCCAGCCATCCCAGCCGCTGCAAGCCGGCGTCACCTACGAAGGCCGTGTCGCTGCCGGCCTGCAGGACACCGGTGGCGCGCTGCTGGAGCGCGACTACGTTTGGACGTTCAGCGTGGCCGCGCCGGTCGTCAAATTCATCGCGCCGTCTGACGGTGCGAAGGGCATCGGCCTGCGCCAACCGATCAGCGTCACCTTCAGCCAGAAGATGGATCGCGCCAGTGCCGAAGCCGCCTTCGTGATCGAGCCGCCGGTGCGCGGGTCGTTCCGCTGGGCCGATGAGCCGCCGACGGAGCAACCCGCACCGCCGTTCATGCCGGCGCCGCAGGCCGCTGGCGCGCCTCCGTTGCCTACGCCCGCCGGTGAGGTGATGGCCTTCGTGCCCAACGAGGACTATCGGCGTGGGCAGACCTACACCGTGCGCGTCAGGGCCGGCGCACGCGCTGCCGCCGGGTCGGGCGCGACGGCCGTCGAGGCGACCACGACCTTCCAGGCCGTCCCGCTGCCCGCCGTGGTGGGCACGCGCCCGGCCAACAATCAAGATCGCGCCCCGTCCAACGACGGCTTCTCCGTCCGCTTCAGCGCGCCGATGTCCGTGCCCACCGTCATCGCCAACCTGGCGTTCGACCCACCGATCACGCTGACCGGCGTGTATAGCTACTACGACGCGTTCAGCAACGAGTTCTCGCTCAACATCAACCTCAAGCCGTCCACCAACTATCGCGTGCGCATCGGCGGCGATGCGACCGACATCTATGGCGTCAAGATCGGGCAGGATACCGAGGTGCGCTTCTCGACCGGCCCGCTGCCGCCGCTGGTCATCGTGCAGAGCGACGGCTTGATCGGCACCTACAACGCCGCGCAGCCGACGCAGTTGTTCGTGCTCTACCGCAACGTCACCCGGCTGGATTTCGCGCTGGCCTCACTTACATCGCAGCAGTTCTACGACCTCACCGGCGCGAACAACGCGTATGAGAATCTGCGCACTTTCAAGCCCGGTGCCGACCAGGTGGTGCGCCGCTGGTCGGCGATGACTACGGCTGGGCTGAACGAATCGGCCAACTACAAGCTCTTGCTGAGTGAGGGCGGCGGCGCGCTGCCCACCGGCATCTATCTGCTCGAAGTGAGTGCGCCGGAGCTGGTCGCCCTCGACCGTGACTTCCAGCCCATCCGCCATATCGTCATCGTCACCAACGTGCACATTGGGCTGAAGCGCGGCGACCGCGATGGACTGGCCTGGGTGACGAACCTGAACACCGGCGCGCCGCTATCCGGCGTGGCCGTCTCCTTCCGCGATAACGCCTTCGCCGAGATCGCCTCCGCTGTAACCGGTGGTGGCGAAGAGGCCGGCCAGGCCTTCGTCACTTTCCCTGCAGGCTACCGGCCTTACAACACGCTCTATGCTCTGGTAGGCGCGCCGGGCGAGCCCGGGCCGTTCGGCATCGCCTGGAGCGAGATGTCCTACGGCATCAACATCTACGACTTCAACCTGCCGGGGCGCTATCAGGCCGAGCCGTTCTTCGCTTACCTCTATACCGACCGGCCGATCTATCGCCCCGGCCAGATGGTCTTCTACAAGGGCATCGTGCGCCGCGATGACGACGCCCGCTACAGCGTGCCGGCGGACGTCGCGCAGATCAACCTCGCCATCTTCAACGGCCAAGGCCAGCAGGTGTTCAGTGCCACCGTGCCGCTGGACGCCAACGGCGGCTTCAACGGCCAGTTCGCGCTGGACAACGGCGCGCCCACCGGCCAGTATTTCATCCAGGCGTGCGTCCCCAAACCTAACGTCGGCAAGGACGAGTCGCCGTGCAGCTACTACGGCGTGTCGTTCCTCGTCGCCGCCTATCGCGCGCCGGAGTTCGAGGTGACGGCGACGACGGATAAGGTGGACTACCTCGACGGTGAGACGATCAACGCTACCTTCGATGCCGAATACTTCTTCGGCGGCAGTGTGGCAGGCGCGAAGGTGCGCTGGTCGTTGCTCGCCACCGATTACTTCTTCGACCGCTACACCGGCGTGGGCAACTACACCTTCGGCGACTACGACTTCAGCCCGCGCAGCTTCTTCGGCTTCAACGAGCCGATCGCCGGCGGCGAAGGCGTCACCGATGCTCAGGGTCGCTTCACCCTTCGCCTGCCGGCCGACCTGAGCAAGCGCAAGACCAGTGCGCGCTTCACGCTGGAAGTCAGCGTGACCGACGTCAACGACCAGAGCGTCTCGGCGCGCGCCGGCGTCGTCGTGCACAAGGGCGCGTTCTACTTCGGCATTGCCCCACGTGGCTATGTCTTCAACGCCGGCGACGAAGTCGCCGCTGACGTGATCTCGGTGGGCTGGGATGGCCAACCTGTGGCCAACAAACCCGTCGTCGTCTCGTTCAACCGTCGGCAGTGGTTCACGACGCAGGAACAGGACCCCTACGGCGGGCTGTACTACACCTCTGTGCCCAGCGACACCGAGATTTTCTCGGTCACCGTCACGACCGACGCCGATGGCAAAGCGATCGCCGGCTTCCGGCCGCAGGAAGGTGGCGAGTACCACATCGTCGCTGCCAGCCCCACCGGCGCGGAGCCTGCCGTAGCGGCCGGCACGTCGGTCTATGTCTCGTCGGCCGGCGAATATGTGGCCTGGCGCGTGGAGAACAACGACCGCATCGAGCTGAAGGCCGACAAGCGCAGCTATCAAGTGGGTGAGACGGCCCGCGTGCTGGTGCCCTCGCCCTTCCAAGGCGCCGCCACGGCGCTACTCACCATCGAGCGCGGCGGCTTCATCCAACGCAAGACCCTCACCTTGCGCAGCAACAGCGATGTGCTCGACATCCCCATCGAGCCGAGCTTCGCGCCGAACGTCTACGTCTCGGTGATGCTCGTCAAGGGGGTGGGCGGCGACAACCCCGTGCCAGCCTACCGCTTGGGTTACACCCAGTTCGCGGTGGATCCGGCGCAGTTCGCCCTCAACATCGAGATCACACCCGACCGGGCACAATACGCGCCGCGCGACACGGCCACCTACGATATTCGCGTCACCGACGTCGCCGGCAATCCCGTCCAAGCCGAGCTGTCGCTGGCGCTGGTGGACAAAGCCGTGCTCAGCCTGGCCGATTCGAACGCACCGCCGATCCTCGACGCGTTCTACGGCCAGCGCCCGCTCAGCGTGCGCACCGCCAGCACACTCAACGTGAACGTGGATCGCATCACGGCAAAGGTGGTCGCAGCAGAGGCCAAGGGCGGCGGTGGGGGCGGCGAAGCGCTCGCCGATGCGCAATTCACCCGCCGCAACTTCAAGGACACCGCCTACTGGAATGCGGTGGTGCAGACCGGTGCCGATGGCCGGGCGCGCGTGCAGATCATCCTGCCTGATAACCTGACCACCTGGCGGATGACTGCGCGCGCCGTGACGCCCGACACGCGCGTGGGCGAGGCGATCAACGAAGTCGTCTCCACCAAACCGCTGTTGGTGCGGCCGGTCACCCCGCGCTTTTTCGTCGCCGGAGATACGGTCACCATCGGCGCAGTGGTGAACAACAACACCCCCGCCGACCTGGATGTGCAGGTCGCGCTCGCTTCCACCGGCCTCACGCTGATCGGCGGGAACGCCATCCAGCAGGTCAATGTGAAAGCCGGCGGCGTGGCGCGCGTGGACTGGACGGTGACGGTGCAGGAGCCCGTGACCGGCGCGGCGGCCTCGTCCGAGATCACCATGACCGTAGCCGGCGGTGGTCTGCAGGATAGCGCCCAGCCCGGCCTATTAGGTGCGCCCAACGGCATCCCGATCTTGCGCTACGCCGCGCCGGAGACGGTCGGCACGGCGGGCGACCTGAGCGAGCCGGGGCGCAAGCTCGAACTCGTCGCCTTGCCGCCGCGGTTGGATACCGGCCAGGGCGACCTCACGGTGCAAGTGGACACCGGACTGGGCGCTGCCGCGGCGAAGGGTGTGCAGGCGCTCGAATCTCATCCCTACGAGAGCGCCGACTGGACCGCCTCGCGCCTGATCGTGAACCTGGCGCTGGCGCAAGCCGGCGTTCGGACTCCCGGCGATGCCTCGCTGCAAAACGGCGTCGCTTCGGCGCTGCAGCGCCTCTACAGCCAGCAGGGCAGCGACGGCGGCTGGGGATGGTGGGCCGGCGGCGCCAGCGACCCGATGGTCAGTGCCCATATCGTGCTGGCCATGGCGCGTGCCCAGCAGGCCGGCTTCCCGGTGGACGAAGGCACGCTGAACCGTGCGCACAACTATCTGAGCGAACAGCTCAAGCCGCCGAGCGCGCTGACCGACGCGACGGCCGCTAATCGGCAGGCCTACATCCTGTTCGTGCAAGCCGAGGCCGGACGGGGCGACAGCGGTCGGCTGGGCGTGCTCTACGAAAACCGCGCCAAGCTCAGCCACTATGGCCAGGCGCTGCTGGTCATGGCGCTCGACAAGGTGAACCCCGGCGATGCCCGCATCAAGACGCTGCTGGCCGACATCCAGTCGGCGGCGATCACCAGCGCGACCGGCATCTCGTGGCAGGAGCGCGCGCGTGACTGGGCCAACTTCTTCAGCGACACGCGCAGCACGGCCATCGTGCTGGCCGCGTTAGCCCGGCTCGACCCGCGCAACGCACTCGCGCCCGGCGCCGTACGCTGGCTGATGGCGGCGCGTGCCGGCAGCGGCTGGTCCAGCACGCAGGAAACCGAATGGGCGATCGTCGCCTTTGCCGACTGGATCGAAGCGACCGGCGAGCGCGGCAGCGCCTTCGATTGGCGCGTCACGTTGAACGACCAAGGCTTATTGCGCGGCCAGGCGAATCCGCAGGGCGAGTCGGCGGAGGCGGTCGTAACCGTCGTGAACCTGCTGCGTGCGCAGGCCAACGCGCTGGTCTTCGAGCGCGGCACGGGTGAAGGACGGTTGTATTACACCGCGCATCTGCGCGCCTACCTGCCTGCGGATACAGCGCCGGCCGTCAATCGCGGCATCGTGATCGCGCGCAAGTATGAGCTGGCCGACTGCGTGCCGGCGCCGGACAAGCCCTGCCCGGCCATTGCCGGCGCGAAGATCGGACAGAACGTGCGCGTGCGGCTGACGATCGTCGCGCCGAGCGACTTGTACTACGTGCGCGTCACCGACCCATTGCCGGGCGGCGCCGAAGCGGTGGACACCTCGTTGAAGACCAACCAGACGCTGAACCTGGGCGACGAGCCGATCATCCCCATCTTCGGCAGCAAGAGTGGTTGGGGCTGGTGGTACTTCACCCACCGGGAGATCTACGATGACCGCGTGGCTGTCTTCGCCAGCTACCTGCCCGCCGGCACGTACGAATACACCTACGTCATCCGGCCCAGCATCGCCGGCCAGTTCAAGGTCATGCCGGCCTCGGCCGAGCAGACCTACTTCCCCGAGGTATTCGGGCGGAGCAACGGCGCGGCATTCGCAATCGAGCGCTAGCGCGTCTCCCGGCGAGGTGCGTGCTTGAAACAAATCAGACCGCTCGAAGCGGTCTGACCTGCTTTTCATCGAACTCTTTTTGGTAGGGACGCGCCACGACGCGTCTCTACGATGCGCCCCAGCCCCTTCCAAAAGGAGCTTGAGTTCACGGTGTGCTGCTAATGGCTTGTCTTGCGATTAGCATCTACGAACCGTTTCGTCTCGCGCCCATAGGCGTCCCAGGCTTCGCGGGCGTTCGGATCTTTCTGCAGGGCGTCGTCATCCGGCTTCACTTCGTATCGGAAGTTCAGATAGGTAGTCTGAGGATCGAACTGCTCCAAGAATGGCCTCAAATCTATTCTCTCGGTAGTCTTCCTAATCGGTTCCGTCCACTCCAGGATGCCATCCTTCGCTTCTCTGGCGAGATCTGCCAACGAGAATCCCATTGGGTGAAGCATCCCATCATCTCCGGCGACCTGGAAGCGGGGGTCGTCTTTGCTGAAAGGCGTGATGATGGTCGTGACTTTTACCGGCAGTGACGACAACTGGCCAACGAGTTTCGACAAAGTGGGTTCAGACATTTCACTCTCCCTCTCGTGATTTATGAACGAGTAGCTCAGCAAGGTCCTGGACAAGTTTGTCCCGTGTTCACGACGATGCTAACTTTTTAGTTCCCAGTAATTACCTGTTTCACGGATTATGCTAATCGCTCCACCGACCGGTTTCAAGCTGGGCGATGGGCTAACTTTTCTTGGTGCTATGCACCAAAGCGCCTTGGGAGAGGAAGCCTCGACGATGGGCACGCGCAACGGCGGCAACGCGATTGTGCGCGTTCAGCTTGGCGAGAATGCGCTCGGCGTGCCTACGAACCGTGTTGGCACTTAGGAACAGCCTTGCAGCGATCTCGGGGTAGCTCAGATCCTCGGCCATCAACTGCAATACGCGCTGCTCGGCGGGCGTGATGATGATGGGCTGGAAGGCTCGTTCGAAGTCCTGGGCAGAGAACAACACACGCCCATTCAGGACTTCTTGAACTGCTTGGGCGATCCTTTCGCATTCAAGGTCATACGCCAGACAAGCGCTGACGTGGTTGAAAGCTGCATCCAGGTAAAAGTCCGGGTCAGCCGCTTGCGTCGCAATCAGAATGCTCCGCGCGTGCTGCGCGTTTCGATGTAGCCAACGGAGGAAGTCGAAGAGTTGCCGTTCATTGAGATGGGGGCCACAGATTACGAGAGCGTCGTTGGGATCCGCTGTCTTCCCTATCTTCTCTATGCAGGTAGCGATCGAGTTGATGCGCGCCTCGATTGGTAACCCTACGTCGTCGAGCAAGTCCGAGATACCTCGACAGAGTGCCCAGCATTCATCTACTACAAAGATCTTCGCACTTGCCTCACATTTCACCATCTCTCACCCCTTATCGGATGACTTCAAAGGGCGATGTGCGCGATGCGATTGGCTTCGTGCTGGTGCTCGCAAAAATAGGAGCGAGAAGATCTCGTTCCGCTGGGTGCATTTTTTGTTGGAGGCGTTGCCGGTCTGTGCTGCATGGAGGAGCGCAGACTGGCCTGCAGCGATATTCGCTTCAGTCGCGCTGGGATCAATCCCAGCGCTGAGCATACGAGCAAGCCGCGCGCATCCCGTCCCTTTCAGCCCAGGCGTTTACATCGGGGCGGGTCTGATCAGCCGGCCGCCTTCGCCATCGTGTGCAGCACAGCTTCCAGGTCGCGGATAGCCGCGATGATCGCTGCTGGGTGGGCATCCTCCGACGCGAGCCGGGCGAGCACCTGGCCGTGTAGGTACGCCTCGGCGCGGTCATGCGCGTCGCCGGCTCCGAGGTGCTGCGACGTCGCGCGCAGCGCATGCAGGCGATCATGCACCTGCCGCGCCAAGCGCTGCGCCTCGGCGTGGTGGCTGCGTCGCACCAGCGTCCTCAGCGCGTCGAGGTCCGTCAGGAGGGTGTTCAGGCGCGCGTGATATTCCTGCCGGCTGAAGATCGGCGGTGGAGTAGGAGATGGCGCGACCGCTGCCGGCGTTGCATCCGGTCGCGGTGTCGTGGTGGCCTGCGCCGCCGACGCAGGCGCGAACGGATCGCTGAAGCGCGGGTTCGTGACGAAATTCCAATCCGTCAGGCTCTCCAAAAAGGCGATCAGGTCTTGCCGCTGCGCATCGGTGAGCGTGAAGCCGGACACCAGGCCGTTCTTCAACGGGCTGAGCCGCCCATCGCCGGCGTATGGGCCGCCGGTGATCTTCCGCCCGCCGCGCTCATAGAAGCGGATCACCTCTTCTAGCGTGGCCATGCTGCCGTCGTGCATATAGGGGGCGGTGAGCGCGACGTTGCGCAGCGACGGCGGCCGGAAGCGCCCCATGTCGGTTGGGTCGTTGGTCAACTCTTTCACGCCCTCGTTGTCGGGTGGGTAGGCGCCCTTGCCGTCGAGGTTATACAGGCCGGTATTGAAGAAGGGCCGCTCGATGAAGACTGCGCCGGAGAAGGTCGTCGAGGCCGTCAGGTTGAAGCCGGTGTGGCAATGGTGGCATTCCAAGTCCTCGGAGAAGAACAGGTTCATGCCCCGGATGGCCGACGGGCTGAGCGCCGTTCGGTCGCCGGCCAGGTAGCGGTCGTAGGGTGAATCGAACGAGGTTAGGCCGCGTGTGAACGTCGCCAGCGCATACACGATGTTCTTCCACGTGATCGGCTCGGCTTCGCCGGGGAAGGCCGCCGCGAACATTCGCCGGTAGTGCGGGTCAGACTTGAACCGATGGAGCACCGCCTGCTCTTTGCCGGTGATGCCCAGCTCGACCGGGAATTCGCCGAACATCGGGATCGGCACTTGCTTCTCAATCTCGGTCAGGAGCGGGTTGGCCCATGTCAGGGTCGAATTCCAGGCGACGTTGGCGAGCGACTGCGCGTTGCGCGGGTGAATCTCGCCGGTGCTGCCGATGCTCTGTGGTAGGCCGTCGGTGAAGGCCAGGCGCTGTTGGTGGCACGTCGCGCACGACTGCGTGCCGTTGCCGGACAGGCGCGTGTCATAGAAGAGATAGCGGCCCAGCTCGAACTTCTCCGGCGTCATCGGGTTCCACTCCGGCACGCGCGGCAGCGGCACATACGCCGGCAGGTTCCACACCCACGCATGCGCCGACGCAACCGCCGGTTGTGGCGCAAGGATGGTCGTGATGCCCATCAGCGCGCAGGTCAGCGCCAACGTGATCACCATCACGTCGGCAGCGCAGCGCAGAGTCCATCGCTCTCTTGAGCCGTTGGCCGGTGCGTCACGCTGCCCGCGTAACGCTTCAGAACGCGAGCGAATAAACGATCTCATCGGCGATCTCCTCGGCGGGCATATCCGGCGGGAAGCACATCGTCCACAAGCCCTGAGGATTCAGATAGATGATGTAAGGCGTGAGCGGGATGAGCGCGCTGCCCTGCCGGCTCGGCGCTCGCAGCACGGTCACGCCGTGCTTGTGCGCGAATGGCACGGCCATCTGCGCGTCTGCCGTCAGCGCCATGAAGTCCGGATCGTATGAGCGCACCAGCCGCAGCAGCGAAGCCGGCCGGTCGCGCTCGGCATCCACGCCGATCATCACGAATCGCACGCGCGCTGCGTGCTCGCCCAGCGCAGCCTTCACGCGCGTGAACTGTCTCAGCACATGAGGACACAGACCATCGCAGTCGCGCGTGCCGAAGAACAGCAGTACGCCGTAGCCGCGCAGTTCGTCCAGCGTGAACGGATCCATGTGGCCGTTCACGAAGGTCACGCTAGGCGGGCGCGACGGCGCGTGGATATAAATCGCCCGCTGTAGCGGCGCGTCGGCATATTCCGGCGTGACCAGCGGCGCGACGGCACGCCAGGTTGCGCGTAGGTGCACACGCGCCCGCACGACGCTGAGGTGCGCCAGACGACCGGCGATTGGCAAGCCGACAACCATGCCGGCGCACAGCAGCGTCGTGAAGAAGGCACAGGTAACGGGTCTGAATGACGCTATGCGACAAACTGAAGTCGGGTGAGCGGGCGCAGCAGTGCCGCGCCCGCTCACGAGTGATCAGCGCCCCAGCGTCATCAAGTAGCCGATCAGCGCTTCCAGCTCCGCGTCGCTGATCTGATCCTTGAAGTTCTGGATCATCACGCCCTTCGGGCAGGGGCCGGTGGGACACTGGGCGACGACGAAGGCGTTCGGGTTGAGGATGGACTCACGGATGTATTCCTCCACCGTCGTTGCCTTGCCCTCGCTGCTCTTGTATTCCGCGCTGGCGATGGTCTTCTGGGCATTGGCATAGAGGTTGTCCAATGCCGGCCCGACCGCGCCGTTGGCGAAGCCCTGGATGGCGTGGCAAGCCTGGCAGCCGTATTGGTTGAAGGCCGTCTTGCCCTTCTCCACAATCTCTGCCGGCACTTTGGTTGGCTCGGCAGCGGGCGCAGCCGGCGGCGCTTTGGTCGGCTCGGGGGCCGATCCGCCGCCGCACGCCGTCAATGCCAGCGCAAGGCTCGCGGCAACAGCCAATAGGGTGTGTCGAATGCCTGTGTAGTGCTTTGTGTTGCTCATGTCGTTTCTTTGCTCCTTTGACTTCTTTTAACGACGGGACGGGATGCCCCGCCCCGTCATTGCGATAGCGGTTTATGACTTCGGCGCTGCCTCGACGCGGAAGAAGCGCTGGCCGCGACAGCCGTTCACGCACTGGCCGTTGACCAGCGAGAGACCGAAGTTCGGGATCAGCCGGCGGCAATCGGGGTCGTCCACGCCGGACATGCAGCCGGCCGGCTTAGGCGTGGATTGGGCGATGTTGACGTTGGTCAACAGGCCGGCCAGGTCGGCCACGATCTGATCCTTGCTTGGGTCGAAGCGGTTTAGCCGAACGGTGACCACGTTGGGGTTGTTGCACGGCTCTTCCGGCGGCTTATTGGCCATGCCGTGCAGGTCGCCCCCGTGGCCCGTCTCCATCTTGCCGCAGCCGGTGCTGCCCAGGTGGATGAACCACTTGTCGTTGGGCGGCGCGCTGTTGGTCGCCAGGTCAATGCGCACGAACTTGTAGCCCGTCTGCCAGTTCCACCACAACGCTTGAATGTTGAGTGGCGCGGCTTCGACGGCGACATCGGCATGGTTCAGCTCGAAGGGGATGCCCATGTCGAAGACGATGCCGGTGTATTTGCCGGCCGGCGCCTGGCCGACGATGACATCGCGCAGGTCGGCGTTGCCGGTGTCCTTGCACATGGCGCTGCCATCCTCGAAGTCGAGCAGTGCGATTCGGTCGGTCTGCCACTTGCCGTCGGGGATGAGCGCGAACGGCACTTCACCGCCGGGGCCGATCAGGCGGATGTTCGAGATATACAGCCGGGCGTCCATGATCTGCGCCGTAGTGCGCCGCGCGCCCAGGTTCTTGATCTCCTTGCCGCAAGCGACCGGCTCTTTGCCCGCTTTGAAGGCGAACTTCAACGTCATCTCGACCATCTCGGCCAAGGTGAATGTGAAGCTTCCCTTCTCGGCGTGGCCGTCGGTGGATAGGTTCTTCCATTCCACGGTGTAGCTGCCGACTGCGAGCTGCGCCGGCACGTCGGCAATCAGCGTCTTCTTAGACTTGTCTGCCGGGTCGAGCATGGGCTTGCCCAGCGCGATCTTGTTCTTCTTCTCGTCGAGCAACGTGATCGTGTGCCCGACGTCCTGGAGCGCTTCGCTGAACACCAGTTTGATCTGCTTGGGCGAAACGCCGATCGTCGAGTTGGGCGCCGGTTCGGCGCTGACGAGTACAGCATGTGCGGAGGTCATTCGATTCGTCGTCAGGATAAGCGATGCGGCGAGCGCAAAGGCTGCCGCCAGTTCAATTGAACCTTTCATCTTGCTCGAGACTCGAGGCGCCCGCGCCATTCCAGCGCGAACGCAACGGCGCCCGCTGCGAGGACCGCCAGGGCAGCGATCTGCAGCGCGCGCTGAAACTCGGGGTCCGTCATCAACATCATGTGCGTCGAGCCATCGGGCATCTGATGGGTCACCATGTGGTGCGGCGGTGACGTGGAGGCCAGCCAAGCCGCGCCGGCAAAGACGCCGACTACGAGGAGCACCTCGGCCAGCAGCGTGCGGCTGAAACGCCGCACGTCGGCCTGCGTCTTCATGCGTCGTCGGGTCACGAATTTGTGCAGCGCGGCCAGGGCGACCGCTCCGGCAGCCAGCGCAGTCTTGATCAAGATCAGCCGGCCGTAGTCGGAGGTCCGCAAGGCGTCGGCATCGGCGACGTGCACCGATGAGAGCGCGATGCCTGTGCCGGCGGCGAGCGCAACGCCGGCGATGCCGAACGGCGAGAAGCGCCAGATCAGATCGCGCGTCAGCTCGATGCGCCCGTATGCGTCATCGCGTAGCACGCAGCGCACGGCGACGAGCAAGGCGACCAGGCCGCCGCCCCACAGCGCGCCGGCGAAGAGGTGTGCGAAGTCTGCAGCGACCGGCAGCCACCCCTCACCCATCGCAGCGCTATGGCTGGTGCGGGTGATGGTCGCCTGCGCGGCCAGGCCGACCAGCGCACAGGTGGACAGCCAAGCAGCGGGCCTCGCTGCCCAGCGCAGCACCACTAGCGCAGTCAGCCCCAGCGCTAACCGGACGATCCACATTTGTCCCAGCAACGACAGCCGCACGAGCTCGATCCAAGCCTCGGCGCTGCCGAGTTCCAGCTCGAGCGGTATGACCTGCGCGACGAAGAACGCAGTTGCGCCGGCCAGCAGCACCAGCGAAGCGATGGCCAGCCCGCGCCGGACGAATGTCAGGGTTGGTTGCACGTCGGCACCATGTCGGCGGAAGGCCGGCAACACGACGCCTATCAGGCCGATCGGCAGGCCGACCATGAGCATCAGCGCGATGTAAAGCGCCGCTCGCGCCAACGGTTCGAATACGTTAATAGCGCCTCCGGCTAGAGACTCAGATGCGATGACGGTCAGCGCGTGTGTGCGAAGACGATGACGTGATGCATGTCGAGTGCGCCGCACGCGCTCGGCGCGCCGGCAGGCATCACGATGTGAAGGCAGGGCGGATCGGGTGACGGCGCGGCGGGGGCGTGGGCACGGCCAGGAGCGGCTGGCCGAGATGCAGGAGAGGGAGAATGCGTCGGAGCACGGCGACCGACGCGCCGATGGCGACCCCCAGCGACAGGAGAAACTCCGTGACGCTGTTCACCATTTGCTTCAGGCGCGTCAGGGGCGCGCGGTCGTCGCTGTGGTGATGGGGGTGCTGCGACTTGCGTTCGGACAGGCTTAGCGCGTGCAGGCGGGCCATCTCGGCGAGCGAGGTCTGCGGCCGGGCAACGTAGCGCTGCAGTTCGCAGAACTGGAGACACAACATCGGCGCGGCGAGGACGAGTCCCGCGATGAACAGCAAGGTCGCTTGCCGCAACACGCGCATACGGCCGGAAATATAACTCAAGCAACGGCGCCGGGTAGTGCGCACTCGCGCTAGCTTGGCGTGATGGAAGTCACGCCGCGGTCGGCTGCTGGCTGCGATTCGGCCTCATCTGGTGGGGGGCAATGCAGGGCGGCGCCGGCGCAGCACGGCTCGATATTCACGCCACAGGCGCTACATTGTACGTGGCCATGCACCTCGATCGGGTGATACGGCCGGCCGCACATTGGGCAGATCCGTTGTGAGATTAGGTCGTCCACACGCAAGCTCCTCGAGTCTAACAGGCGTGAGGTAACATCGTTTCACCGAGGTGATGCGATGGAGACATTAGATGCATCGGTTGTCTGGCAGCGAGGTTTGGCGTTCATCGGCAGCGCCGATAGCGGCTTCACGCTGAAGCTGGATGCCGATTCGACGGTCGGCGGCGACAACGATGGCTTTCGGCCGATCGAGTTGATTGCGCTGGGATTGGCCGGCTGCACGGCGATGGACGTGCTCTCGATCCTGAAGAAGAAGCGACAAGACGTGACCGGCTTCGAGGTCAAAGTGCGCGCCGAGCGCGCTGCAGATCACCCCAAAGTGTTCACTCGGATCACGGTCAAGTACTTGGTACGCGGGCGACGGATTGCCACTGAGGCATTGGAGCGCGCGATCGAGCTGTCCGAGACGAAGTACTGTCCGGTGCAGGCTATGCTGGGCAAGGTCGTTCCGATTCAGCACACTTATCAGATCGTCGAGGAAGCGTCTGCGCTCGCAGCGTGAGCCTCATCCCCGGCAGACGTCGCGCACGACGCGGCGGCGCAACGGTCGGATTACGCCTGGCGTCGCATGCCGTCGAGCAGCAGCGCTGCGCCGGAATATCCCTGGGCAACTGGTCGTCGAGCATCAGCGTCGCCAATCCGTGAGCGAGCGACCAGGCTGCCAGCGTCATCACGCGCGCGTCGCCGGGTTTGAACGCGCCTGCCCGTTGTGCCGATGTGAGGTGCATTCGCCAACGGAGGCAAACGTAGCAAACCCGCTTGACCGTATGCTCAGCGCTGGGATTTATCCCAGCGCGACTGAAACGAATATCGCGGCGAACCGGTCCGCGCGCCCCCATTTTGAAATGCACCCGTTGATGCGGTCCGAAAGCGATACAATGCACTCGGTGAAGTGGTCTATGGCGACGGAGGCTGTTGATCGCGCCGAAATCCGGTTATCGCTCCTGCAAGTGGTGGTCACTGTCGCTGAGTTTCTAACGCGGGCATGAACCTCCTCCTCACCAACGCCCGCGTTTATACGGTCAACCCGCGCCAGCCGCGCGCCTCGGCCATCGCCATCGCCGGCAACCGCATCCTCGCCGTCGGCAGCGATGAAGACATCGAGGCCATCCGGCTACCGGATATGCAGCGGCTGAACATGCACGGCGCGTTCGTGCTGCCCGGGCTGATTGACGCGCACTTGCACCTGGAACACACCGGCTTCGCTATGCAGCGCGTGAATGTGGACGAGGTGCCGAGTGTTGAGGAGGCCGTGCGCCGCGTGCGCGACCGCGCAGCACGGACACCCCCCGGCGAGTGGATCGAGGGCTGGGGCTGGCAGCAGGCCATCTGGGGCGGCCGGTTCCCGACATCGGCACAGCTCGACGCGGCGACGCAAGCGCACCCGGTCGCGTTGCGCGCCAAGAGCGGGCACGCGTTGTGGGCCAACTCGCTGGCGCTGCGCATCGCCGGCGTCACGCGCGAGACGCCCGATCCGGCCGGCGGTGAGATCGTGCGTGATGCACAAGGTGAACCGACCGGCGTGCTGCTCGAAAGCGCGATGGCGTTGGTTGCGCGAGTGATCCCCCCGCCCACGCCCCAGCAGGAGGAAGAAGCAACACTGTTGGCCATGCGCGCCATGAACGCGGCTGGCCTGACGGGCGTGCACTGCATGGATGGTGCGGGCGGCATCGGCACGTTCAACACCTACCAGCGCCTGCGCGAACAGGGGCGCAGCACGCTACGCATCTGCAAGCAGTTGCCGGTCGAGGACCTAGACGCGATCATCGGCGCCGGCCTGCGCAGCGGCTTCGGCGACGCCTGGCTGCGCATCGGTGGGATCAAAATCTTCGCTGATGGCGCGCTCGGCCCGCGAACCGCTTGGATGATCGCGCCTTATGAGGGCGAGCCGGGCAACTACGGGATTGCTTTGTATGACTCGGAGCAGCTCGTCGAGTTGGTAACGAAAGCACATGCGCACGGCTTGTCGGCCACCACGCACGCCATCGGCGACCGCGCCAATCGCGCCGTCCTGGATGCCTATGCGCGGGTGACGCAGGATGATCGTCCTCCGTCCCCCATCCGCCGTCCGTTGCGCGACCGCATCGAACACGCCCAGGTGCTCCACCCCGACGACGTCGCGCGCTTCGGCCGGCTCGGCGTGATCGCCTCGGTGCAGCCGATTCACGCCACGCAGGACATGTTCATGGTGGATCGCTACTGGGGACGGCGCGGGCGCTATGCCTACGCCTTCCGCGACTTGCTGAACGGCGGCGCACGGCTGGCGCTGGGCAGCGATTCGCCGGTGGAGACGTTCGATCCGCTGGTCGGCATCCACGCCGCTGTGACGCGTCGGCGCCGTGACGGCACGCCCGAAGGCGGCTGGTATCCCGATCAGCGTCTGACGATCGAAGAGGCGATCTACGGCTATACGATGGGCGCGGCCTACGCCGGCTATAGTGAGCACGAGCTTGGCTCGATCGAGCCGGGCAAGCTGGCCGATTTGACCGTGTTGTCGCATGACCTGACGGCCATCCCACCAGAAGACATCCTCAATGTCAAGGTCGAGCGCGTGATGGTGGATGGCAAATTCAGAATCGGAATCGAGGGTCAAGAAAAGTGAGTATGAAGTAGGAAGCGCTCACAGTATTGCGCTGATTAGATGAAACCGTCTGTATGGCGAATTGCATAAGCCGAGACCCGCACAACCGAAAAACAGACCGGCCGCAGCGCTGGCAGGTGCGACGAGCATCAGAACAAACACAAAGACCCAACCGCCGCTGGCTTCCACGGGCCGCGCCATGGGCAGGCGAAACAATGAGGCGTAGATGAGGGCGCTCACCGATAGCAGCAGGGGCGCCATTCCTGCAATCCGAGCCACCATGGCGTGAGAGTCGCTTGTTGTGGTGCTCAACTGCCAGAGGGTGATGATAGATGAGACAATCAGCGCAACAGCAGCGGCTACGAAGACGATGGCAATCATCGCCAGCATGGCTCCGGCAACGTGTGATGTGTCGTCGCAGCGGAGACAATAACCGAGCACGCCGGCTTTCAATACCCTCTGCCCCACAACTTCGATGTTGTGTGGCTGCTCAGCGTCGCTCGCAACCCCTCAAGGATCACCGGTTCATCGTCGAATAACACAACCTTAATCATTTCCACCTCCTACCGCATGCGAGGTCGGCGTGATGCGGTGCGACACCTCGCCACCAACATCGTACAGACCACAGTAGGCAACTGCCACGATTCGCAACCGACTATTGGCTAACGCCCTGCCCGACTTTGTGGTTAAACTGCCCACATGCAAACACGAAAACTCGGCTACACCGATCTACACGTGAGCGTCGTCGGCCTCGGCGCGTGGGCGATGGGCGGCAGCGGATGGAAGTTCAGTTGGGGCGCACAGGATGACGAGGATTCGATCAGGACCATCCACCGCGCGCTCGAGCTGGGCGTAAACTGGATTGACACCGCGGCAGTCTACGGCCTCGGCCACAGCGAGGAGGTCGTTGGCTGCGCTCTGAAAGAACTCGGTTCACGCAGGCGGCCCATCATCGCAACCAAATGCGGGCGCAGGTGGGACGAGACCGGCACGCCCTACGCCAACCTCCACCCCGATAGCATTCGGGCCGAGATTGACGACAGCCTGCGACGGCTGGGCGTGGATGTGATTGACCTGTATCAGATGCACTGGCCGCAGCCCGAGGAGATGATCGAGGATGCCTGGGGCGTGATGGCCGACGGCGTCAAGGCCGGCAAAATCCGCTACATCGGCGTGTGCAACTACAACGTCGCGCAGATGAAGCGCCTGCAGCCCATTCACCCGATTGCCTCGCTGCAGCCGCCGTATTCGATGCTCGTGCGCGGCGTCGAGGACGAGCTGCTCGGCTTCTGCGCAGCCAACGACATCGGCGTGGTGTGCTACAGCCCGATGCAAAAGGGTATCCTCACCGACAAGTTCACCCGTGAGTGGGTCGAACGCCTGCCGAAGGATGATCATCGCGCGCAGTTCGACGAGCGGTTCAAAGAGCCGCAGTTGAGCAAAAACCTCGAACTGGTCGAGATGCTCAAGCCGATTGCGCACCGGAGCGGCCACACCGTGGCGCAGCTCGCCATCGCCTGGGTGTTGCGCCGGCCGGAGGTGACCAGCGCCATCGTCGGTGCGCGCAAGCCATCGCAGATCGAAGAGACGGTTGCCGCCGGCGATTGGAACCTGTCTCCGGAGGAGATCGCGCAAATCGAGCAACTCCTCGCCGGCCGGTAAAACAAGGAGTCGGGCACATGTAGCCCGACTCCTTGGATTCGATTCAGACGCGCAGCGCGGCGCTCAACCTACCGGCAACGCTTCGAGAACCATGTCGCTGTCTCGAACCACCCATCCAGTTGCCACGTCACGAACGGCGTGCGGAACTCGACGGCAAAATAGCCTTGCCGGCCTGGCAGGAAGATCGTCGGCTGGTTGCGATTGTGCGGCGCCGGCAGGAAGCGGTTGCGCGGACCGATCGGGATCACCACCGGATAAGCGTTGTTGTTGCGATAGGTGAAGTAGGCGGTGAAGTGCCTGTCGCCGTGCTTGACCACACACGCCAAGATCGGGCGCACCGGCCTGACCTGCGGCGGCAGTGGCTGCACGATCACCGTCACGTTGCCGACGGCGACGCCGCCCTGTCCATCGCTCACGGTGTAGGTGAAGCTGTCGCTGCCGACGAACGCGCCCGGAGGCGTGTAGCGCAGCTTGGCGCCGTCGAAGACGATCGCGCCGCCGTTCGCGCTCGCCGCGCTTACGCCGGTAACCGTCAACGGATCGCCGTCCGGATCGGTATCGTTCGCCGTCAGCGCCGCAGTGGTCACCTCCACCGGCAGGTATTGATACGTGATGAGCGTGTCGTTGCCGGCGACCGGCGGCTGGTTTACCTCGATGCCGACCAGCGTGATCACGCCGCTCACCACGGGTGAGTTGCCATCCGTCGCCGTGACGAGCGCGGTCACCGTCTGGCTGCGGTTGGCCGCCGGCGTGAACTGGATGCCGGCCAAGAGCGCGTTCACATCGGCGACCGGCCCGGCCGCGCGATACAAACCAGTCTGCGGGTCGAAGGTCGAGGTCGCGCCGCCCACCGCGCCGGTCGAGAACGCCCCGATGGTCGGATCGCTCAACTGGATGGTGACCTCGATCGTGTCGCCGGCATCCGGGTCAATCACCGCTAGGTCGTTCAGCGCGAGCGGCGTGTTCTCGGTGTAGCGCTGGGTGAAGATGGCATCGCCTTCCGGTACGCGCGCGACCGTCAGCGTGCCGCTCACCTCGTTGGCCGCGAAGATGTAGAGCGCGCCGTTCTTCACCACAAGCTTGACGCCTTCGGGCGCGACGCCGGTTGCGATGAACTGATAGGCGCGCGGCGCAGCGGGGGTGGTCACGTCCACCAGCGCGACGCCGTTGGCGCGCTCCAGGCCCACGGCCACGATCGCGCGGCCGTTGAAGACAATGGCGTCCAGCACTTCCGGCTCGCTGCCGCCGCGGTTGCTGCGGTTGTCGGGGTAGACGCCGCGCGCCGCCGCGAGGTCGTCGAGCTGGCCGGCCGTGTCGCCGATCAACGCGCCGGTGTTTGCGTCGAACACGCTCACCGTGCGACCGCCGCGTACGCCGGCGCTGCCCGCGCTCGGGCGCGTGTCGCCCTCGTCGGCGGTGACAAAGTAGCGCACGCCGCCGAGCTCGATGATCGCGACGCCGTCCGGCTCGCGGAAGGCGGTCAGGACTTCCACCGGGTTGTAGCCGCCGCCGTTGGTTAGGTCGGCCAAGTGCGACGTCTGGCCAAGCCCGAAGAACGCTAGCGAGTTATCGGCCAAGTTGAGCCGCACCACGCCGTTGTTCTCCTGCAGCGTGATGAAGGCGAACTGCGAATCGGCGGAGAACGCCACGCTCTCCGGCTCCAGGGTCGCCGGCGTGTTGTCCACTGGCAGCCGGCCGATATCGTCGAAGCGCCCAACGCTGAAGCCCGGCGCGCCGGCCTGCGATGGCAGGGCGATCTGCGTCACGTTCAGCGGCGTCGGCGCGCCCGGGTCGAAGCCGCTCAACGCGATCACGCTGAGCGAACCCGGCCCGCCGTTGTCGTTCGTGGCCGGCGCTTCGGCCTCATTGGCGACCACGGCGAAGTTGCCGTCGGGCGAGATGGCGACCGCATCGGGCTGGATGCCCACGTCGGCTTGAGCGATCAACGCGCCGTCGCTCAGCCGGAAGGCCAGCACCTTGCCGTTGGCCGGCGCCGCAGCCGGCTTGGCCGTGCCGGCCACGGCCAGGAAGTAGTCCTTCGTCGGATGAATCGCCACCGAGTTCAGGCCGGCCAACTCAGGCACCTTGACGCGCTGGATCAGCTTGACGTCGAGCGGATCGCTCACGTCGAGGATGTCCACGCTGCCGTCGCCGGCGTTACTCAGCACGGCGCGATCGCCGGCAACGGAGACGATCTCGGCGCCGTTGTCGGCCAGGCCGGTGTCATACGTCTCCAGCGCGGTGATGGCCGGCGGCGTGTTCAGGTTCAGGCCGACGATGAGCGGGTCGTGATCGGACGCGCGATAGGCATCCGGCGCATACAGGCTGACCTGCTGGCCAGGCGACTTGAAGTTCAGGTTGTAGTCGAGCACGTTCGGCTCGTCAGCGTTGATGTGCCACTCGGTCGCGCCTGTGGCGCGCGCGGCCAGCGCCGGCGAAGCCATAGCGTAATCGAGGTAACCCGATTGGCCGTTGAAGACGAACGAGTAGGCATTCGGGCCGACGCGCTGCTCGATCAGGTTGATGTAGCCGGCGTTCTTCAGCGCCGTGATCGGGTCTTCCTGAGCATATGAGTTCAGGTCGCCCATGATCAGCACATAGGGCGTGTTCACGCCGGTCGGGTGCGTCGCCAGCCACGCAGCCAGCTCCTGGGCGGCGGCCTTGCGCGTGAGGTTGCAGTTGCCCTGGCCGTCGCCGGTGTCGGGATCTGGGCCGATTGGGCTGATGTTGTCCGCGCACGGGCTGCCCTTCGACTTGAGATGATTGGAGACGACGGTGAAGCGCTCGCCGGTGAGGAGCTGCTCGAACGTCTGCGCCAGTGGCGGGCGGTTGCGCTGCGTGACGCCGCTGGTGGTGTTGAACAGGCCGAACGCGCCGGTGTTCAGCACGGCGGTGTTGCCCACCGGCTTCACCTTGGCCGGCTTGTAGATGATGCCGACTTTGATCGCGTCCACGCCCAGCGCGTTCACCTGGCCCGCGCCGGCGTCGGCGTCAATGAAGGCATACGTGCCGGGCGCGGTGGCGGCGTTCAGGCGGTTGACCAGATCGGCAATCGCGCTGGTTGGGCCGTAGCCGTCGTTCTCCACCTCGGCCAGCGCGATCACGTCTGCCCCGGTGCCGATCAGCATGGCCACCGTCTTGGCGACTTGCCGGTTGAATTCGGTCGCGCTCTCCGCGCCGCGGCAATCTGCCGGTGCGCCGCCCACGCCGAGCGTGCAGGCGCCTGCGCCGAAGGTGTTGAAGTAATTGAGCAGGTTCGAGGCGGCCACCTTGAGCGTGCCACCCACGTCGGCCGGTCGGGCCGGGCGCGGGTTGGTCGAGACGAAGGTGGGCTGCACGGTGGGGCGGACGCGATAGGCGTTGCCGCTGGCGGCGTTGCCCGCCCACGTGAACGTCATCATGCCGACGATGCCGGTCGCCGTATCGCCGATGCGCAGTGTGTTGTTAGCGGCCAGCGGCGACGAACCGCCGCCGAAGATGATCGGGTCGGGGTTCTGGTTGTTCAGGCTGTCGTCAACGATGATGCGATTGAGGTCGTTGGCGGCCTGGATGGCCAGCGCCGGCGCACCGGGTGCGGCCAGTTGCGTGGGCTGGAGCAAGCGCCCGCCGGACGACATCGTGATCTGCCCAAAGCGGCCGAGCTGGAAGTGTTCGGTGACGTAGAGCGTTTGCGGCAGGCGCACCAGCATGCCCTCGAAGCGTTCGAGGTAGTCAGCGCTGGGGAAGGGCAGCAGCACATCAACCGGCGTCACCGTCGCGGTCGCGCCACATTGCTCGATCGCGGTGACGTTGCCGATTTGCGTCTGGCCCTGGAACTCCTGGGCCTGGCCGGTGACGCGCACGACCTGGCCGACGCTCACGCTGTCGTTGTTGCCGTTGAAGACGAACACACCGTCAGACGTGGCTGGATCGCCGTCGCCGATGGGATCCTGGATGTAGAAGCCGCGCAGGTTGGGTGCCGGGCCTTCGTAATCGCCGACCACGACGCCCTGCACGGTCACGGTCTGGCCGACCAGCGGGCTGGTCTCACCGTTGCCCTGTACCTGGTAGATCGGCGTGAAGGGCAGCGAGCAAACGGGCGGGGCTGCGCCGGCGACCGTGAAGTTGAAGGCGAAGTCGGTTGCCATCGCATCCGGCGGATCGTCGGTGTCCACGTCGGTGATCTGCGCCGCGATCACGGTCACGGTGCACGTCTCGCTGGCCGCAAAGTCGGCGACCGGGTCGAGCGTGAAGGTCACCGGGCCGCCGCTCAGCGCGAACGCGACCGCGCCGGAGGTCGAGCAAGTGACCGAGAACGACGCCGGGCCGGCGTTGACCGGTTCGCTGAAGGTGATGTCGAGGTTGGCGTTTGCTGCGACATCGGTCGCGCCGTTCGCGGGCGTCGTGCTCGCGACGCTCGGCGCATCGTCGCCGGGCGGCGGGCCGCTTGCGACGCCGGTGATGGTGACGTTGTCGAAGCGCAGCGTGCCGGTGCCGGCATATGTTGAGGTGGAGCGCGAAGCGAGATATTGACCGGCAGTCGGGTCGAAGGCCGAGACGACGCGAAAGACGGCGTTCGGATTGTTGTTCAGCGCCGCGACTGCGCTCAGGTCTACGGCCCGGGAATACCACGTGTCGCCGGTGCCGGTGGGCTGCGGCGTGAAGGAGAACGTCTCCGCCGTCGTGAAGGTTGCGCCGCCATCGCTCGAGTACTGCACGAGGATGGTGTTGGCCGCCGTGTTGCTGTGGCGGATGTTGAACGAGAAGCCGATGTTGCTGAAGCCGGCCGTGCTCACGGCGAACTGGACGCCGGCCGTGCCGCTGCCCTGGCCTTGGGGCGGATAGGTGGTGGTGTTCCAGCCGGAGTCGGGCGGGCGCGGGCCGACGAACCCCGTGGCGAACGTAGCGGTCGTCCCGCCGACGAGCGCGGCTACGCCGGTGCCCACAGCCGGGGTGGTTACGTCGTTGTCGAACGTCCACTGGGCGATGGTCGTCACCTGTGCGCGGACGGCAGTTGCAGGCGCGAGTGCGATCTGCGCAATGGCGAGTGCGCTCGCCAGGGCGATGCGCCAGCCACCGGCGCATAGGCCGGTCGAGCTGAGTTTTGTCGCGGGGCGTTGTTGGCAATTCATGGACACAGGGTCACCTCTGGATTCGAGTGAAAGAGTGCGCTTAAGCCGAGGACAGAGCGTAAGCGCATCGCTTTAAGTCCGGGTTATCCAGAAGGCCTCGGAAGCGACGAATTTGGGCGCTTCGGTTCGAGGAAGAAGGTGGGCGCGCAAAGTGGTTGCCAACTTTGTCGCGACGGTCGCGATAACACAATCAGCTTGCAGAGAGGCGGATAATCACGCCATGAACGCGATCCTCGATCTGGCCTGGTGGGGACTGGTCTACGTGCTGTTGCCGGTAGCGCTGGGGTCACTTGCCGCCTTGCCGTTCTGGCTGAAGCGGCGCGTGCTGCTGGGCAACGCGATCGGCTCGACGGTCATTGCCGTCGTGATGATTGCCTACATCATCCAGCTCTTCACCAACCTGCTCTCTACGGGCTTTCTCTCGCAGGCAAACTTGCTGCCGGTCGGGGCGCTCGTCCTCGTCGGCTGGGTGGACGTGTTGATTCTGTTCTTCCTCAGCGGCGCGGTGGAGAACCGCGTCAAGCGCCGGATCATCAATCCAGATGATTTTTGACCTACAAGCTCACGTAGCGTTCGATTCGCTCGCCGATCACGTCGAGGCTGCGCTTCCAGAAGGCGCGATCGCGGATGTCAATGCCGAAGCGCGCCGCGAGGTTGGCGGCGGTGTCCTCGCCGGTGCTCGCCAGCAACGCCTCGTACTCCGGCACAAACGCCGCCCCGCGCTGCTTGTAGATGGCGTATAGCCCCAGCCCGAACAGCAGGCCGAAGGCGTAGGGGAAGTTGTAGAACGACAGGCCGGCGAAGTAGTAGTGCGGCTTCCACGTCCACATGAACTTGTGCAGATAGCGCTCGTCCAGCCCGTCGCCGTAAGTCTCTTTCTGGTAGCGCAGCATCAGCTCGCACAACTCGTCGGCGGATAGCTCGGCCTTCGCGCGTCGCCGGAACACTTCCAGCTCGAACAGGTAGCGCGAGGTGATGTCCACGATCACCTGCGTCTTGCCGATCAGGTCGGTTTCGAGAATGGCCAGTTCTTCATCGGCGCTCTGCGCTTCGGCCAGCGCGGCATCGGTGACGATGTTCTCGCACAAGATCGAGGCAGTCTCGGCCAGCGTCATCGGCGTGATGGACTGCAGCTCGGTCTTGCCGGCAGCATAGATGCATTCGTTGTGGAAGGCGTGGCCCAGTTCGTGCGCGATGGTGGAAACCTGGTCGAGCGAGCCGTCGTAGTTGCACAGGATGCGCGATTCCTTGACCAGCGGCACGCCCATGCAGAACGCACCGGCACGCTTGCCCGGCCGCTGTTCGGCGTCAATCCAACAGGAATCGAACGCACGCTGCGCTAAACGCTCCAGCTGCGGGCTGAAGCCGGCGAAGTGCTCCAGGATGAACGCGCGCGCCTCGTCCCAGGTGTACATCCGCTCGTGCCGGCCCACCGGCGCCATCAAGTCCCACCATGGCAGCCCGCCTGCGTGGCCGAGCCGCTTGGCCTTCGCGCGCAGGTATCTGCGGAACATCGGGAAGGCATCCTGCATCGCGCCCATCATCGCGTCCAGCGTCTCGCGGTCAATCCGAGCATGATCGAGCGCGGCGTGCAGGGGGTCGCGCCGGCCCCGTCGCTTGTCCAACGTATGCGTAGCGCCCTTCACGCCGTTCATCGCCGCAGCCAGCGGCTCCTTCACCGTCTCCCAGGCGGCGATCTCCGCCTCGTAGGCCCGCCGGCGCACGTCAGGGTCAGGATCATGCTGCATCAGGTTGATCAGCGCCGGCATGGGCAGCTTCTCCACCTTGCCGTCCCGCGCGAAGTCCACCGTCAACTGCGACGTGATCGTGCCCTGCAGCTTGCTCCAGGCGTTCGCGCCGCTCAGGCTCAACTCGGCAGCCAGCGACTCCTCGGCCTCGCTCATCAGGTAGCGGCTCTGCTCGGCCGTCTCGCGCAGGTAAAAAGCGTGCGCCTGCGCCGGCCCGGGTTGCGCCGTGATGCGCGGCAGCGCATCGGCGATGGTGCCGACCCAGCCGCTGAGGCGCACATCTATCTGATGTAGCCGCACGCCCATCGGCTCGATCTCGCTCAACATGCGCCGTGCCGTCTGGTTGAACGAATCGGTGGTTACGAACGCGCGGATATAGCTGCCAATGGTGTGATACAAAGCGACGAGGTCGTTCATGCGTTCGAGATAGCCGTCGAGCGCAGCGCGGATGGCGTCATCGTCGGCGCGCGGCGCGTCCTTCGCGATGCCCTGCGCATCGAGATAGCCTTCCAGTTCGCCGAGCATGTCGTCGCAGCGTGCGATCGCAGCTTTCAGCTCGTCCGATTCGAGTGCGGGAAAGACGTTCGAGAGATCCCAGTGCGGGAGCGGGCCGAGGTCATGTGCGGCTGCCATACGCATAAATATACACGGCAACGACGGATAATGGCCCGTCCATGACTCGACTCACGCTCGACCTGGTGCGCCGCGCGATGCAGCAGCCGCTGCCCGGGTGGGCGGCGCAGTTGCGCATGGCGCCGCCGGGTCGCGCAGAGGTCGCTGCGCCTGACGTCGCACCGCGCGAGGCCGGCGTATTGCTGCTGCTATACCCGCGCCACGATACGCTGCACTTCGTGCTCACGCGGCGCACCGACCGGCTGGGACATCACAGTGGGCAGATCTCGCTGCCGGGTGGCCGGCACGAACCCTACGACGCCGACTTCGCCGCGACGGCGCTGCGCGAGGCGCGCGAGGAGCTGGGGATCGCGCTCGATGCGGTCGAGCCGCTCGGCGCGCTCACGGCGTTATATGTGCCGCCGAGCAACTTCGTGATTCACCCGTCGGTAGCCTATGCGCCGGCGCGGCCGGACTTTCGCCCGAACGCGGATGAGGTGGCCGAGTTGATCGAGGTGCCGCTGCAGGATTTACTCGACCCGTCGCGTCGCGGCGCAGAGCCACGCCCGCTGGTCAGCTTGGGCGGAGCGTTGAAGATGACGCCGCATTACCGGTTCGGCGAGCACAAAGTATGGGGCGCGACGGCGATGGTGCTGAGCGAGTTCGAGGCGTTGCTGCGCGGTGTCGCGCCAGGCGAGTCCGGCTGAAGACGCCACCTACTCGTCCGGCTCGCAGGTGAGCATGAGCGGGAAGCCTTCCAGCCGCGCGGCGAAGATGGCCTGGCCGACCAGCCGCTCGGCCTCGCTGCGCGGACGCACGCACACCAGCGCGATGCCGTGAATGTGCGTGATCCAGGCGATGTGCTCGGCGATCTCGCGCGATAGCTTGAAGATCGTCTGCAACATGCGCTCGACGAACTCGAACGTCGTGACGTCGTCGTTGTGGATCAGCACGCGCCACGGCGGCTCGACCCACACCATCTCGTCCGTGATGACGTCGGTCTCGATTTCACGCTCACGATCGGGCAGTCGAATCGGGTCGTCCATGGCGAAGAAAATTATAAAGAAGCACCGTCACCGATCAGATCACTCGGTGCGGTCTGACCGGTAAACGCTCCTTCACAGGTAACGCGCGCAGTAGCTCAGGTCGTCGCTGCCGGCCAGGAAGATCACCCGTTGGTCATAGACCGCGACGACCAGGCTCTCGTTCAACCCCCATAGCCATGTGTGCAGGCCGAAGCACTCCACGTTCACGACGCGGCGGGCGTACCAGTTGTAGGTGTATGAGCTGTGGTGCTTGGTGATGCGCCAGCCGGCGCGGACGAGCTGATCGGTGTAATTGGCCGCCAGCGCCGGATCGGGCATGCGCAGCTTGTAGACGCGCTCGCAGAATTCCGGCATGCGGTTGATGCGCACCTTGGCACAGGTGTCGTGCATCAACGTCGCAGTGGGATACTTCGGCAGCAAGCTGATTTGGATGGCGCGGCGCACGAGCGGGAAGAAGCGCATGCTCACGCCGACTGCCGGCAGGCTGGCCGCGACCACGGCGACGAGGACGAGCAGGCGCAGCGCAAGTGCCAGCGCGCTGGTTTGTGTGAGGGCAAGCGCAATCCTCATACTTCTCTTCAGCCCTCCACCAGCGGCGTCCCGTCGGGGAGCCGCACGGCGGGCGATTCCGTCGTGACGCCGATTATCGCCCAGGGCAGGCCCTGCAGCATCGCCTCGAATGCCGGCGCGTGTTCGGGTGCCACCTCCACGACGATCCGCCCGTTGCTTTCGCTAAACAGCGCCACCGGCAAGTCTGGATGCCCGAGTTGTTCAAGCTGGATGCCCAGTTGGCCGGCCTGCGCCATTTCGGCCAGTGCCACGGCCAGCCCGCCCTCGCTGCAATCGTGCGCCGCGCGCACTAGCCCGCGCGTGATGGCGTTGTGCAGCGCCGTGTAGAGCGCAGGCGCGTGTTCGGGCAAGGTTGGCGTTGTTGTGGCGAAGGGGGGGATGGTGTCGGTAGTGTCGTTGGTGTCGGCTTCTGGCGCCGTATCATTATTCATGACTCCGAGAATTTCTTCGAACAACGATCCGGCGAGTTCGTCTTTCGTCTCGCCCAACAGATACACGCGCGATCCGGCGCGCTTCAGATCCATCGTCACGCACTTCGTCACGTCGTCCACGATGCCGATGGCCGAGATGAGCAGCGTGCCCGGAATGCTGATGCGATTGCCTTGTGCGTCGCGATAGGTGTTGTTGAGCGAGTCTTTGCCGCTGATGAACGGCGCGCGGTAGTGTAGCGCTGCGTCGTAGCAACCGCGACATGCTTCTACCAGCCCGCCCAGTTCGACCGGATCGTTCGGATCGCCCCAGCAAAAGTTATCCAGCAGCGCGATGCGCGAGGGATCGGCGCCGACACAGACCAAGTTGCGCACCGCCTCGTCCACGACGCTCACCGCCATCGCATACGCATCGTGCTTCCCGATGTTGGGGTTGATGCCGCAGGCCAGCGCAAAGCCGCGCAGCCCGCGCGTGCCTTGCGGCTTGATCACCACCGCATCGCTCGGCCCATGATTGCCCATGCCGACCAGCGGCTTGATCACCGTGCCGCCTTGCACTTCGTGGTCGTAGACGCGAATTACATCCTCCTTCGACGCCACGTTCGGATGCGCCAGCATCTTCGCGACCAGTTGACTCGGTGACCAGCCGAGAGCGCGGCGCGCGCCTCGCTCTCCTCGTCTTCCCCTCCCTATGTCTGCCCGTCTCCTTGTCCCCTTGTCTCCCCGTCCGCTCACCACTGCGCGCATCACACGCCGCGGCAGGCCGCTGTGCAAAAAGAGCATGCTCAGGTCGCACAACGTTTGATCGCCGTAGCACACGCGCAGTTGACCATCGCCGGTGAACTCGCCGATGTCGCTCATTTCGCAGTCGAAGCGATTGCAGATCGCCTGCAGCGCGGGTAGATGATGTTGCGGCACGGCCAGCACCATGCGTTCTTGCGCCTCGCTCAGCCAAATCTCCCACGGCGCCAGGCCGGCGTACTTGAGCGGCACGCGCTCGAGTTGCACGCGCACGCCCAGTTCGCTGCCCATCTCGCCAACGGCGGAGGAGAGGCCGCCGGCGCCGCAGTCGGTGATGGCGTGGTAGAGCTTCGCGTCGCGCGCCGCCATCACCACCTCCAGCACGTTCTTCTCAACGATCGGGTTGCCGATCTGTACCGATGCGCCGGCCACGTCGCCGGTCTCGTGGGTGAGCGCAGCCGAGCTGAACGTCGCGCCGCGCAGGCCATCGCGACCGGTGCGCCCGCCCAGCACGATGATCCGATCCCCCACTCGAGGCGCGCGCGGATGCGCGTTCGCCGGCGCAATGCCGACGCACCCGCAATACACCAGCGGGTTGGCGATGTAGCCTTCGTCATACACGATCGCGCCGCTGACGGTGGGGATGCCCATCTTGTTGCCGTAGTCCTCGATGCCGGCGATCACGCCCGAGCGCACGCGGCGCGGATGCAATACGCCCTCTGGCAGCGCGTCGAACGGCCAATCCTGCGGCCCGAAGCACAGCACATCGGTGTTGGCAATCGGGCGCGCGCTGACGGCGATGATGTCGCGGATCACGCCACCGACGCCGGTGTTTGCGCCGCCAAACGGCTCGATGGCCGAAGGATGGTTGTGCGTCTCGGCCTTGAACGCAAGGTCGAACTCCTCGTCGAAGGCGATCACGCCGGCGTTATCTACAAATGCGCTCTTCACCCATGGCGCAGCGATCTCGTCCGTGGCGCGTTTGATGAAGGTTTTGAGCAGGCTGTCCACCTGACGCAAGACGCGAGACCCAGGATCGTCCTTCGTCTTGCGTCCTGAGTCTTCTACCTCGATCATCGCCTTGAACGTCTTGTGCACGCAGTGCTCGCTCCACGTTTGCGCCAGTGTTTCGATCTCGGCGTCGGTGGGGTCGCGGCCGATCTCGACGAAGTAATTGCGGATGGCGCGCATCTCATCGAGATTGAGCGCCAGCCGGCGCTCGCGGCTCAATCGCATCAGCGCCTCGTCGTCCGCATTGCGCATTGGGATGATCTCGATGTGCGGGTTTTCTGCCGTCGCGTAGTGCAGATACGGGGCGATCGGCGCGCCGATGGTGAACGTCTGGATCACGTCGTTGGCCAGCAGGCGCCGGGCGATGCGTGCGACCTGCCCGGCATCGAGCGCGCCATGCAGGACGTAGCGCACGCCGGTGGCCGCGCGCTCGATGCCGCTCACGCCCAACTCGCGCGCCGCGCGCGTCAGTTCATCGGCCACGGCGTCGGTGACGCCGGGGCGCAGCGCGACTTCGACGGCATGCGCGCCTGCCGGCTGGAGCGATGCGCCCCGCGTGTAGGTCTGCGTCACCGGATCGCACAAGAGTTGCTCGGCGATGCGCGCCACGTCGCCTTCGTCCAGCGCGCCGCTGAGGAAGTACAGGTCGGCGATTTCGACGGCGACCGGCACGGCAATGCCGAGCGATTGGATATCGGCAGCAATGGCGACGCAACGCGCGTCGCGGTAGGTCGGGCGAGGGTGAACTTCGATTCGATAGATCACTTTGCTTACCATGAAGATCACGAAAGGCGCGAAGTCGCTTTGGGGTGCGTCGCAGTCCTTCGTGGTCTGAATTTCAGATCGCGATTCTATAATCCTGCGCGTGACTGCGATGCCCACCATCGAGACGCTCGTCGTCAAAGTCGGCACCAGCACGCTCACCGCCGGCACGTCGCATCTCAACCGCCGGCGCATGCTCGAAATCGCGCAGCAGATCGTGTGCGCGCGCGAGCAGAGCGTGCGCGTGGTGCTGGTGTCGTCTGGCGCGATGGCCGCCGGGCGCGAGCGGCTGGGCTTAGAGAAACTCAACGGTCGGCTGCCGTTGCCGGAGAAGCAGATGCTGGCCGCCGTCGGCCAGACGCACCTGATGGCGCTGTGGGAACAGGTCTTCGGCATGTTCGACGTGCGCGTGGCGCAGGTGCTGCTCACCCGCGCCGATCTGAGCGACCGCCGGCGCTATTTGAACGCCCGCGACACGCTGTTGACCATTCTTGCCCACAATATCCTGCCCATCGTCAACGAAAACGACGCCGTCACTACCGAAGAAATCCGAGTCGGCGACAACGACAACCTCTCTGCACTCGTGACGAACGTGCTGGATGCCGACCTGTTGTTGATCCTGAGCGACATAGACGGCTTGTTCACCGCCGATCCGCGCAAAGACAAGAGCGCGAAGCTGATCGGCGAGGTGCGTGAGATTGATGACCACATCCGCGCGCTGGCCGGCGGCAGCAAAACCGGCCTCGGCGTGGGCGGCATGAGCACCAAAATTCAAGCCGCCGAGCTGGTGACGCGCGCCGGCGCAAGCATGATCGTTGCGCATGGGGCGCGCCCCAACGTGATCCTGGACGCCATC
The DNA here is from genome assembly GCA_025998955.1 of Candidatus Roseilinea sp. Taxonomy (NCBI): domain Bacteria; kingdom Bacillati; phylum Chloroflexota; class Candidatus Thermofontia; genus Candidatus Roseilinea; species Candidatus Roseilinea sp. The sequence goes on from AP024676.1 coordinate 3,200,041, forward strand.
GGCGGCCGGCCGGTCGGCACGCACTTCCTGCCGACCGTCACGCAGATCGAGAGCCGCAAACGCTGGATCCTGTCGGAGCGCACCAGCGGCGCCTTCGTGGCCGACGACGGCGCAGTGCGCGCACTGAGGAGTGGCAAGAGCCTGCTGCCGGTGGGGGTAAAGGAAGTGATCGGCGAGTTCGAGCGCGGCGAGTTCGTCGCCGTGCGCGATGCGCAGGGGCGCGAGGTGGCGCGTGGGATCACGCGTTATAGCGCGCGCGACGCTTCGCGCATCGCCGGTAGGCGCTCCGATCAGATCGAAAAAATCCTCGGCTACAGCTACGCCCCGATGCTCATCCACGCGGACGATCTGGTCGTGCTATGACGGCAATTCCTCGCGGGCTGATCGTCTCTTGTCAGGCTTCGCCGGGCGAGCCGCTGTTCGGCGCGCCCATCATGGCCGCGATGGCGCGCGCCGCGGAAATCGGCGGCGCCGTGGCCATCCGCGCCAACGGACCGGACGACATCGCCGCCATCCGGCGGGCAGTGCGCCTGCCGATCATCGGCCTGTGGAAGCTGCGCGCGTCGGACAGCCCGGTGTACATCACGCCCCATCGTGCCGCTGCCGAGGCGATCGCTCGCGCCGGCTGCGACGTGATCGCCCTGGATGCCACGCCTCGCCCACGCGCCGACGGCGCGACGCTCGACGACTTAATCCCGTTCATCCGCGACGTGCTGGGGAAGCCGGTGATGGCTGACTGCGCATGCCTGGAAGATGCGCTGCAGGCCGAGTCGTTGGGCGCGGACTACATCGGTACGACGCTGGCCGGCTACGCCTGGCCGCACGGCCGGCCGATGACCGATGGACCCGACCTGGCATTCGTGGGCGAATTGGTCGGCCGCGTGACGAAGCCGATCATCGCCGAGGGGCGCTTCTACCTGCCCGAGCAGGTGGCGCGGGCGCTGGCGCTCGGCGCGCATGCCGTGTGCATTGGCGGCGCCATCACCCGGCCACAGGACATCACCCGGCGATTTGTCGTAGAGGGTGTGAGTGGTGTCAACGGTGTCGCTGGCGTCGGTGATGTCCCTGCCAACGACACCAACGACACTGACGACACCATCCGACACTAACGACACCGACCACACCATCCGACGCTGATCCATGCGCCTCGTCCTGCTGCCCCTCGACGAACGCCCGGTCAACACGCGCTATCCGGCGCAGATCGCCGCGATCGCCGGCGCGCAGATCGTGCTCCCGCCGGCCGGCGCGCTGCCCGACATGAAGCGCCCGGCCGCACGCGCGTGGCTGATCGGTTGGCTGGCCGACGAGGCCGCCGACTGCGACGGCATCATCGCCTCGATTGACCTGCTCGGCTATGGCGGCTTGATCGCCTCGCGCACCAGCGATGATGACATTGCCTCGGTGTTGCGCGCCATCGAGCCGCTAACCATGCTGCGCGCGCCGGGGCGACCGGTGTTTGCCTTCAACGTGATCCAGCGCATCAGCAACGCCGACGATGCCACCGAAGAACCGGACTACTGGGCGACCTATGGCCGTCGGCTCTACCGCTACTCTCGCGCGCTGGATGCGGCCGGTTCGGCCGGCGATTCCGGCGATATTCCGAACGATGTGTTGCGCGACTGGCTGACCCGGCGGGCACGCAATCACGCCGTCAATTTGGCCATGCTGCGCGAAGCTGCGCTGGGCAAGTTCGACCTGCTCGTCATTCCCTCGGACGACACCTCGCCCGTGGGGCTGAGCGCACGCGAGCGCAAACATCTTGAATTCTGGCGCGACGCGCTCCTGCCGAAGGATGAGCGCGTGTTGATGTATCCAGGCGCAGACGACTTGGGCAGCGCGCTGACGGCGCGCATGATCAACGACAAGCGCGGCCATGCCCCGCGCGTCTTCGTGCACTACGCGGATGAATGGATGAAGGACAACATCGCGCCTTTCGAGGATCGTCCGATCCATCAGGCGGTCGCGACGCAGGTCATGGCCGTCGGCGCGCGCCAGGTGGATACGCCGGACGAGTCCGATGTGATCCTCGTCGTCAGCCCGCCATTCGAGCGCATAGGCGACCGCGACCCACACTGGCGCGATCATGACGCGCAGCAGCGACGCGCGGCACTGCTGCCCACCGTGATTCGAATTGCGCGTTGGCAGGAAGCAGGCCGGCGCGTCGCCGTGGCCGACGTCGCCTTCCCCAACGGCGCAGAGCCAACGCTGGTCGAGCTACTGTTCGAGCACGTGGATGTCCCACAGCTGGCGGCTTTCGGTGGATGGAATACCGCCGGCAACACGCTGGGCAGCGTGCTGGGCACAGCGTGCGTGCCATGCGATGACGACCGCGCCCGGCGCATCGCGCTGGCACATCACCTGCTGGAAGATTGGGGCTACCAATCGGTGGTGCGCGACGCGCTGCGCAACTGGTTGCAGGCGACTTTCGGCCAGCCCAACATCCCGGCGGCGCACCTGGAGTTGGCGACACGCTTCACTGCCGATCAGCTCGATTCGATCGCGGCGCGCATCCGAGCGGCCGGCCTGCCCTGTGCGCCGGCCAACGTGTGCCATCCCTGGCGGCGCACATTCGAGGTGGATTTCGATTTGTAGGCGGATAGAATCGCGCCGATGAAGACGCCCGCCGGCAAAGAGTGCCGGTTTTATTACGCCGACTACTACCGCGGCAGCGAGAAGCAAGAGTGCCGGCTGATCGGCCGCAACCCCGATGGTGGACGATGGCGACCCCGCCACTGCAACACCTGCCCGGTCCCCGACATTCTGCGCCAGAACGCCTGTCCCCATCTGGCCATCGAAGGCAAGGTAGAGCGGTCGCTGCTCGGGCTGCGCGAGCGAGTGGTGGTGTATGCGGTGTGCGCCAAGCACATGGTCGAGGTGAGCAAGCCGGAAGTCGGTTGCGGCCACTGCCACGAGGAGGCAGCGCTGGTGCTGGGCCGGCAAGGTGAGTAAACTAGCCCATCATTGGCATCACAGCTCGCATGCAGACCGTATTCCATCCGGCGCAGCTCGAACACAACCCGGCCCGCGAGTTCCTGGACGGCGCGTGGATAGACTACCTGGAAAGCCCGCGCCGGCCGCGTATGATCCTCGATGCGATTGTCCAGGCGCAGCTTGGCCCGGTGATCGTGCCGGATGACTTCGGCCTGGAGCCGATTCGCGTTGTGCACGCCGACCCTTATTTGGACTACTTGCAGTCGGCCTATGCGCGATGGATCGCTGCCGGCAGATCGCGCGACGGCGTGTATCCCGATACGTTCTACAAGCCCGGCTTCCTGCACCGCCCTGGCGGCATCGGTGGGCAGGCCGGCCGGTATGCGTTCGACCTGAGCGCACCGATCACGGCGGGCACGTGGCCGGCGGCCTACTGGTCGGCCCAGAGTGCGTTGACCGCAGCGCGGCTGGTGCGCGATGGCGCGCCCGCGGCGTTTGCGCTGTGCCGTCCGCCCGGCCATCACGCGCACGCCGACTTGTGCGGCGGCTACTGCTTCCTGAACAACGCGGCCATCGCGGCGGAGTATCTTGCACAATACCCCGCCGCCGACTCCCCACTCCCGACTCCCGACTTCCGACTTGGGGAGGCGGGAGTGGGAAGTCGGCAGATCGCCATCCTCGACGTGGACTTTCACCACGGCAATGGCACGCAGGCCATCTTCTACCGGCGCAGCGATGTGCTGTTCGTCTCGCTGCATGCCGACCCTGATCGGCAATATCCCTACTTCATGGGTGGCAGTGATGAGCGCGGTGAAGGCGAGGGCGAGGGATTCAACTGGAACTATCCGCTGCCGGCAGGCATAGACGACGCGCGTTATCTGGCGACGCTCGATGAGGCGTGTGCCCGCATCGCCGGCTTTGCGCCGCGCTATCTCGTCGTCTCGCTGGGCGTGGACACCTTCGGCGGCGATCCACTGGGCGACTTCGCGCTCGGCAGCGATGCCTTCCCGCGCATCGGCGCGCGCTTGGCGCAACTGAAGTTGCCGACGGTGTTCATCATGGAAGGTGGCTACGCCATCGAGCAACTCGGTGCGAACGTCGTCGGTGTGCTCGGTGGGTTTGCGCAATGTTAACTCGAAGGCGCGAAGGGTTTGCGAGAGATGGAACCCCGAGGTCGCGAAAGCACGAAGAAGGTTTTATGAGTTAAAGAAATCAATCTGCTTCGTGCTCTCGTGTCTTCGTGGTTCGATTTGAATCCATAGAAGAAAGCAATGGCACAAGAAGATCTGAAAGGCAAGTGGGCGTTGATCTTAGGCGCGTCGTCGGGCTTCGGCGCGGCGACGGCGCTGGAGCTGGCGAAGTATGGCGTGAACGTCATCGGCCTGCACCTCGACCGAGGGCCGGCGCTCGAAGCAGTGAAGGAGCTGGTCGGGCAAATTGAATCGTGCGGTGTGCAGGTGCACTACGTGAACATGAACATCGCCAACGCCGAGAAGCGCAGAGAAGCCGTTGCGCAGATCAAAACTTGGCTCGGCGACGACAAGCTGCACATGGTGATGCACTCGGTCGCCTTCGGCTCGCTCCAGCCGTTCATCGGCCCCGACGCCGAGCATCAGCTCACCCAGGCACAGATGGAGATGACGTTGGACGTGATGGCCAACAGCCTGGTGTATTGGGTGCAGGACTTGTGGCACGCCGGCTTGTTGGGCAAGGGTAGCCGCGTGTTCAGCATGACCAGCGCCGGCAGCGAAGAGGTCTTCCGCACCTATGGCGCGGTGAGCGCAGCCAAGAGCGCCTTGGAGAGCCATACCCGCCAGCTCGCGTTGGAGCTGGGCAAGCATGGTGTGATGGTGAACTGCATCATGGCCGGCGTGACCGATACGCCGGCGCTGCGCAAGATCCCCGGCAACGACGAGATCGTCGCCATTGCCATGCGCCGCAACCCCACCGGCCGGCTCACCACCCCGCGCGACATCGCCGTCACCATCCGCGCGCTGTGCGACCCGGAGATCGAGCGGATCAACGGCGCAGTCATCGTCGTGGACGGCGGCGAGCGGATCAGCATGTAACGGGCTACGTGGACGCAAACACGTCATGCCCGCTGCCGGTCTAGATACGTCGTCCCTATCAGAAAATCGTGCCCGTCGCGCGCAGCGCAGTCTCCGCGATTAGCCCTAGCAAGAATAGCAGGCCGAACGTGCGGTTGTGATAGAAGGCGAAGGCGGCCAGCCAGGTGGGCCAGGCGTCGGCGGGGAACCAGTCCGGCTTCTCCGCCGGCTTGGGCAACTGGAACATGCGAAAGGTGAGCGCGAAGGCGCGCAGCGCCAGCAGCACGACCAGCATGATCGGGGTGAAGAAGCCGGCAACGACCAGCCCGATCACCAACACGTATTGCATCACCATGCAGCCGATAGCGACCGCGCGCGCCAAGCGGTCACCCAAGATCACCGGCAGCGTGAAGATGCGCTTCTCCCGGTCGGAGGCACGCTTGTCAATGTGCTTGCCGAAGATCACCATCGTCGTGCCCAGCGCGTAGGGCAGCCCGCCCAGCACGACGTTCCAGCTCCACTCGCCGGCGACCACGTAATACCCGCCGCCGATCATCAGCGGACCCCACACTAGCAGCACGGCGATTTCGCCCAGTCCGACGTACTTAAGCGGCCAGGTGTAGGCCAGCACGAAGAACGCGCCGGCCAGCATGAGCGGCAAGGTCAGCCCGCCTCGAATGAGCACACAGGCCAGGCCGCATAGCGCCGCGATGCCGCCGGTGACGATGGCGTAGCGCCAGGCGTCCCGCATCGTCCAGAAGCCGGCCTCCAATGGCTGCACACCATATTGCGCACGGTAGTAGTTACCCTTGTCCACGCCCTTGGCATAGTCGGTCATGTCGTTCAGCAGGTTGTTCGTCGCGTGTGCCATCATTAGGCCGACCGTCACCAACGCCCAGAGCAGGAAGTCGAACTTGCCGGCGCGCACCGCGAAAATGCCGGCAATGGCCGCCGAGATGAACGTCATGATCAGCACCGCCGAGCGGGTGGCGATCAGCCACTTCGCGACCGCGTCCAGCGCATTCCACTCGTCGCGGCTGAGCTTCGGCACGCCGCGCAGGGCGCGCCCCCAAACCGAGGTGTTCATGGCGCATCTATTGTAGGCGGATTCGTCACTCGGCGGGGCTGCCGCGCGTAGAATTGCCAATGTGCCATCGCCATTTCCTGGGATGGATCCTTACCTAGAGGGCGCGATCTGGACCAGTGTGCACGCATCGCTGGTGATCGAAATCGCGCGTCAGCTTGCGCCCAAGTTGCGACCGCGCTATCTGGCGTTGCCGGCCGAGCGATTCGTGGCGGAGTCGTCCGGCGGAATTGCCATCAGCGCAGCGAGCATGTATCCCGATGTCGCGGTGACGCGCGAACCGAAGCCGGCCTACAGCGCTGAGTCGCCGGCAGCGATTGTCCCCGCCCGCTTGCAACTCAGCACCTATATTCAAGAACGCGAGCCGCAATTCACCGTAGAGATCCGCGTGATCGGCAGCCGCGCATTGGTCACCGCCATCGAGGTGCTGTCGCCCAGCAACAAGCGCGGCAGTGGCCGCGAGGAGTGTCTCGACAAGCGCAACCGCATCCTGAGAAGCTCGGCCCATCTGTTAGAGATCGACCTGCTGCGCAGCGGCCAACGGGTGCCAATGCGCGAGGCGCTCCCGCCGGCGCCCTATTTCGTTTTCCTCAGTCGCGCCGACAGGCGGCCGGCCACCGATGTCTGGCCGATCATGCTCGATGAGCCGTTGCCCACTGTGCCCGTGCCTCTGTTGCCCGGCGATGCCGACGTCCCGCTCGATTTGCAACTCGCATTCACGACGATCTACGACACCTTTGGCTACGGCCTGGCAGTGGATTACACCCAGCCGCCAGAGGTACCGCTCAGCGGCGCAGAGGCTGAGTGGGTCGCCGAGCGTGTGCATCGTCGCGCCGGTTGACACATCTTACAGCCGCTCGTTGCATGCTTCGCGCATGCCGCAGCGCACGCAGCGACCAGGGTCGGTGTGGCTGCGATGGGCGTCGCCCTCGTCCAGCGCGCGGCGCATCTCGTCCACGGCGCGCAACAATTCGGCCTTGAGCGCCGGCGTGTAATCCACAACGAAGCGCTTGTCGGCGTACTGGATGATGCCGTGCGTGACGCGCGCACCGAGCGCTTCTTCGACCAGCAGGCAATAGGCGGCCAGCTGCAACACGTGGCCCGGCCACGGGCGCGCCGGCGCGGGCGACGATTTCACCTCGACCGGCGTGACGGCGTCGCCCTCGCGCACCAGGTAGTCGGGCTTGCCGGTGATGCCATATGTGGGCGAGAACAGCGCGCGTTCGTTGCGCTGCCAGGCGCCGGCGTCGCTGTAGATCACCCAGCCGGCGGGCAGGCCGCTGCGGAGGCGCAGCCGGCGGGCGATGACCAGCAACGCGATCGCGACGAGGATGAGCGCAAACGCGATCAGCACGCCTGACATGGCGCGGCAACGTCAGCTCGTCCACTGGCGGCCGACGTCAATGCTCCAGCCGCCGTCAATCCAGATCACCTGGCCACGGATCATGAATGCATCGGGGCTGCACAGGAAGGCGATCAGCTTGGCGACGTCCTCCGGCTCCACCAACCGGCCGGCGGGAGTGCGCTCGCGCGCCAGCTTTAGCATCAGGTCGCTGTCTTTGAAAAACTGTAGTGCGTCGGTGTGGATGATCCCTGGCGCGACGCAGTTCACCACGATGTTCAGCGGCGAGAACTCGACAGCGCAGTAGCGCGTGACGGCTTCCAGCGCGCCTTTCGACGCGCCGATGACGACGTAGTCCGGCAGGGTGCGCCCGCTGCCGATGCTGCTGACGTTGACGATGGCCCCGCCGCCGCGCTTGTGCATCAGTGGCGCCGCGCGTTGTGCAGTGAATAGCGCCGCGCGCGCGTTGATGTTCATCGTCCAGTCCCACCCCTTCACCTTCTGCTCGGCAATCGGCCGGATGTATCCGGACGCGGCGTTGTTGATCAGAAAGTCGAGGCCGCCCCATGCTTGCTCGATCACGTCGAACATATGCTCGATGTCATCGGGGTCGCCCACGTCCGCTTTGACGACCAGCGCGCGCCGGCCCAGCGCCTCGATCTCTCGCGCGGTCTCTTCGGCGGCGCTCTGCTTGCGCAGGTAGTTCACCACGATGTCGGCGCCCAGGCGGGCAAAGTGCAGCGCCGTGGCTTTGCCGATACCGCGACCGCTGCCGGTGATGAGTGCGATCTTGTTCGAGAAGTCGTAGGGCATACGGGACAATAAGGGCGAAAGCGTCAGTGGAATTGGAGTTCGAGCTGGATGTTGCCTTGTAACCCAAACAGATTCGTGCCCAACCCACCGGCAATGGACCAACCGACCGGCGTCACCAAGCTCGCGATCAGTTGCAGAATTTGCGCCGAAATGCCGCGCACGACCGCCTGAATGTTGTTGATCAAGCCGGTGAGCGCCGATCCCACCGTAGACGAGATCTGGCCGCCGGCCTGAGCCAGGCTGACTTGCGCTGCGATGGACGCGAGCTGCGCGTCGAGCGCGCTGATGGCAAGCGCAGCGTCGCGCCCGGCGTTCGAGCGTTCCGTATCGTTGCCCTGTGCCGATGTCAGACGTTCGACCGAATGGTGCGCACGTTCGATAGCACGATGCACATTGCGACGCCAGCGCTCCGCATCATCGGCCATCGCTTCACGCGCCGGTGGGTCGAATTGCCGGTCATAGTGCCGCCGAATCGCATCCAGGTCGGTGTGAATCTCCTGCGCGAGCGCGCCAACGTCGCCGTCGTTCATGTTTGTGTGCTTTGTGCGGCTTCGACCAGCCGGATCGGTTTGAACAGCGCAGGATCGAATTCGGCGATGCGCTCCGGGCCCAGGCGTTCGAGTTCGGCCATCGCCGCTTGTGCGTCGGCGCGCAGTTGGGCGATGTCCACGCCCTGGCACACGTCGGGCAGCACGCTGAGGTATTGCCACGCGCGCTGAAAGAGCTTGCGCGCGCCGTCGTAATTCCGGCGTTGAATCTGATAGTAGGCGACGCCAACCTGCAGGATGCCTTGATACATCTGCCGCACCGGCCCTGGCTCGGCCCGCCAGACCGTCTCGAACGTCTCGTGCTGCTCCCAGAACTCGCCGGCGTTGAATTGCGCGATGGCCTTGTGCGCCAGTTCGGGCAGCGGGTCCTGCGCCTGGCGGCGCAGCGCTTCGCTCTCGTCCAACCGCGCGTGCTTCTGGATCATGGCAGCCGGGTCGGCCATGAACGCGCCGTTGCTGACCACGGCGTCGCAGCCGGCCTGGCGCGCCCGTGCGATGCTCGCGGCATCCAAATGTGAGCCGAAGGCGAGGATGGGCATTTTGCGCGTCGCCGGGCTGGTCTTGGCCGTCATCACCCAGTGCTCCCAGTCCACCGATTTCGTGTTCAGGTCAACGAGGATGAGCCACGGCTGCCGGACGACGAGGTAGGCCACGATGTCGTTCGTCGGTCCGGCGAACTCGACCGCGTAGCCCAGCCGTTGCGCCGCCGACTCGATGGGCTGTTGGAAGAATAAATCGTCCACCAGCGCCACGATGCGCTTCGTCATATGCAGCGATTATACGGAGTAGTAAAGTTCACCGCTCATAGCTGACAGCTCACCGCCCACCGCTCGCTGCTCACGCGCTCTCGCGCACCACCAGCCGCGGCTGCAGGACCAGCGAGGTCGCCGTCGCCGGCTTGCCTTCGCGTTGGGCCTGGATGACGCGGTGCAACTCGCGCACGGCCAGCCGGCCTAGCTCCATCAACTCGTGATGCACCGTGGTCAGCGCCGGCTTGAAGAAGGCCGATTCAGGGATGTCGTCGAAGCCCACCACGCCCAGGTCGCCGGGTACGCGCCGCCCCAGCCGATCCGCCGCCTTCAAGACGCCCAGCGCCATTTGGTCGTTGCTGGCGAACACGGCATCGAGCTGTGGGAATTGGGCGATCAGCTTCATCAGGCCGGCGTCGCCGCTGGCGGCGCTCCAGTCTCCCTCGACCACCTGTCGGCTGCGATGCGGCAGTCGGGCCGATGCCAGCGCGTCTTGCCAGCCCAGCTTGCGCTGTTGTGCCGACCACAACGCCATCGGCCCGGTGATGATGCCGATGTGACGGTAGCCGCGCGCAATCAGGTGCTCGGTGGCTAAACGTGCGCCGTAGCGGTTGTCCACGTTCAGCACGGCCGAGCCGGGTTGCGGCCCCATGCTGAGGAAGACGATGGGGGCATGGGGCTGAATCTGCTGGTGAAAGGCGCGCTCACGCTCTCCCGTCAACTCGGGATACGCCCAGATTACCCCTTCGACGTTTTGCGAGATCAGGTTGGCAGCGACGCGGTCATAGTCGTTCGGCTTGGTGGGGTCCACGATTTGCAACATCAAGTGCCAGCCGAGTTCGGTGGCCTGCTGCTCGATGCCGGTGAGCAGTTGTGCTGGGCCGAACAACTGGAAGCCGCTGGCCACCACGCCGAGCATCTGGCTGCTCTGCGCGGCCAGGCTGCGGGCGATGCCGTTGGGGCGGTAGCGCAGCCGGGTGATCACCTCCTGCACCCGTGCGCGGGTCTCGTCTGACACATCGGGGTGACCATTTATGACGCGAGAGACGGTCTGCACCGACACGCCGGCTTGGGCGGCGACTTCGCGAATGGTGACGCGACGTGGGTGATTGACTTTTGCCATGCTTGTGGTAAAACTGTGAACGCTATCGGGATTTTACGACAGGAAGCGCCTATGCGCGACCGGTCGTGATGTCAGGAGCTTGATGAGCACTGCGATGTGCGATTGCCGTCCATCCCGGTCCGTCGGCCTGGATATCGCATCCATCATCCGCATCCTCTGCGCCTACATCGGCATCGCTGCTGCATCGCGCTCCGTTCCGTTGCTCCTGCCGTTGGCAGGACGATTTCGCTTCGGCGTAAGGCGAGAGGCCATCACGCATCACCGTTGCCTGCCTCTCGCTTTCGCACCTTCACCGTCACTCGAGTAAGTTCGCACATTTCACGCAAAGGAGAGGAAGCATGAAGACCACGTATCGTCTGATCGGCCTGATGGCCATTGCCGGCCTGACCCTGGCGGCCTGCGCCGTGCCCCCCGCTCAGCCGGCGCAACCTGCCCAACCCGCTCAGCCGGCACAGCCCGCCCAACCGGCGGCTACCGAGGCGCCGGCAGCCACCGAAGCACCGGCCGCGCCCGCCGAAATCAGCCTGCGCTGGCGCACCCGCCCTGACAATAAAGAGGAAGCTGATGTGTATGCCAGCATCAGCGATGAAGTCGCTAAAAAACTGGGCATCAAACTGACCTATGAACCGGGCGGCAGCGAGACTGCCAGCTACCAGGACGTGCTGCGTACCGAGCTGGCCGCCGGCACGGCGCCCGACGTATTCTGGATCCCCGGCACCGACATTGCCGACTTCGTCCAGCGCGGGCTGCTGCTCGATCTGCGCCCCTACGCCGATGCCACCGAGGGCTACAGCGACTCGAACTACTACCCCGAGCCGATGTTCCACCTGACCTACAACCCTGCGACGGGCAAGCCAGGCGAGGTGTTGTGGGGCCTGCCGCGCGACGTGTCCACGTTCGTGCTGTATCTCAACCTCGACCTCATCAACGAGGCCGGCGCGCCCGACCCGCGCGAGTTGGCCAAAGCGGGCAAGTGGGACTGGGCTGCCTTCAAGGAGGTGGCCGAGAAGATCAATGCACTCGGCGGCGACATCAAGGGCTACGGCATGAACGCCTGGTGGGGCCCGTTTGGTGCGTTCATGAACTCTGCCGGCGGTGGCTTCTTCAACGCGGAGCGCAACGCCTGTAACCTGAACAGCAAGGAGTCGCTGGAGGGCCTGGCGTTCTTGCGAAGCCTATATGATGCCGGCATCGCCGTGCCCTACGGCGAGGACAGCGAGCCGCCCTTCCGCGCCGGCAAGGTCGGCATGTTCCAGAACGGCCGCTGGGCCACGCCCGGCATCAGCACGGTCACGTTCAACTGGGACGTGGTGGAGCTGCCGAAGGGCCCGAGCGGGCACATGGGCAACTGGCTGTTCTGGGGCGCTTACGTCGTGAACAAGAACACCAAGCACCCCGAGGCGGCCTGGAAGCTGGTGGACGCGTTGACCCAGCCGGACATCCAGGCGAAGGTGGCTGCGCGCGGCACCAACATCCCCAGCCGCGTGGGCGAGGCGGTGTTCACCGAGTTCCTGAAGATCCTGCCGGAGAAGAACAATCAGGCCTTCCTGAACGGCTTGGCCGACAAGCCGGCCGCCGAAGGCCCGCTGTGGACGGGGAGCTGGCCGGACTTCGACAAGGCCATGGGTGCGAAGGTCAGCGACGTGTTGACCGGCAAGCTCTCGGTCGAAGACTTCGGTAAGACCATCTGCGACGAAGCCGGCAAGGCATTCAACAAGCAGGGATAAGCCTGCGCGCTTGCCCGACGTTAATCAGCCAGCATCGCTTCGCCGCGCGCGACGTTGCTGGCTGATTTCGTCTGTGCCAGAATCGAAAGCGTCATGACTTCCGCGACCACTGCGCTTCCCTCCGCCGGCCGCCGCGGCGACGCTGCGCTGACCGTGCTTACGGCCTGGCACGCTGCACTGTGCGTCCTGCTGATCGCCGGCGCGTTCGCCCTGCTAAGCGGCGCACCCGTGCCCGACCTAACGACGATTGCCCTGACGATCGCGCCGGCGCTCCTTGCGCTCGGCAGTGCAGCAGCTGCGGTCTTGATTTTGCGGCGCAATCACCTCGGGCGCACGCTGTCGCTGGTCGTCAACTACATCCTGTTCGTTGCGTGCTCGATCGGTCTGGCCCATGTGCTCGGCGTGTTCATGGGGCTGGACGACCTGGCCGACTCTATGGCGCGCGGCTTCCCCTTCCTGATGGGGGCGCTGTTCATCGTCGGCTACTTCGTTGCTGCGACCGAACTGCGTGACCGGCCGGTGCCCCTCGCGCGCCGCAACTTGGGGCGCGTGCTTATGGCGATCGGCGCGATCGGCTTCCTGTTGACGGCCGGCGTCGTGCCGGCGCTAGTTTCGATCCCCGGCAAATACGCGAGCGGCGGCCTGCTCCCCCTGGCGCTCACGGCCGGCGTCGCGGTGTTGGGCTACATGCTGTGGAGCATGTGGCGCGGCGAGAGCGCGCGGGCTATGGGCGCGAAGAACATCCACAGCGAACGGCTGAACGGCTGGTTGTTCCTCTCGCCCAACTTGTTGGGCTTCGCCTTGTTCTTCGCCGGTCCGCTGCTGTTCTCGCTCTACGTCAGCTTCACCAATTGGGATTCGTTCAACAAGCGTGACTGGGTGGGGCTGGACAACTACCGGCGCGTGTTCAACTTGACCGTGCAGCCGCTGGCGACGCCGGATCAGCCGGCCAACGAGGCGATAGACGTGCGGGTGTACGACGAACTGTTTCGCGTCAACCTGTTCGGCCAAGGTTATCTGGTCGGCGCAGAGGACAAGCGCTTCTGGATCTCGTTGCGCAACACGCTGGTGTTCGGCTTGCTGGCTGTGCCCCTATCGGTGATCCCGGCGCTGTTGCTCGCTACGCTGCTGAACAGTCGGCTGCCGGGCATGCGCATCTACCGCACGCTGTATTTCATCCCCAGCGTGGCGGCAGTGGTCGGCGTCGCGCTCATCTGGCAGTGGATGTACAACTCGCAGGTCGGTTGGATCAACTACTTCATCACCAGCGCGATCAACTTCATCAATGGCGTCTTCGGCACGAACATCAAAGACCCGCAGATCCGCTGGCTGGCCGATAGCGACTACGCGCTGCTCTCGGTGGTGATCATGAGTGCGTGGCAATGGCTGGGCTTCAACACGGTGTTGTTCCTGGCCGGCCTGCAGACCATCCCGCGCGAGCTATACGAAGCCGCCACGGTGGACGGCGCCAACCCGCGCCAGCAGTTCTTCAACGTCACGCTGCCCATGCTCGCGCCGACCACGCTTTACGTACTGATCACCACGACGATCCAGGCGCTACAGGTGTTCGACCAGGTGTTCATCGTCAGCAACGGCATGGGCGGGCCGGGAACGTCCACGCTGACGATGACGCTCAACCTGTATCAAAACGGCTTCCAGAGCTTCCGCCAGGGCTATGCCAGCGCGCTGGCGTGGGTATTGTTCATCGTGATCTTCGTTTTCACGCTGTTCCAGTTCCGCCGGCAACGGCGCGCCAGCGGCGCATACGACATGTGATCCCGACCTGACCCCCGACCCCTGGCCCCTGATCCCTGATCCCTGCCATGAGCTACCGAGCCACACGCACCATTCGCGCTGTCATGATCTACGCGATCCTGACGGTCTTCGCGGCGATCATGCTCTTCCCGTTCTTGGTGATGTTGTTCACCTCGCTCAAGACGGCCTCCGACACGTTCAGCTATCCGCCGCGCCTGCTGCCGACCGAGCAGATCACCGTCGAGGTGCCGGGCTTCGACCGGCCGCTGCCGCTCTATAACGTTTCGGTGGCGTCGGGCGAGACGAAGCCGATGGCGCTGGCCGAGGAGAACATCCGCGTGGGCATCTTTGCGCCGCTCGACGCCGCCGGCCAGCCGGATGTGAACAACACCGTCATCCGCCGCTTCGGCGAGGTGAAGGTGGCCGGCGGCGCGACGCCCAAAGAGGTCGTCGTCGGCGGTCAAACGATGCCCGTATACGAAGTCGAAGTCAACGGGGCGATTGCCGAGATGGTGGTGCTCACTCGCACGGCGGTCGGCAAGTTCGTCAACCCGGCTAACCCCGACGAGACGGCGCTGGCCAACGTACGGCTCAGCCAGCCGGTCACGCGCATTACCGCGCATCCCGAAAACTACGCTGAAGTGGTCAACCTGCTCGGTTTCGACCGCGCGCTGACCAACACGGCGATGATCACCATCCTGACGGTGATCGGCCAGCTCGTCACCAGCGTGCTGGGCGGCTACGCCTTTGCCCGGCTGAAGTTCCCCGGCCGCGACCAAATCTTCCTGCTGTATCTGGGCACCATCATGGTGCCGTTCGTGGTGCTCATCATCCCACTGTATCAGCTCATGGTGGCCATCGGCTGGGTGAACGCCATGCCGGCGCTGATCCTCCCTTGGCTCTACACGGCCTATGGCACCTTCCTCATGCGCCAATTCTTCATCACCATCCCGAAGGAGATCGAGGAGGCGGCGCTGATAGACGGCGCGTCGCGTTGGTCCATCCTGTTGCGCATCTTCATCCCGGCCAGCGTGCCGGCGCTGGCGACGCTGGCGACGTTTACCTTCCTGTATGCCTGGAACAGCTTCTTCTGGCCGCTGGTGGTGGTGAACACCGGCAACACGCGCGCGCAGGTGTTGACGCTGGCGCTGAACGTGTTGCGCGGGCGTGCCAGCGACAGCCCGAACCTGATCTTGGCCGGCGCGGCCATCGCCATCATCCCACCCACGATCGTGTTCATCCTCGCCCAGCGCTACTACGTGGAAAGCGTGACCAGCAGTGGTGTGAAAGGATAACTCTTGTCGGGACAGGATTTACAGGATGAACAGGATTGTCAGGCTTGCAGCACACAATACGTAATACGCAATACGCAATACGCAGGAGCCACTCTATGCCCCTACACCTCGGCGCTGCATGGTACCCCGAACATTGGCCCGAAGCGCGCTGGGCCGAAGACGTGAAGTTGATGCGCGACGCCGGCCTGACGGTCGTGCGCGTGGCGGAGTTCGCCTGGTCGAGCCTGGAGCCGCGCGAAGGCGCGTTCAACTTCGGCTGGCTGGAGCGTGCCATCGCCCTGGCCGCCGATCACGGCTTAGCAGTAGTAATCGGCACGCCGACCGCGGCCCCGCCGGCGTGGATGACCCAGGCCTACCCCGACGTGCTGGCCGTGAACGCCGACGGCCGCCTGGCCACGCATGGCGCGCGGTGTCACTACGACGTAACCAGCGAGCGCTACCTGGCGTTTTGCCGGCGCATCGCCGAAAAGTTGGCGGTTTGCTTCGGCCACGATGCGCGCGTGATCGGCTGGCAGATTGACAACGAATACAACACCGTCAGCTACAGCGAAGGCGCCCGGCGTGCGTTTCAAGATTGGCTGCGCCGGTGCTATGGCTCGCTGGATGCGCTCAACGCGGCCTGGGCAACGGTCTACTGGTCGCAGACCTACAGCGACTGGTCGCAAATTCCCTTGCCGATCTCCGGCGCGCACGGGTTCGGCCAGCCGCACAACCCCGGCTTGCGCCTGAAGTGGCGCCAGTTCATCACCGAAGCCTATCGCCGCTTCCAGCTCAACCAGATCGAGGTCGTCCGCGCCAACGCCATGCCATCGCAGTGGATCACCCACAACTTCATGGGCTTCTTCGACGGCTTCGACCACTACGTGCTGAGCGCGGACTTGGACTTCGCCTCGTGGGATCAGTATTACCCCGCCGGCCACCTGGATTTCGCCCGCGATAGCGCCGGCCATGATCTCACGCGCGGCTTCAAGCGTAAGAATTTTTGGCTGATCGAGACGCAGCCGGGCAGCGTGAACTGGGCACCGATCAACAGCGCTCAGGATCGCGGCGAGACGCGCGCGGCGGCCTGGAACGCCGTGGCGCACGGCGCCGAGGCGGTGTGCTATTGGCAATGGCGCAATGCACTGAACGGCCAAGAGCAGTATCACGGCTCGCTCATTGCGCCGGACGGCAAGCCGCGCCCGATCTATGAGGAGATCAGCCGCATCGGCCGGGAATTTCAGCAGGCCGGCCACCTGTTCGATGGCGCGACGGTCGAGGCGAGTGTCGCGCTCCTACATTCGTACGATGACCGTTGGGCGCTCGACTTTCAGCGCCATCATGCCGACTTTGATCCGCTGCAGTACCTCGGCAGCTTCTACCGCCCGCTCTCCAGGCGCAACATCGCGATGGACATCCTCTCCACGCGCACCACGCTCGATGGCTATAAGCTGGTCATCGCCGCGCCGCATATCCTGGACGAGGCGATCGCTGGCGAGTTGATCCGCTTCGTCGAGCGCGGCGGGCATCTGGTGCTGGGCGTGCGCAGCGGCATGAAAGATGGGGACAACGCGCTGTTGCCCCAGCGCCAGCCGGCACTGTTGCAGGACATCGCCGGCGCACACGTGCAGGAGTATTACGCGCTGCGCGAGCCGATCCCGGTCAACGCTGCGCGGCTCGAGCAGAAGAAGCGCGGTGCAGCACCGGCCTGGCCGGACGGCAGCGCGCGCATCTGGGCGGAGTGGCTCGTCCCACATCACGGTGCTCAAGTGCTGATGACCTACGGCCTCGCGAACGGTTACCTCGACGGCCAAGCGGCAGTGACGATGAAGCCGCATGCGAGCGGCGGGTGCGTGTATTACCTCGGCGCATGGCTGGACGACCCGCTGCAGGATGCGGTGATGGGCTGGATCGCTGCGCGGGCCGGCGTCGCGCCGGTGCTACCCGGCTTGCCGGCCGGCGTGCACGCCATGCGCCGCGGCGAAGCCTATGTGCTGATCAACGACGCCGAAGCCAAATCGGTGACGCTGCCGTGGCGCGCCAAAGATCACCTGAGCGGCAAGACGGCCAAACGGTTCGCGCTCCGGCCATGGGACGTAGTCGTGGCGACCCAGGTGTGAGGTGGGGGGTCTACACATGCTCCAGTTTAGCCACGTACACCTGCAGTCGCTCATCCACTATACGGCTGATATATGGCTGAGCATTCCGAATAGACCGATGAAGTTTGATTTGCCCGACCCGTTCGCCTCGATGAGCACGTTGACCGGTTCGAGAGTCAGGTCCAATTCTCGGAAGGACTTGTAACCTTTGAGCGAAATGCGTTCCAGCATTCGGGAGGGCATGATTGACGCAATTCTAGTGCAGGCGGGCGTTAGATGCACTCCCACGTGAAGAGAACAATGCAAGTCTGGTAACATTGACGGCAAGGCGCCGGGGGCCCTATTGGCCGTGAAGCCTCTCCAGCGTAACCGTAAACTTTGAAGCTCCAGAGGTGGTATTAGCATGAAACGACTCTTCTTCCCCGGCGCATCGCTTGCATTGGCGCTTGCGGTCGCTACGGTTGGTATGCCTGCGGTTGCACAGTCGCCGGCACCCCGATTGACCCAACAGGCATTGGCCAACGCTGCCTATCCGCTCGACGTCGTCACCGGCGGCCCTGTCCAGCTCAAGGATGGCAAGTTCGAAGACCCACAAAATCAGGTGAGCGTCACGCTCACCAATCCGCAGGCCAGCGGTGACTTGAACGGCGATGGTGCGCCCGATGCCGCGGTCACGCTGGCCGTGACCACTGGCGCCAGCGGCGTGCGCTCGTATATCGCGGCCGTGCTGAACGACGGCGGGACGGCCAAGCCGGTCTCCAGCGCGCTGCTCGGCGATCGCATCCGCATGCGCACGATTAGCATTGCACGGAACGGTGAGATTGCAGCAAGTTACCTCGACCGCCGCTTCGACCAGCCGATGTCGGCACGACCGACGATCCCGGTCACGCGGCGCTTCAAATTGAACGAAAGCAACGCTTTGTTCGCCTCCGCGCCGCTGGCGAATGCCGATCTAAACAACACGACCTATCCGTTGCCGGCCGCGCCGGGCGGCAACGCGCGCTTCTCCCTCGGCCAGTATCGCGATCCCGCCGGCGGCCTGACCGCGCGCATCTTGCCCACCCCGCGCGCCAACGGCGATCTGGACGGCGATGGTTCGCCCGATTCGGCCGTCGTCATGACCGTCAGTGGCGAAGGGGAAGGGACGCTTTTCTATCTGTGTGCCGTGCTCAATCGGCTTTACAAGCCGCAAGCGACGGATTGCGTCTTGTTCGGCGATCGGGTCGCAGTCACCGGCCTTGCCATCACCGACGGCGTAGTGACATTGCGATTCCTCGATCGCAAACCGGAGGAACCGATGACCGCTCGACCTAGTCTGCCGACCACATCCGATTACCTGCTCGCAGATGGCAAGCTCATCTCGGCAGCCGGCGAAACGAATATCGTGACCTACGCCTGCGCCGAGGGTAAGACGATGAAAGTGACCTATGGCAAGAACGCCGCCGTCGTGGAGTTCGACGGCGCGATGCAGGTATTGCTACAGCGCCCGGTTGCCAGCGGCGTGCGCTACGCCAACGACACATGGGAATTGCGCGGCAAGGGGGACGAAGCGACGCTCGCCGACGCCAAGTCGGGCCAGGTGCTTGCCGGCAGTTGCGTCGCGCGGGCGCCGGCCGGCACACCGCCTGCCGAGCCGTCACTCACCGGCGTGCTGACCGGCACGGTGACGTATCGGCCGCGCATCGCCCTGCCACCCAACGCCGTCATCGAGGTGCAACTCGCCGACATTGCGATCGCCGATGCGCCGGCGAAGATCATCGCCTCGCAGACGATCACGGCCGGCGGCGCACAGGTGCCCATCCCCTTCGAGCTGAAATACGACCCGGCCGCCATTCAGCCGCGCGGCCGCTACAGCGTCGCAGCGCGCATCACGGAGGACGGCAAGCTGACATGGATCAGCACGAAGATCATTACGGTGCTCGCCCCAGGCGCGCCGTCGAGCGGCGTCGAGATCGTCGTCGAGCAGGTGCCTAGCGGCCAGGCAAGCGCCGAGGGTCGCACGGTCGAATACGACTGCGCCGGCGGCAAGACGGTGAAGGTGGTCTATGGCGCCGACAGTGCCGAGGTCACCTTCGACGGCCAGACCTGGACGCTGCCGCAGGTGCCCAGCGCTTCGGGCGTCCGCTACGATGACGGCACCTGGGAATGGCGCAGCAAGGGGCCGAACGGCTTCTTGGTGGATGTGCAGAACAACGTCGTCGTCGCGAACGATTGCCGCGAGCGCGCGAGCGACGGCGCGCCGGGTCAACCGGTGAATCGAGCCGTGATGACCGGAACGGTGACATACCTCCAGCGCGTGGCGCTGCCGCCCAACGCGATCATCGAAGTGCAACTGGCCGATGTGTCAAAGCAAGATGTGGCCGCGACAGTCATTGCCTCGCAGACCATCCAGGCGAACGGCGCGCAGGTGCCGATTCCGTTCGAGCTGGTCTACGACCCGGCGCAAATAGACCAGCGCATGGAGTATGCCGTGTCGGCGCGGATCACCGTGGACGGCAAGCTGACTTGGATCAGCACCACGCGCAACCGCGTCCTGACGCGCGGCGCGCCGGCAACCGGCATCGAGATCGTTGTGAAGCCGGTACCTTAGCCGCTCGACGCTTCAAGCATGCAGGGCGAAATCAGGTTTCTTCAAGAAACCTGGTTTCTGCTTTGTTGGCAAATGGTTGCGCGGCGGCGAATGAGCGTTGTAAACTCCCGTTGGTTGTGTGCGCGGGTGTAGGGCTGCACTGCTTTTGATCCCCGTCAACGCATCCGTCGGTTGTGATCGAGTTCTCAGTCAAAGTTTGGAGCGTGAATGAACAGTGCACCTGCCAAGCGGCTATCGTTGCTCTTCGTTGTCGCCGGCCTCAACGCCCTCGTCGTTAGTGGACTCATCCTCAGTTCGATCTTCCCCCTGGCTGCACCGGCTGCGACTCCGGCGCGTGCACTGACGTGGACGCCGCCTGCGCCTCATCGTCATCCGGCCACCCATCACCCCACGCCCTGGGACGCCTTCCTGGCGTTGCAGGCGCGCGCTGGCGTGCCGCTGCACGCGCAGTGGGATCCGGTAACCGGCATCCCGGAATTCCTCACCCCGGGCGATCCATCCAAGCGCCTGCCCTACGTGCCGACGGCTGCCGAGCGCGGCAGTCCGGTCGCCATCGCGCGCGGCTTTTTGGATGCCAACCGCGCGCTCTTCAAGCTGAGCAGCGCCGCGGATGAGTTGACCCTGCTGCGCATCGAACCCGACATGCAGTTGAACTACGCGCATGTGCGGCTGAATCAGACGTACAAGGGCTTGCCGGTGTTCGGCCGGCAGCTCGTGGTGCACCTCGACCCGAGCGAGCAGATCGTCGCGGTCAACGGACAGTATGCCCCCGGCATCAACATCGAGACGCAGCCGGTCTTGACCAAGGCGGAGGCCGAGGCGCTGGCCGTCCAGGACTTGATGAACAACCAGTTCACGTCCGACGAGGCCGAGCGCGCCGAGATCGAGGTCTACAAGCATCGCACGGCGCTGACGGTGTATGTGGACGGAAACAACAAGCCGACGCTCACCTGGCGGGTGAAGATCCTGAGCAAGTCGCCGTTGGGTGAGTGGGATTTCTTCGTCAACGCGCGCCGGCCGGTCGTGGTGCACCACGTGCAATTCGCGCACCCGGCGATGCGCCGCCTGACCTACTCTGCGCGAAACAGCACCAACATCCCAGGGCGGCTGGTCATTGACGAGGGCCAACGCTCGCGCGACCCGATCGCTCAGGCTGCCCACGATGGCGCAGCCAAGGTGTATGAGTATTACTGGACCAAGTTCAAGCGCGATAGCATTGATGGGCGCGGCATGCCGCTGGTCTCGACGGTGAACTACGGCAGCCATCCGTCCGACGCCGAGAACGCGGCGTGGATCGGCGAAGCGCAGCAGATGATCTACGGCGACGGCGGGCGCATCTTCCGGCCGCTCCCTTACGGCCTCGACGTCGTGGGGCACGAGTTCACGCACGGCGTGATCAACGCGACTGCCGACCTGATCTACGAGGGCCAGTCTGGAGCACTGAACGAATCGTATGCCGATGTGTTCGGCGCGCTGATAGACCGAGGCAACTGGTCCATCGGCGAAGAAGTCGTCAAGTCACCGCCCTATCCCACGCCCAAGCTGCGTAGCCTGGAAGACCCGACGCTGGGCGGCCTATACAACCCGCGCAACCCGCTGGCCGGCGTCGGTCAACCGCGCACGATGCGCGAATATGCGAACCTGCCCATCAGCCGGCGCGCCGACAACGGTGGCGTGCACATCAACAGCGGCATTCCGAACTACGCTGCGTATCTGGTCGCCCAGGCGCTCGGCCTCGAGAAGATGGAGCAGATCTACTACCGCGCGCTCACACAATACCTGACGCCGCGCAGCAACTTTCTGCAGGCGGCCAACGCAACGGTGCGCGCGGCAGCGGACCTATACGGCCAGGCTGAGGTGGACGCCGTGCGCAACGCCTTCAACCAGGTGGGCATCAACATCGGCGGCAGCGACGCCGCACCCCGCCCACCCTCCACGAGCGGCCCGCCGGTAGACGCCAAGGGCGGCACACCAACCACGCCGGCGCCCGCGCCGCTGCCGTCCGGTTGCGTCGAGGTCGTCGCCGACGGCGGGTTCGAGTCGGGCAGCCCGTGGGTGCAGGAGTCGAAGGGCGAGCTCATTGACGCCGAGTTGCCCTACGCTGGCGAGCGCAGCGCCTGGCTAGGCGGCACCGACCAGGAGACCACCCAGATCATCTATCAGCAGATCCGCCTGCCCGCCAATGCCACGCGCGTGGAGTTCAGCTACTACCGGCTGATCCACGAAGAGATGGCCGGCGGATTGCTGGGCTCGTTGTTCGGCAATCCCGACCCCGCCCGATTCAGCGTGCTGGTGGCCAACGAGCGCGGCGACCTGCTGGGCGCGATCGAACAGTTGACTTCCCAGGGCGGAGACGACACGTGGCGCCGCGCGCGCTTCGACGTGTCGGAGCTGGCGGGTAAGACCATCCGGCTGGCCTTCGCCGCCGAGAACCCGCGCGGCAACGTCAGTAGCTTCTTCGTGGACGAGGTCAGCATGATCGCCTGCACGACCGGCCAAGGGCCGGCTGCGCCGCAGACGCCGGCCAGCAACCTGGTCTATCTGCAGGGCAAGGTGACCGATGCCGACACTGGCCGAGGCATTTACGGCGCGCAAGTATTCATCATGAAGCCGGGCGTCAGCGCCACCCAGGCCGCGGCGGACGACACCGTGACTTCCGATGAGGTCAGCGCGACGGCGGTCACCGACCAGAGCGGCTTCTTCCGCACCGACAAGCCGATCCAGAGTGGGCAGGCGTATAGCGTGATCATCATCGCGCGCGGCTATCGCCCGATCGTCGCCAATGATGCTGCATCTGTCCCGAGCAACGCCTCCAACCCCTTCCCACTGGACGCCACTATGCGGCGCAGCCGGTGAGCGGTGGTGGAACGGGTGATTGATGATTAGAGATTGGGAGAATGGAGATTGGCGCGTGGCTGAGCGCCGGATGAACGAATATGGCTGAGCAGCAACCCTCCGAACAGCAAACCGAACAGCGATACTGTTGCATCACCGGCGAGCCGGTGTATCCGCCCTACAACATCCTCGGCGGCCGCGTGTATAGCGACCGCGCTTTTGCGATGGTGAACAAGCCGCATCCCGGCTTCTGGCGCTCCGTGATCGTCCAGCTGGTTGGCATGGCGATCTTTGCCGCCGTTGTAGCAGCCCTGGCCAACCTGATCACCGAGCCGACGCAGACGGTGCGTACTCTGCTGGGGCTATTCTTGGCCATCGTGCCCACGGCGCTATGGATGGCGTACTTCTATCGCCAGGATCGGCTGGAGCCGGAACCCAAACATCGCCTTGGCTTGGTGTTCATGACCGCATTGCTGCTGACCGACGTGATCGCGCGCCGGCTGATCTACGATTGGTTTCGCGTGCAGGAGTGGGCCGCCTACAACATCGCGACGTCACTGGCCGCTTCGATTCTCATCACCTCGGTGACCTACACCGCCATCACCTACGTTGCGGTGCGCATGGTGTATGCGACCGAGGAGTTCGACGAGCGCATGGACGGCGTGGTGTACGGCTCGGTCGCCGGCCTCGGCATCGCGACCATGCTGAACCTGCGCTACATCATCGAGAACCAAGGTGTGGAGCTGGCGCCCGGCGTGGTGCAGACGGTTACGACGGCGCTGGCGATGGCGTCGTTCGGCGGCTTGCTGGGATGGTTCATGGCCGAGGCGAAGTTCACGCACAAGCCGACGTGGTGGGTGCCGGTTGGCTTCGTCGTCACCGCCGTGCTCAACGGCATCTTCAGCTGGCTGATCGGCGAGGTGGCCGCTTCTGGCCTGACCGTCGAGCCGTGGCGCTCGTTGGCGCTCGGGTTCGTCGTCGCGCTGGCGACCTTCCTGGTGCTGGCGGTGCTGATGCGACAAGCCACCGAGGTGACGCTGCGGCGCTCGACCCTCGATTGATCTGGGAGAAAGCACATGGCTCAAGCACACCCCACTGCGCCGCAACAACTTTGGCAGATCCGTTATCTGCGCAAAGACGTCGGCGTCGCTATCGTCACGGCGATTGCGTTACTACTTGGCCTACTCTTGCAGCAAGTCGTGACCTCGCGGACGAAGACCTTCACCGCCCCCGACCAGCCGTTCAGCATCGCCTATCCCGCCGGCTGGGTAGACGCCGAATCGCTGCTCGATGCGCCGCTGCTCAAGGTGCAGAATCCGCTGACCGAATCGGCCTTCAAGACGACATTGACAGTAGAGAGCCGCGAATTGGATCCGGCTGCGCCACCGACGTTGCAGACGTTGCTCGACCAACGCGTGGAGCAGCGCCAGGTGTTGATGGGCTACCACTTCCTATCGAACAACGAAACGACCGTCGGTGGTGAGCGGGCGATGCAGTATGACTACACCTACGTTGTGCAGCCGGCGGATGAGCCACGTCGTGCATCGCTGCCCGTCGTCGTCGTTGCGCGCGAACACATCGTCGTCACCCAAGACCACGTGTACTACATCACGCTTGCCGCGCCGGAGAACGAGATTGCCCGCAATCGTGACCGGCTCGACGCCATCATTCAGTCGGTGAGGTTGCAATGAAGACGATTGGCAAGAAGATCGAATCCCAGCAGCCGGGCGTTGTGCTTGGCTCACTGACGGATGAAGCAAAGGAAACCACAGCCCAGAAGCCGGCGCGTCCCAGCCGGCGCAAGCAAGTGACGCCGGCTGAACCCGAAGAGCGACTGAGCCTGCCGAGAGGCGCCCTGGTCGTGATGCGCAAGAGCGGCGGGTTGAGCTTCAGCTCGCGCACGGTCACCGTGCGCACCGATGGACGCATCGTTCGGTCGGTCGAAGCCGGCCCGGAGAGCGACGCCGCGGGCCGGCAGGCAGCATCGCGCAAACAACCGGCCCGGCTGACCAAACAGCAGCTCTCGCAGTTGCGCATCACCCTTGCCCAGAGCGGGCTCGGCCAGGCATCGGAGCGCGTCGGTCGAGGCGCGCAGCCTCCCGATGCCTACGCTTACGAGATCGTCGGGCGCGTGGGGCGCAAAGTGCAATCGGCCGAAGTGTTCGACGGCAGCATTCCGGAGGCGATGCAACCGCTCATCCGCGAGCTGAACAGCTACCTGGGCTGAGATCGGCGCACTGGCCGCTCGCACAGGATCGAACTGCTCTTTTCTGATTGCGCCGGCTGCCGGCTTCGTTTAAGCTCAGGGGTAACAAGCAGTGCGCTCGCGCGCTTGTGAGGAGGCAGCCATGTCGAATGCAACCCTGGATTTCAAGAAGATCCTGGTGCCGCTGGACGGCTCGCAGTTTGCCGAAGGCGCTTTGCCCTACGCGCGGATGCTGGCCGAATGCTCCGGCGGGCAAATCGAGCTTTTGCGCATCGCCGTGCATCCATCGAGCTACGTATACGTCAGCGATCCGGCCACACTCGCCAGCCTGTACGATAGCGACCGCGCGCATTGTGAGGAGTATCTGCAAAAAGTAGCCGCCGGGTTACAGGCAGCCACCTCGATCACAGTGACGACGGCGGTGCTCGAAGGGCCGGTCGCCGATGCAATCCTCGATCGCGCCGAGGAGACGAACGCCGATCTCATCGTCATGTCCACGCACGGCCGCAGCGGCATGGAGCGCTGGCTGTTGGGCAGCGTGGCCGAAAAAGTCGTGCGCGGCGCGAAGATTCCGGTGATGCTCGTCCGCCCAAAGCAAACGGGAACGTCTGCAGGATCGGCGCCGGCAGCCTCGGCTAAGCAGTGAGGCTTGCCCGAGCGCGCTGTAAACACCCGCGTCACGGCCGATGAGCTGTGGCGCGGGTGTTTCAAATTGCGGCCGGTCAACGCGATGCGGCGCGCGTCAGGGTTGCTCGCCGCGCGCGATCACCTCGATCTCGGCAATGCTGGCGACCCGCGCGCCATAGAACGTGCCGGTCATCCCCGTGATGTTCACCATCACCACCCGCGCCCTCACATCGGGGAAGTTGACCGTCGTGCCGGCGACGGAGAGCGGGCCGGTGTTCTGAGCGGCCACCTCGTTCGTGCCGGCGGCATCGCTGAACAGGCGCACGGTTGTGCTTTGCACCTGCAACGTAGAGTTGGCCTCGTCGCCTTGGCGCGGGTTATACAGCCGAACGGCGCGCACGGTCACCGGCCCGGGGAAGATCAACCTCACCCATTGGTTGGCCTGCTGGCCGGGCGCGCTGGTCCAGTAGCGCCAAATCTCGCCCTTCATCACCCGGCGGTCGTTGACGCCGGTGTTGTATCGCGGATCGCGCGACGACGAGACGACGACGGTTGCGCCCGGGGCAAGGTTCGACCATTGCGCGTCGGCGTCATTGGGCGGCAGGGGGATCATGCTGTGGCCGGCGTGGCAGCCGATGCAGCGCGCATTCTCGCCGGGCCGGCCGTAGTTCATCCCGGCCACGTGCGCCGCGCCTGAGTCGCCGGTCAGCGGCACGGTGTTGTTCGGCGCGCGGATCTGCTCGAAGAGCGGCACGTTGGCAGGCGCAGCCGGGTTTTGGACGGCGCCGGCAGGGCTAATCGGCAGTTCGGCCAGCAGGATCGGCCAATCCAGATGCGGGAACGAGCCGGGGCTCTGGCGCTGGTGGTCTATGAAGAAGCGGATCTTGGCTGCCGAGCCCACCGCAGGCGCATTCACGATGTCCATGTCCACCGGCCCGTTGCCGTAGACGTTGAGCGCATTGAAGATGAACGTGCCATCCTGGTCGTAGGGGCCGCTGGCCGGCGGCGGTAGCGGGTTCGGCGTTTGCGCGATCTTATCCGCGATCACCGGGGGGAGCGGCCGCTGGCGAATCAGGCGGGCGCGCAGCTCGGTCGTGCCGGGGTTGTCGTAGAGCAACTGCCGGCCTGTGCCGTCCATGTTCACGACGTAGAGGCCGTAGTCCTGGTTGATGTTGTTTGCCCACGATACGATCAGCCCGCCGGTAGGCAGCGCTTCCGGCTCGGTGAAATACTCGCCCTTGAAGATGCCGTACGAGCAGTCGTTGGGATTAGGACAATGGTAAGCCTGGCCGGTTAGATCGGTCACGCCCATCAACTTCACGTATCGCTGACCGCCACGGCGATACAGGCGCAACCCACCAAAGCCGGCTGCCTCGGTCATGTTGTACATCGGGAAGAAGTTCGCCACGAACTCGCCGGACGGCGTAAACGTCCCGCCATAGACGTGGTTGGCCTCTTCGTCGCGGAAGAATCCGCTCCACATCTGCACGTCCGTGCCGTCCGGGTTGATGGAGGCGAGATGCCAGGCATTGCGCCATAGCAGATCCGCATACTGCGACTCGCCGGTGAGCTGCCTGTCACGCTCGGCCGTCAGGCCGTCTTTGCGGATGAAGCCGCCGCGCGAATCGGGGACGGTGCTCATGTCGTTAAGGGCGAAGCGATGGTTGCGCCACCAGCGCGCGAACACGATCTTGCCCGTCAATGGGTCCACCATCGGCCGGTCGGCGCCGTTGCGTTCTGAAGTGATGCGGCGCATGTTGCTACCATCGGCGTTGACGACGAACAGGTTGGTCGTCCGCACGCCGCTGTAGTGCCCGAAGCTCGGGTAGCGCGTGGAGGCGAAGACGATGCGACCGTCGGGCAGCCAGGCGGGGTCTGTGTCGTCATATCCGGCCAGGCTTTCCGGCAACCCGCGGCTCGCCAGGTTCAGGTTCATATCGGACTTGGTGACCTGCCTCAGGCCGGTGCCGTCCACGTTGATGACGTAGATGCGCCAGGCACCGGGGTTGTTGACCGGGCCGCGGTCGTAGTTGCCTTGGGGCAGCCCGGCGAATACGATCTGTCTGCCGTCGTAGGAGACATCCGGCGCGTTCACATCTATCAAATACAGCGACGCCGCCGTCGGCTTCGCGCCGTCAATCAGCGTACGGATCGCGCCGTTCGGCTCGCGCACCAGCAACTTGCCCGGAGCTGCAACGCGGAAGCGGCTGTGCGCGCCAACGCCGGGCTGGTCCTTGGCCGGCGCGTAGTAGATGCTGCCGCGATCCGGGATCTGTCGCGATACGAACACTACGGCCCAGGGGATGTTGGCGCTCACCGGCTGCGGTCCGTTGCTTACCGCCGGCATATACGCGCGCGGCGTCAGGTTGACAGCCGCATCTACGGCGGCATCCACCGTCGTAACCGCGCCCTCGGGTTCAGCCTCGGCGATCGGCGCTTCCGGTGTAGGTGTCGGCTCAGTGTCTTGCGAAAGAGCGGTCTCCGTTGGGGCGATGAACGCAAGCGCGCTGCCAATGGTCAGGGCCAGCGAAACCACGGATGCGACAAGCCGCCGGATGTGCGTCGCGTAACGGCTCTCGGGATGATCAGAGGGTCTGGTCGTCATCGTCTCTTGCCTCACTTTGTATAGACGGGGCAAGTGCCGATGACGGACAAGGGGAATTCAGTATCGTTCGCGCAGTGCGCGTTGGATATCCCGGTCGGCGTCGCGTTTGGCCACGGCTTGTCGCTTGTCATACAGCTTCTTGCCCTTCGCCAGCGCAATTTCGACCTTCGCCCGTCCGCGCTTGAGATACGCCTTGGTGGCGATCGCGGTATAGCCTTTCCGCTCGACACCGCGCGCGAGTTCGAGGATCTCCTTCTTGTGCAACAGCAGCTTGCGGTCGCGGCGTTCGCCGTCCTGTGCGGCTGCACGCGCAAAGCCGGTGGCGAGATCGTAGGTTGGGATGTAGGCGTTGACCAGCCAGGCTTCGCCGTTGCGGATTTGCACGAAGGCGTCGCGCAAATCCATTTTGCCCGCCCGAACCGACTTGATCTCCCCTCCGGTCAAGACGATCCCCGCCTCGAAGCGTTCCTCGAGCGTGTAGTCGAAGGTCGCCCTGCGATTGGACGCGACAATTTTTATCGGGTTGTCGTTTGCTTTGCTCATCGTGATCCCGCTTTCGAAGGCGACGATCCGCCCATCACACACTGCGCGTAAACCGACGACTGCTCGACGCACATGTAATACGATTAGATACAACTACGAATGGCCGCAAGATTATTGCGTCAATGTCAACCGCGTGGAGCATGACGCGAAAGCGACGATGGGTTGCGTCAGCGCGGTCCTGATCCTGCCATCATCGTCGCGCGAGGCGTGACCGCGTAAATCGTGACTCCCGGATTCTGATAGGCGATGCGCAGGTCACCGGCCTCGACCATCGCCTCGAACTTGTCGAAGCCGGCCGGGTCGTTGTACAGCCGCTCCATCTCGCCCACGATCACGTAGCGCACATCGTAGCGGCGCAGCAGCAGACGCGCCCGCTCGATGTCGGTCGTGCTGTAGAACTCGCGCACGTCGGCGACGCGATCCTCGACAACCGGCGCGCCCAGGGCCGCGCGTTGCTGCCGCTGGTGCCATTCCCAGCCGACCACCGTCGGCAGGCCGGTGTAGATGGAGAAGCGCGCGCTCCAGCGATACTGATTCCCGCCGGCGGCGCCTTCCTCGATGATCGTCGGCGAGCCTTCGACGTTGTCCTGCATCCAGCGGATGGCATCGTAGTCGTGCTTCAACGGGAACTCGGCCTGCCGGTCGGCATACGCCTCGCTGCGGATCGCGTATTGCATGTAGGCCATGCCGTCCAGGCCGCGCGGCGCCGTTCGCACATAGCGGTCGTCCACCTTGGCCGGGATGGCGAAGACCGGATACAGCATCGCCAGGAAGAACGCGACGGCGAAGGCTGCCGAGAAGGCTGCGCGCGAGAGATGCCGCCTTGCAGCTTGCTCGCCGGTGAATAACGCTTCGGCCGACCAGGCCAGCGTGACCGCTGCCGAGACGCTCAACATCAGCCAGGCCTGGATATAGAACTTGAACTGAGTGTTCATGCGCCCGATGTCGCCGCGCAGCGTGAACAGCTCGACGAACAGGGTGAGCGCGAAGGCGCCTGCCGTCATCATCCACAGCAAGCGTGTTGGCGACGAGCGGCCGGGCAGCAGTGCACTTGCAAGTGCCAGCAGCGCGACCGGCGCAGCGATGATGGCTGCCGGTGCGCCGCGCAGCGCCAGCCATGCGCCGATGGCCCAGCCGATCCCCCCGACGATGCCGATTGCCAGGCGCTGCGCGCGCTCCCCGACGAACAGCCCACGCAGCAAATAGAAACCGATCGGGATGAGAAACAGGCCGTAGATCGTGATGTAGGTCTCAAGCCGCGTGCGATCGCCGTCCCACGGGTCAATCTCGTTGTAGGCAGAGCCGTAGTTCACCAGATACGGCGCCATCGCCAGGCGGGTGAGCGCAACGAAGGCGACGACGGTCGGCAGCGCCTGGCCGGCCGCGCGCAGCAACCGGCGCAGGTCGAGCGTCTCGCCCTCGCCTGCCTCGACTCGTCCCAGCACTAAGCCGGCGATGGCCAGCAGCAGGTAGGGCGGATAGTCCCATGAGTTCGTCGGCCACAGTATGCCGGTGGCAATCGCGCCGAAGATGATCGCCGGCCACCCACGCGCGCCGGTGGCGAACGCCAATGCGAATGCCAGCGCTAGATACGCCAGTGGCATCGCCATCATGTGCGCGTGCAGGTCGGCATACAAGAAGGTGAAGTTCGGGAACTCGGCGATCATCACCTCGGGCGCCGGGCGGGTTGGATTCCAGTAGGGCCACCACGGCGCGATCGGCAACGGCGCGCCGCCCAGCCACTTCAGCAGGCCACTCACGAAGGCGACCGGCGCGGCGACACCCTGCTCGATCCCGCCCAGCTTCTGCCACGCCGGGCCGACCACGCGAATCTGGTCGCCATTGCCAATGACGACGGCGAAGGTCGCTGCAACCAAGCCGACGACGACGGCGCGCCGAAGTGCAGGCGTATCGTCGCCTTTGCGCGCCGCGTAGAACGACGTGCCCAGGCCGAACGCGCCACAAGCCGTCAGGGCGAACAGCGTGGGGATGACGATGTTGTATGCGACGGCGGGGTCAATGCCCAGCGCCTTGATCGGCGCGCCGACCATGACGAAGCCGTAGTAGTAATAGTTGATTGCGCCGCCGGCGAACCACGGGTCTTGCGGCGGGAAGTAGGTCGCCTTTAACACCGAATTCAAGTAGGCGAAGTCCATCGGCTTCTCGCCGCCGAAGAACGGATGCCACAGGTCGGGGTTGCCGGCGCGGACGAGCAGAAAGAAAACGAACGCGGCCACGAACAGCACCTCGCCGACGAGCAGCGCCGGCCAGCGCGCGCGCACCAGGGCGATGATGTAATCGCGATTCAGGTGGCCGATCGTTGCCGCGAACGTGAGGAACGCGATAATCACGGCCCAAATCGCGCCCGGCGTGAACGGCGCAATGCGCAAGCCGGCCAACCACCAGGCGATGAACGACGTGACCAACAGGCCGAAGATCTTCGCAAACGCATAGCCGCCATCCACGAGAGACGCAAGACGCAAGGTGTGGGAGACAGGATCGTCTTGCGTCCTGCGTCCTTCGTCTGGCCTCCGGCTTGTGGACTCCGGCCGCTTCGTCACCACCGCCAGCAGCATGAACCCTGCGACGCCCAAGGCTTCGACCAGCGCGAGCCAGGCAAGCACGGCGAGCAATTGAGATTGATTCAGCGGTGACGCGCGCGGGAAGAGTTCGCGCCATGTGCCGCCCGCGCGTTGCGCTTCAAGAATATGTTGGTCGAGCAACAGGCCGCCGGGCGTGTTGCCGGCCTGGAAGGCGGTCTGGCGCACCGTGCGCACGTCCACATAGGGGCTGAGGGCGCGTTCGACGAGCGCGCGCGAATACGCCGGCGTCTTCTTGAAGATCAGCACGCGCGGATGGTCGTAGACTGAGAACGCCTCTTCGGCTTTCGGATAGGGCACCTCGATACCCGGCGGTGTGCCCTGCACGCCCTCCGGTCGCACCAATCGCTGCGGCATCTCCTGGTCGTTGAAGACAAACGGGCCGATACGCGGGAAGCGGTAAAAATCGGCGACCAGCGCAAAGCCCAACTCGCCGCCCATCAGCGCGCGGTAGTAAGCGTTCGTCATCGGGAAGCGCCAGGGCAACCGCGCCACCGAGCCGTAGTGACGATTGCTGTTCAGCACGATGTAGTCTGCCTCGTCCAGCGCATTCAGGAACATCTCGTATTTGGCCGGGTCGTCTTCGTTGTAGACCGGCATGTCGCCCCAGGGCGAGCTGCTCAGCCCGCGGTAATACCAGCCGAAGCCGTCCTTGCCCTCGATGCGAAAGGGGATGCCCTCGTCGAAGTGCTGGTTGGCGATGACGCTGGTGCGCGCGCGCAGGCCGGCGCCGTCCAGCAGCGTCAACTCGATCATGTAATCGGTTTCGGGCGTGAGGCTGATGCCGTCCGGCGCGATCGTGGCTGCGCCGGGGGCGATGCGTTGCCGGGCAGTGCCCAGTTCGGCCCGCGTTTGTGCGTCGAACAACCGCATCTGTACCGTGCCTTCGCCCTCCACATAGTTCAGGGTGAAGCGCGGCCGTTGCATTACCGCGCCGATGCCATCGGCTTTGCCAAAGCGGACCGTTGTGACGAAGGGCTGTCCAGGTTGCAGTGCGATGTCCTTGATCGGAAGTTGTACCAGCGTGTGCGCCTGGCCGGCGACCTCGCCGGAGAGCGTCAGCGCCGTCGGCACGTGCGCGTAGATCCAGCGCGATGCCTCGGTGCGCGTCAGCTCGCCGTCGTAGATGCGCATGAACGCCAGCGCCCAGGCCAGCGTGCCGGCGAGCACGAGTGCAATGAGGAATTGAGAATTGAGAATTGAGAATTGAGAAAGGGGACTTGGCAGCGTCAACTTCCAACTCCCGCTCCCCGGCCCCTGCCCCCTGCCCCCTGCCCCCTGGCTTCTCCACATCGCCACCAGGACGACCGCGGCGGCGATGCACAGCATTGGGTAGATCGGTAACTGGTAGCGCAGCGACTTGACGAACTGCGTGCCCTGATACAGGAAGAACCCGAAGATCCACAAGGCGGGCACGAGATAGGCATACCAGCGCCGGCCGCGCAGCAGCCGGCCGAGCAGATAGAACGCCCCAACCACGGCGGCGACACCAAGCGGCAAGCCCAGGCCATAGAACACGATGTTGATGAGTGGAAAGAGGATCGCCGCGCGGTTGGCCCACTGCCAGCCCCAGGGCGGGTCGGCCGTGCCCGAGGATTGCGCCGCGGCGAATTGCAGCTCGGCGATCCAGCGCGCCGACGGCGCGATGATCGGCCGCAGGAACGCCGGGATGCGCTCGACGATGCGTGCCAGGGTGTCGGGCATGGATGGCGTCTGCTGGCAGATCTGGAACTCGTCGGGATCGGTCAGCACCCCGCACGCGCGGGTGGTGTAGGCCCACTCGATCTCGCTGCTGCCGACGAAACCGTAGGGCTGCGTCAGCCGGAAGCCGGTGAAGGCGGTTGCTCCCGCGATCAGCACACCGGTCAGCGCGGTGAGCACCGCTGGTCCGGTGGCACGCCGGTCGCGCAGCATGGCGACGGCGATGGAGACGACCGTGAGCGCGGCGGTCGGCCAGGCGCTGATCTTGCTGGCGACGGCCAGGCCGGCGAACAGGCCGGCCAACGCAGCGTTGATCCATAGCGCATACGCGTCGCGCCGGGAGTTCACCTCCATCGTCGCGAGGCGCGCGCAGAAATACAGGCACCAGGCGACGAACATCGTCAGCGCGCTCTCGACGACGAAGAACTTGCTATGTTGGATGTGCAGCACGGCCAGCGCACTGAACGCTGCCGCCAGCAGTCCAACGCGCCAGCCGAACAGCCGCCGGCCGGTGAGATACACGACCAGGACGGTGATCGTGTCGGCCAGCATGGAGAGTAAGCGCCCGACCAGCCGGATGTGCTCGTAGCCGGTGAAGAAGCCCTGAGTGCAATCGGCAGCGGCTGCGCCGAAGAGCAGCCGCCCCAGCGCTGCCGGGATCGCGGCGTTGGCCGGCGCGCAGCCCTGGTCGAGGAACTCGGCGAGTGCGCGCCCCCCAAAGAGCGGCAGCGTGCCGTATACCCAGCTCTGCCGGTTGTTGTAGGGGTTGAGCGGCGACCGCGCCGGATCGAGGTATTCCCCAAAGCTGCGCGGCATCTGCAGCGTCGAGATCACGTTCGTTACGTGACGCTCGTCAGGGTGATTGTATTGGCTCTGATCCCAGTTGAGGTCATAGAAGCGCAGGGCTGCCGCGACGACGAAAATGACGAATAGGGCGGCCGGGTGCAGGTATCGCCGCAAGGGGGCGCGCCGGTCGCCAGGGGAAGTCGGGCTTTCGTCGGAGGTCGCGACCTCGCTCAACTCCGCAGACATCGCTTCGGGCGATTATATCGGGCAGGGGCAGGGATCGGGGATCAACGATGCTGCGCAGTAAAAAGCAAAAGCCCGAAGCGCTAATGACCTCGGGCTCGCAGAGTAGCGGGAGTAGGATTCGAACCTACGACCTTCAGGTTATGAGCCTGACGAGCTGCCACTGCTCTATCCCGCATCGGCACTTGTGATTATATGCACAACTTAATTTCGGTCAAGGGTAATTTCGACACGAAGCGTAAGTTTGTCGAAACAATCGTTTAGCGCTTGGTGGAGCCTCTACCCGTCAACCCACCCAGGATGCCACGCATCAACGTGCGCCCGGTCGAGCCGCCCAGCGACCGCGCCGCGCTTTTCGCAAAGGCTTCGATTACGCCGCCGATGGCTTTCTCGCGCTCGCGGGCTTCGCGCTCGGCCTGGCGCTGGCGCTCGCGCTCCTCGCGCTCCAGTTGCTTTGCCCGCAGCGCCTCTTGTTTGGCCTGTTCGCGTGCCAGGCGCTCGGCCTCTTTGGCTGCCTTGGCCTCCGCTTCTTTCTGTTCCTTGAGCGCAGCGGCTTCGGCTGCGG
The DNA here is from genome assembly GCA_025998955.1 of Candidatus Roseilinea sp. Taxonomy (NCBI): domain Bacteria; kingdom Bacillati; phylum Chloroflexota; class Candidatus Thermofontia; genus Candidatus Roseilinea; species Candidatus Roseilinea sp. The sequence goes on from AP024676.1 coordinate 3,234,835, forward strand.
CGCGTTGCGCTTCCTCGGCGGCCCGCTCCGCCTGCTTCAGCAGCATCTCGTAGGCCGACTCGCGGTCCAGTTGCTTCTCGTAGTAGCCATAGACCAGCGAGCCGGTGATGAGCTGCCGGCGCTGCTCCGGCGTGATCGGCCCGATCTGGCTGCGCGGCGGCAGGATGAGCGCGCGTTCGACTACGCCGGGCATGCCCTTCTCGTCGAGGAAAGACACCAGCGCCTCACCCACGCCTAGCTCGGTGATGGCCTGCTCGGTGTTGATGTTGGGGTTGGGCCGGAAGGTGGTGGCCGCAGCGCGCACGGCCTTCTGATCGCGCGGGGTGAACGCGCGCAACGCGTGTTGTACGCGATTCCCCATCTGGCTCAGGATGACGTCGGGGATGTCAATCGGATTCTGGGTGACGAAGAACACCCCGACGCCCTTCGAGCGGATGATGCGCACAACTTGCTCGATCTTGTCGAGCAGAGGCTTCGGCGCTTCATCGAACAATAGGTGCGCTTCGTCGAAGAAGAAGAGCAACTTCGGCTTGTCCAGGTCGCCCACCTCCGGCAGTTGCTCGAACAACTCGCTCAGCATCCATAGCAGGAAGGTGGCGTAGAGCTTGGGCGATTGCAGCAGCCGGTCGGCGGCGAGGATGTTGATCACGCCGCGGCCGTTCGCGTCGGTCTGGATCATGTCGTAGAGGTCGAGCGCCGGCTCGCCAAAGAACCGCTCTGCGCCCTGCGATTCGAGCGTGAGCAGGCCGCGCTGGATCGCGCCGATGCTGGCCGCCGAGATGTTGCCGTATTGTGTGCGCAGTTCCTTGGCGTTGTCGCCAACCCATTGCGCCAGCGCGCGCAGATCCTTCAAGTCCAGCAGTAGCAGGCCGTTGTCATCGGCCACTTTGAAGATGATGTTGAGCACGCCCTCTTGCGTCTCGTTCAGGCTGAGGATGCGACTGAGCAACAGTGGCCCCATCTCCGAGACCGTGGCGCGCAAGGGATGGCCTTGCTCGCCCCACACATCCCAGAACATGACCGGACAGCCCTCCCACGTCCAGCCGTCTTTCAAGCCGAGTTGTTCGATGCGCTGAGCTACCTTGGCGTTCGCTTCGCTGCCGGGCTGGCTGATGCCGCTCAAGTCGCCCTTCACATCGGCGACGAACACCGGCACGCCGATGCGGCTGAAGCTCTGCGCGATAGTTTGCAGGGTGACGGTCTTGCCCGTGCCGGTGGCCCCGGTGATCACGCCGTGGCGGTTGGCCATTCTAGGCAGGATGAAGCAGTCTTTCTCGCCTTTTGCGATCAGAAGGGGATCGGCCATCGTTGGTCTCTCGTCTTTGGAAGTACGGGTTGTTATGCGCTGCGGATTATAGGCGTATCCCATCCCGTAGGTGTGCATTTCAAAGTGGGGGGAACGCAGATCGAACCGCAGCGATATTCGCTTCAGTCGCGCTGGGATAAATCCCAGCGCTGAGCATACGGGCAAGCTGCGCACATCCCGCCCCTTTCCGCCCAGGCGTTTACGCCGGAGCGGGTTTGCTACATCCGCCCCCGTTGGCGAATGCACCCCCGTAGGCGCAGGCTTTACGCCTGCGCCTCTCACTGAACACAACATTTGCCCGGTATAATTTGATTGTGAAGGTGAATAACATAGACGATGACCGAGAGGAGTAGGCGGTGTCGCGCCGACAGGGAGCGCAGGTCGTGGACTGAAAGCCTGCGCCGGAGAGCAACCGCCGAAGGTCGCTCGCGAGTCAATTCGGTGAACCGCGTTGCGCCGTAGCCGAATTCGGGAACGCCCGTTACAGCGCCCAGAGTGTGTCTGCGCAGGTGGCCTTGTGTCCATTGTTGCAGACGAACGTCGGTGGTACCGCGGGAAGCGCCCTTCTCGTCCGATGAGGATGATGAAGGGCGTTCATGTTGTAAGGACCAGCAACCAGCGACTAGCAACTAGCGACCAACAACGACCGATGACCGAGCTATCCAAAACCTACGATCCGAAAGCGGTGGAGCGCCGCATCTACGATTGGTGGGAGAAGAACGGCTACTTCAAACCGGAGAACCAGATCTATCTCGACCCGAACGAACCACAGTTCGTCATCACCATCCCACCGCCCAACGTCACCGGCACGCTGCACATGGGTCATGCACTCACCAGCGCGATCGAGGACTTGATGACGCGCTATCACCGCATGAAGGGCGCGCGCACGCTGTGGGTGCCCGGCACCGACCACGCTGGCATCGCTACGCAGGCCGTGGTGGAGAAGAAGCTGGAGCAGGAGGGCCGCCGCCGGCGCGATATGAGCCGCGATGAATTCCTCGCCGAAGTGTGGGCGTGGAAAGAGCATTCCCAGCGCATCATCAACAGTCAGCAGCGCGCCATGGGTATCAGCGTGGACTGGGATCGCGAAGCCTTCACGCTCGATGAAGAGCGCACCCTAGCCGTACGCACCGCCTTCAAGCGCCTGTACGACAAAGGGTTGATTTACCGCGATACGCGCATGGTCAACTGGGATCCGGTGCAGCTCACCGGCGTGAGTGACCTCGAGGTGGAAACCGAGGAGGAAGGTGAGCCGGGCTTCCTGTACTACGTGCGCTATCCGCTGCAGACCAACCGCTGGGAGGGACCGCAGCACGCGTGGGGTAGCGGGCGCTGGGCCGAGGGCGCGACCGAGTGGATCACCGTGGCGACCACCCGTCCGGAGACCATTCTAGGCGACACAGCGGTGATGGTGAATCCCGAAGACGATCGCTACACATATCGCGTGGCTTGCCGCGCCATCCTGCCGGCCATCGGTCGTGAGATCCCTATCATCAGCGATAGCGCCGTGGACATGACCTTTGGCACCGGCGCGGTGAAAGTGACGCCGGCGCATGACTTCGTGGACTACGAGGTGGGCAAGCGCCATCATCTGCCGTTCGTGGAGGTGATGGATGAGACGGCGAAGATGAACGCGAACGCCGGGCCATACGCCGGTTTGGATCGCTTCGAGTGTCGTGAGCGCCTGGTGGCCGACCTGGAGAAAGAAGGCTTGCTGGTGAAGACCGAGCCGTATATGGTGAAGCTGGGTCGCGGTCAGCGCAGTGGCGCGGTCATCGAGCCGCGCATCAGCCTGCAGTGGTGGTGCGACATGAAGACGATGGCGCAGATGGCCGCCGACGCTGTGCGCAGTGGTCGCATCAAGATCGTGCCGGAGCGCTTCGAGAAAACTTGGTTCCAGTGGCTCGACAACATCCGGGACTGGTGCATCAGCCGTCAACTCTGGTGGGGACATCAGATTCCGGTGTGGTACGTCGTTTCGGATGGTGTCAATCGTGTCGGTAGTGTCAACGATACCAATGACACTGATCGTCACCGAAGCAGACCCACCCAGTACTGCGCGTTGACCGAAGCCGACGCCTACCGCGCGGCAATCGCGGACTGGGGGCCGGACGTGGTGTTGCGCCAGGACGAGGACGTGCTGGACACGTGGTTCTCCTCCGGCTTGTGGCCGTTCAGCACGCTGGGCTGGCCGCGCGACACCGACGACATGCGGCGCTACTACCCCACCAGCATGCTGGAAACCGGCTACGACATCCTCTTCTTCTGGGTGGCGCGCATGGTGATGTTGGGTCTGGAGCTGACCGGCGATGTGCCCTTCACCACCGTGTATCTGCACGGCCTGATCCGCACGGCGGACGGCAAGAAGATGAGCAAGAGCCGGCCGGACAAGGTCATTGACCCGCTCGAGTTGACTGATACGTACGGCACCGATGCGCTGCGCTTCTTCCTGGTCACGGCCGGCGCGCCCGGCAACGACATCAAGATGGACGCGCGCAAGGTGGACGGCAAGTGGCGCAGCGACCGCATCGAGGGCGCGCGCAACTTCGCCAATAAGTTGTGGAACGCGGCGCGCTTCGTCCTCGGGAAGGTGTCGGAGGTGTCAACGGTGTCAGGTAACTCCAAGACACCCACATCGCCCTCCCTCCCCGACGCCTGGATCTGCACGCGCCTCAACCAGGTGATCGCCCGCGTGCGCGCCTGCATGGACGACTACCAGTACGGCGAGGCCGGCCGGCTAATCTACGACTTTATCTGGAGTGACTTCTGCGATTGGTACTTGGAGTTCTCCAAGATCAAGCTCAACCCGGCCGTGCTGGTGCAAACGCTCGACGTTGCGCTGCGCTTGCTACATCCCTTCATGCCCTTCGTCACCGAGGAGCTGTGGCAAAAGCTGAAAGAGACGGCGGCGAACCGGTGGCCGTTGCCCAGCTTCGACTCCCCCGCGCTGATGCTGGCGCCCTATCCGCGGCCGGACGAGGTCGCTGCGCCGGGCGACGACGCAGCAATGGCCGGCATGGCGCTGGTCCAAGAGGCTATCCACGCCATCCGCAACGCACGCGCCGAGCACAACGTGGAGCAGGGTCGGCGCATCCCGGCGTTGATCAGCGCCGGCGCACACCTCGCCTGCTTCGAGGAGATGCGCGAAAGCATCAAGATGTTGGCGCGCGTGGACGATGGGCTGGTGATCGCCGAGCACGTCCAGGCCCCGGAGCAAGCAGTGACGTTGGCGTTGGGCGGCGCAACGGTGTACTTGCCGTTGGCCGGCCTCGTGGACCTCGAAGCGGAACGCCAGCGTCTGAATGACGAACTCGCAGCGCTGGAAGCGCAGATCGCCAAGAGCGAAAACTTGCTGGCCGGTGACTTCGGCCGGCGCGCACCGGCAGCTGTGGTGGAGAAAGAGCGCGCCAAGCTGGCCGACTTGCGCGCGCGGCGTGACCAGGTGCGCGCGCGACTCGTGGGTTAGGTCCAAAGGCACGCATCAATGCGCTATCGGCAGAATCGGATTGAGTCGGCTAGTCGTCGTGGGTGGTTACGAAACGCGCTGGTGTTGGCTTGGGCGCTCTTTCTAACTGCTACACCCCTCCACAGCCAGTCGTCGCTTCCCTCGTCGGCGATCATCGTGGATGAGACCAGCGCCGGCTTCCAGAAGTTCGGCCCGCCGCAGTGGTGGTACACCGCAACCGGCACCAGCTTCAACTTCTACGGCGGCTCGATGATCTATACCTTCAACGTCGTAACCGACACGATCAACTACGCGCGATGGGTGCTGCCGGTCACTGCGACGTTGCCGATGACCTACGAGGTGTTCGCGTTCATCCCGCGCTACCACAGCAGCACGACCAACGCGCGCTACGAAGTCATCACCGGCGGTGTGACGGCGACCGTCGCCATTAGCCAGAACCGCTACTACGCCGAATGGGTGAGCCTGGGGACGCACGTTTTCGGTGTGGACGGCCCGAACTTCGTGCAACTGACCGACTCGACCGGCGAGCCGATCCACACCCGGCGCATCGGCTTCGATGCGATTGCGTTCGTGCCACAGGTGAGCGTGACGCCGCCGATCACGCTGCCGGCCAGCGCTTATCTGCCGATCATGGTCTTGCCCGGCATTGCCGCCACTACTTCGCGCTACATCGGGACGATGGATCCGGCGCGACACTACGCCATGGGCTGCGCCTCTGGACGTGCGGGTGAGCAAGGTGTGATCATCCTGGCCTTCGGCCAACCGTGGACGCAAGACGGCCAATACGGCGTGATCTATTACCAACCTGGCTTCCCATTTGCGCCGACCAGCGCCGTCGCCGAGGCGAGCAAAGCCTTCCTGCGCGGTTACTGGGAATGCGCGCCGGAGACTGCCCGGCTCGACGTCGCCATCGGCACCAACAACTACCGCGGCGCCACCTTGCAGCCCAATACCAGCTTCGCCCACGGCCAAGCCTGGGGACAGATGGTCGGCCAATTGCACACCTGGCTGCAAGATGCTGCGCCGCCCGGCGTGCGCGACCGCGTCGCCGTGTTCGGCGGCAACGACATCGAGATGAGCTGGAACACGGCTGCGCTGACCAAAGCGTGGGTGGACGGCTATGCCTCGGCCACGGCGCGTCCGTTCATCAACTTCGGCACGTGCGACGGCTGCCCGACCAGCGGCAACCCAACGCAAAGCCCCAACAACGGCTGGACGGTGGACGACGTTTGGCAGGTGAACCGGCCACCATATGCCATCCCTTTCCCGGAGATTTACCTGCGCAGCGGCGTGAACGCCGACCAATGGTATCGCATGAGCCTGTATGCAGCGCAGAACAAAGGCGCCAAGCTCGCGTTTGGCGGGTTGCTGACGCAGTGGCAGGCGTGCCAGGACAGAGGCACCTGCAGTGGCCTGACCGATAACACGCCACAGCAAGGCTGGCGGCAACTGCAAGACGCGCTGAACGCAGACTCGCGCACGGCCATGCGGCTGCCGCCGCCGAGCGACATCACCTGGCGGAACGAAGGTCTCACCACGCAGGGCACGAAGGACGCGATTGGAATTCAGGCGGACGCGTCGCGTACCGCGTCGGGCGACGGCGAGATCGTCGAAGGCGTAGCGCCTCCGCTCGGCGCGATGGAATTTCTGCCTGGCAACGCCTGGAATGGCGACAACGTCGTCGTCTTCGCCGGCCTGGTGCGCGATCCGACGACCGGTGGCGACGATGCGCATGCCCGCGGTGGCGTGGCCGTGTTCGCGGTGAACGCAGCAGGCGAGTACGTCTTCCCACCGCGCTTGTCGCGTGCACCGGTGCGGACAGCCGCGCTGCGTATCGTGCGCGCCGAAGGCAGTGTGTTGATGCTCAGCGACGGGGAGGCACTGCTGCGGTTCGACGCCATCGCACGCACATGGATCGAGTGACGCGGAGCGGACGATGAAGCCGGCCAAGCCCAAGAAGACCGACCTCCCCACGAAGGTCTGCCCGATTTGCGGCCGGCCGTTCGTCTGGCGAAAGAAGTGGGCGCGGGACTGGCCACAAGTGGTCTATTGCAGCGAGCGTTGCCAGCGCGAAGCGCGCCGCCGGCGCCGCCGGCCCGCGGCCTAGCGGAGCGCCGCGCCGGTAAGCGTGCGCCCCTTCCAGCGCGCCCGGCCGGTATAGCGCCAGCGGATCGAGTTGAGCAGGATGCCAACACCGATGACGATCTGGAGCGGGTAGAGCAGCCCGATCCACCATGGCTGGCCGATGCGCCGGTTGACCAGCGCAAAGTTGGCCGTGGTGAGCGCGATGGCGACTACTGCCGGCCAGTTCACCGCGCCGTTCAGTGCACCGGCGATCAGTTCGATCGGCGGCCACAGGAACAATGCGATGCACGCGGCAACGAAGACGGCGCTCATGGCCAGCGAGCCATGCAGGATCGAGAAAGCGTTCTTCGAGAAGCCCGCCGCCATCTCGCGAAAGCCGCGATACATGCGGCAACGTACCCAGTCGCCGTTGCTCAGCGCGATGCGGTAGCCGCGTCGCTTGATTAGCTTTCCCATCGCCACGTCGTCCAGGATTTGGTCGCGGATGGCGTCGTGGCCGCCGCTGACAAAGTAGGCGTCGCGGCGAACGAGCAGATACTGGCCGATGGCTGCAGCGTTGAAGGGGCGCAACGCACGCTCCAGGTAGATGCGCCACGGCGAGACGAAGTTGTAGATCAGCGCAAAGCCGGCCGGCGTGAACAGCCGCTCGCCCCAGCTCCCCATCGTCTGCTGCGGGATGGCCGAGAACAGCGCGACGTCCAGACCCAGGGCGCGTTCGACGCCGGCGCGGATCGAATCGGCGCGGTGCACGGTGTCGGCATCCACGAACAACAGCCAGTCGCCGCGTGCTTGTTCGGCCAGCGATTGGCAGGCGCGACTCTTACCGTTCACGCCCGGCGGCAAAGGCTGACGATTGTGAATGACGCGCAGCCGCGCGTCATGCTGCGCGAGCCGGTCGAGGATCGTGCCGGTCGCGTCGGTCGAATCGTCGTCGAGGGCGATCACCTCGTAATTCGGGTAGTCCTGCGCTAGGAGCGAGCGAAGGCACGCCTCGATGTTGTGCGCTTCGTTACGCGCCGGCACAAGCACCGAGATCATCGGCGCGTCGGCGGTGATGCGCGTGGCTCGGCGCGATGCCCATGCCGAAAAAGCCAGATTGACCAGCAAGCTGGCGAGGCCGAGGGCGAGCAGGCCGGCGAGGAAGAGCGACCATGCGTCTGTGAACGTCATCGTGAATGTCCTGTTGATGAACGACTCATTTTTACCCGGCCGATGTTGACAGAGAACGCTGAGCTGAGGATGAAAGCGGTTGACAACCTCGCTACAATCTTCATTCCATGGCTGATGCGTTCATCGTTCCTCCACACAGCGCCGAAACCGAAGAGGCCGTCCTCGGGTCATTGTTGATTGACCCTGAGGCGATCGTGCGCGTCGCCAGCTTCCTTGCACCGGAGCACTTCTACGTAGTGAAGCATCAGTGGATCTACGAGGCCATGCTGCGCCTGCACGAGCGGCGTGAACCAATTGACCTGCTCACCGTGTCGTCGGAGCTGGCGCACAACCATCGGCTCGACGAAGCCGGTGGCGAGCCCTACATCGCCCAGCTCACCAACGCGGTGCCCACGGCGCTGAACGTGGAAGCCTATGCGCGCGCGGTGGAGGCGTTGGCCGTGCGCCGGCGCATGATCAACGCCGCTGGCGAGATCGCGCGCATCGCCTACGATCAGTCGCTGCCCATTCAGCAGGTGATCGAGAAGAGCGAGGCCACCTTGTTCGGTGTCACCGAGGGCCACGGCGAAGGGCACATGGTGCCGATCCGCAAGGCGGTGAGCGACTTCTTCGAGCGCCTAGAGTACTTGCACGAGCATCGCGATGAACCGCTCGGCATCCCCACCGGCTATCACGACCTCGACCGGCTGACCGGCGGTTTGCAGAAGGGCGACCTGATCATCGTCGCTGCCAGGCCAGGCGTGGGCAAGACTTCGTTGATGCTCAACATCGGCTACCACGCGGCACTCAAGCATCGCCAGCGTGTGGCCATCTTCAGCCTAGAAATGGGCAACGAACAACTGGTGCAGCGCTTCGTTGCTGCCGAGACCGGCATAGACTCGCAGCGCCTGCGCATCGCCGATCTGAAGGATGAAGAATGGGGCGCGCTCACGCGCGTCTCGATGCAGATGGCCGACCAAATGATCTTTCTGGACGACACGCCATCGCTCAGCCCACTCGACTTGCGGGTGAAAGCGCGGCGCATCTACCAGGAATACGGCCTCGACCTGATCATCGTGGATTATTTGCAGTTGATGTCCGGCGAGGCCGGCTCGCGCAGTGACAACCGCGTGCAAGAGATCTCCTACATCTCGCGTTCGTTGAAGGCGATCGCGCGTGAGTTGAAAGTGCCGCTCATCGCCGGCAGCCAGCTTTCGCGCCTCGTCGAACAGCGCAGCGACAAGCGCCCGATGTTGAGCGACCTGCGCGAAAGCGGCAGCATCGAGCAAGACGCCGACATCGTCCTATTCATCTATCGCGACGAGTTGTATAACCCGGATACCGAGTTCAAGAACATCGCCGAGATTCACGTGGCAAAGAACCGCAACGGCCCAACCGGCAAAGTAATGCTATTCTTTGATAGGCGGCTCACATCGTTCAAGAACTTGGCGAAGGAGCGGATCGAGCTGTGAGTGTTGGGATTAGGGATTGGAGATTGGAGATTAGAGATTAGCGCGATGGGGCAATCAATCTCGAATCTCCAATCTCTGACGTCTGATTTCTGGCCATGCTGGACAACTTCATCGCAAACACGCTTGCGCAGGTGGACGACCTGGCCGAGCTAAAGGTCAGCTTGGTCGCGCTGCGCCTGCTGGAGGGCAAGCTTTCACCTGCGCCTTTCGTCACCGAAGGCGAGCTCATGGCGCACTCGGCCATTCGCGATGGGTTGAGCTTCCCGGCGATCACGCTGCGGCCGGCGTTGCAGCGCGCCGTGGCGCGCGGGACGTTATTGTGCGCAAGTGTTGGCGATGGCGAGCCGCGCTACTTTGCCAACGATGATGCCGGTCGTCGCGCCGTCGAGGCGATCCATGCGGCAACGGTGCAGCCGGAGGAGGGGACGCCGCGATGCGCCGGGTTACTCGCCCGCTTGACGTTTGAGATCGAGCGTCTAGAGGCGATCGAGGCGTATGCGGCGCAGCCGGAAGATCTGCCTATGCTTGAGGAGTATCTGGCGCGCGGCTACACCGAAGATGAAATCATTGCTGCCGTGCGCGCAGCTTTGCATACACCCCGACCGAAACATACGCCGCCGCGGACGCTGCGCGCGTGTCTGGCCGTGCTGGAAGCGCAACCACCAGCGGCGCCATCCGAGTACTATCGCGTAATCATCGCGAAAGCCGCGCCGCCGCCCGAGGAAATCGTGAATTTGCGCGAGCGCCTCGGGCGCGAGCCGACCGGCCACGAGTACGATGTGGTGCGCACGGCGACCGGCATGTTCGGCCTGCGCGCCGTGCTCGATGGACTGAAGCGCGTAACGCGCGACGACGGCGTAGATGTGGACGGGCTCATCCCGCTGCTGGCCGAACGCGAAGAGGCGATGCTGGCCCTACAGCGTGCCGGTGCACACGCCGAGCTGCACATGCGCGAGCTGGTTGCGCTCTACGAATCGGCCTTCGGATTACCGCCCACGCCTACCGTGGCCGATGAGATGCGGCTGCTGTGGGACGAGGTGAACGACCTGGCCTTGTGGCGCAGCGTCTTCGCCTACGCCGCCGGCCAGAACAAACGAAGCTGGCCGTATGTGAAGAAACTCCTGCGGCATCCGTCGCCGGATGTGTTCACGCCGCCGCCGGCCAACGAGACGGCGCAGTTCGCATTCGTCGAATACAAGCGGCGCGTCAACCGAACGCTCGACGGGCGCATCGCTGCCGATATCAACGCGCTGGCGGAGCAAATCACCGATCCGGCGCGTTGGGCCGCCGCTTTCGACAAAGCTGCCGAAGCGAATGCGCTGCGCTGGGACTACATCCGCAAAGTGCTGACTGCTTCATCGCAAACGAAGCAGGGAGGGACGGACAGAAATGGCAAACGAGGAGAAACCACGCGCCGAAAGGGACGTACCTACAGTAGTCGGCCGCAAGTCGAATACACCGAGGCCGACCGTGAAGCGGCTCGCGAACGTGCTCGACAGCGCATTGCCGGCCGCCGCAGGCAGGGCGACGCGTCCTGAAGTGGGTGTTGCACCGTTGCCCAGTCGGAGCGATCCCGACGCGCCGGTGGACCCCCGCGACGGCGCCGATTGTGACTACTGCGGCAACAAGCGCTTCGTGCTCGATGCGCATGGCGAACTGAAGCCATGTCCGAAGTGCGACACGGCGCAGCGATGGAAGCTGGCCGCGCTGGCGTCCTTCTCGTCGCGCAACGCCCTTTCGGCCAAGCAGACCTTCCTCAATTTCAAGACGCGCTTCAACGGCGTCGAAGACGAAACGCTGGTGGATTGTCTGGAAAGCGCGGAAGCGTTCGCCAACCATCCGTTTGGGCGCTGGTTGGTGATCTGGGGTGAGCGCGGCAGCGGCAAGTCGCATCTATGCGCTGCGGTGGACAATCACCTGATGCAGGCCGGCATCCCATCGTTGTTCATCACCATGCCCGACCTGCTCGCGTCGTTGCGCGAAGCGATTGAGTTGCAGTCGAACACCGAGCAGGAAAGCTTCACCGGGCGCATGAACATCTTCAAGACGGCGACGGTGTTGATCATTGACGACCTAGGCGCCGAGCCATCTTCGCCGTGGTCGGACAGTGTGCTGTTCGAGATCCTCGACTACCGCTACCGCAACCGGCTGGCCACGATGATCGCGACCAACGTCAACCCTGACGATTTCGACTATCGCATTGCTTCGCGCATGCAGGACACGGAGCTGAGCACGGTGATCGAGAACGCGGCGCCGGACTATCGCCGCCGCCCGCTGAGCGAGAAGCGATGATGGGACGACGCAACGACACAACGGCCACCGCGAGGCTCTGGGGCGGGCGATTCAGCGGCGAGACCGACGCCTTGATGAAGCGCTTCAACGACTCGATCGGGTTCGACATCCGTTTGTGGGACGCCGACATTCGCGGTAGCATCGCCTACGCCGATGCGTTGGCGCGCGCCGGGGTGATCACCGAAGCGGAGGCGGCGACGCTCGTGCGCGGCCTGCGCGCGGTGCACGAAGAGTTTGCCCAGGGGCGGTTCGCGGTCAAGCCCGGCGACGAGGATATCCACACCGCCGTCGAGCGCCGGCTGAGGGAGCTCGTCGGCGAGGTAGCCGGCAAGCTGCACACCGGCCGCAGCCGCAACGATCAAGTCGCAACCGACCTGCGCCTATTCTGCCTCGATGCAATACGTAATACGCAATACGCGATATGCGATCTTCAACTTGCGCTGCTCTCGCAAGCCCAAGCGCACGTCCGCACGCTGATGCCGGGCTACACCCATCTGCAACGCGCCCAGCCGATTACCTTTGCGCACTGGTGCTTGAGCTACTTTTGGCAGTTCGCCCGCGACACCGAGCGGCTGGACGACTGCGCCCGGCGCACAGCCGTGTCGCCATTGGGCTCCGGCGCGCTGGCCGGCAACCCGTTCGCGATTGATCGTGAAGCGCTGGCAGCAGCAATCGGTTTTACGCCGCGGGGGCGCGGAGGCGCGGAGGATAAAACTAGCGCTTCCGCTTCGCTACCGCTTCGCGGTCAAATCACCCGGAACAGCCTGGACGGGGTGAGCGATCGCGACTTCGTCGCCGAGCTACTGTTCTGCTGCGCCATGATCGGCGTACATCTGAGCCGCTTGGCCGAAGACTTGATCGTCTATGCCACCGCCGAGTTCGGCTTCGTGACCTTCGACGATGCCTATGCCACCGGCTCCAGCTTGATGCCGCAGAAGAAGAACCCCGATGCCATGGAACTGGCGCGCGGCAAGTCCGGCCGGCTCATCGGCAACTTGACCGCGGTCTTGACGATGCTCAAGGGATTACCGATGAGCTACAACAAAGACCTGCAAGAGGACAAGGAGCCGCTGTTCGACTCGCTCGACACGCTGACGCTCGCGCTGCCGGTGGCTGCCGGTGCAATCCGCACGTTGAGGGTGAACGCCGATCGCATGCGCGCGGCGCTCGATCCGGCGATGTTGGCGACGGACGTGGCGGAGTATCTCGTGCGCAAGGGCGTGCCCTTCCGCGAGGCCCATCATCTGAGCGGCCGGGCAGTGGCGCTGGCCGAGTCGAAAGGCATGAGCCTACGTGAACTAGAGATTGGAGATTGGAGGTCAATCTCGCCGCACTTCGACGAAGACGTTGCGCACGTGTTCGACTTTGCACGCTCCGTGGCATCGCGCGATGTAGCCGGCGGCACATCGCCGCGCGTCTTGCGCGAGCAGATCAAACAGGCGAAGCGTTGGCTAAACGCAAGACGGAAGACGCAAGACGCAAGACGTAAGACGCAAGACGCAAGACGTAAGACATAAGACGCAAGACTTGAATCGTTCATCTTCCATCGTTCATCCCTCATCACTGAAGGCGCATCTGGTCAACGGCGGGCGGGTGGAGCGCGCAGGCGATGCCTTCCGTTTGGTTATCCCGCCGGCGACGCGCGAGGCTTATACCGACGCACAGCTTGACGACTATGAGCACGCGCTGCCGCGCCGGTTCGCCAACGCGCCGCCGCAGCAGCTGCGGTTGCGCGCGCGATTCTCGCACCCTGCCGGTGTGCTGAAGGGCACGGCCGGCTTTGGTTTTTGGAATCACCCATTCACCCGCGAGGGCGGTGTGATCGAGCCACCACGCAACGTCTGGTTCTTCTACAGTTCGCCGGAGTCGGACATGCAGATCGTGCGTGATGCGCCCGGCCATGGGTTCAAAGCTGCATCGCTGCACACGCCGCTGCCTTCCACGGAGCACCGGGGCGTATGGGCCGGCCTGACGAAAGCAATGCTGGTCGCCGGCAACTTGGCGCTCAAACTGCCCGGCGTCTCCGTGTTGGCAATGGCCGCAGCGCGCTCGATCGTCCAGGCGCGTGAGGCCTTGCTCAACCTAGATATGACGCAGTGGCATCGCTATGAGTTGGACTGGCTGCCCGACGCCGCGGTCTTCCGTGTAGATGGAGAAGCGGTGCTCCGTGCGCCGTCGCCGCGCGGCCCGCTGGGCTTCGTTGCGTGGGTGGACAACTACCGCGCCGTCGCTGCGCGCGATGGGCAGTACGCGTTCGCCTATGTGGATGTGCCCGAGGCGCAGTGGATGGAGGTGGAAATTGAGAATTGAAAATTCAGAATTGAGAAACCAGAATTCAGAATACAGAATTCAGAATTCAGAACTCAAAGTTCGAAGCGCATAGCTCACCGCTCACGGCTCTTCTTCGAACATGCTGCTGATGGATTCGCCGTTGTGAGTACGGCGGATCGCCTCGGCCAGCAGTGGCGCGATCGAGATCACATGCATGTTCGGCAGGCGCTTCTCCGGCGGGATCGGCACGGTGTTAGTGGCGACGATTTCGTCCACGTCGGTCTGCGCACGTAGGCGCTCGATGGCCTTGCCGGTAAACAGCCCGTGGGTGCAGGCAACCGACATGCGACGCACATTGCGCCGGCGCAGGCACGCCAACGTCTCGACGATCGTGCCGGCATTAGCGATCTCGTCATCGAGCACGATCGCGTTCTTGCCGTCCACATCGCCCACGATGTCTTCGATCACCACCCGGTCGTCGGAGAGGCGTTGTTTACTGCCCGCTGCCACCGGCAACCGCAACATACGCGCAAACTTCGCCGCCGACTTGGCGTTACCGAGATCGGGCGAGACCACCACCGTGTTGTCCAGATTGCCGCGCTCTTTGTAGTAGCGCGCCAGCGTGATGAGCGCGTTGAGGTGATCCACCGGGATGCTGAAAAAGCCGTGCACCTGGGGCGAGTGCAGCGTCATCGCGATGACGCGATCCGCGCCGGCAGTCTTGAGCAGGTCGGCGACCAGCCGGCCGGCGATAGAGATGCGCGGCGCGTCCTTCTTATCCGAGCGCGCATACGCGTAGTGCGGGATGACGGCAGTGAGGCGCGCTGCCGCCGAGCCTTTGGCGGCATCGAGCATCTGCAGCAGTTCCATCAGGTTCTCTTGCACGGGTGGGCAAATGGGCTGGATGAAGAAGACGTCCGCTTCCCGGCAACTGGTCAGGAGCTGAACCTGGATGCAGTCGTTGCTGAAGCGCCGGATTTCTACGGGCGAGAGCGGCAGGCCCAGATGTTGACAGATCTCCTCTGCCAGCTCGCGATGTGCGCTGCCGCTGAAGATGGTGATGCCTCGCATGTTGCTTTCCCTTCGTGTTCGATGAACATTATATGAAGGTCAGCGTTGCTCAGCGAGGTTACTGCGAGGCTTGGCTTTGCAGCGTGGAGACGACGGCACGTCCGGCGTCCGTCAGCCAATACGTTGCAGATGGGAACTTCTTGTTGCTGCCGATCAGGCCGAGCTCGACCAGTGCCTCGACATCGGCAGGATTCACCGGTTCGCTGCGATCGTCGGGGGAATGGAGCGCGTAGGTTTTGTGCCCCTCGAGGTCGCGATGGTCTTTCAGCCGCAGGCCACGCGCCATCGCCAGCACGATCCGGCGCTGCGATTCGGTCAGTTGCATCTCCAGTTCGGACGTCGAAGCTGTGCTGCCCCTGCCACACGCGGCGCACCGGCGGTCAGCCAAGTTCGTGCACGTAGGCTTGAAGCTGGCGCTGGTTGATCTTGACGTACTTGTCGGGGATGATCTGCGCCATCTCCTCCTCGGTCAGACGAAATGCCAAGATCGCCAGCGCATCCTCCGGCGATTGGCCGTAGGCCAGCTTCTTCTTGCCGTTCTTCATGTCGAACAGATACATGTAGTGAGGGTTAGAGAAGCTGCTCATGGTTGATATTCGGGTGTCGCTAGTCTAGTGTGCGGTTGGTGTCAGTTGGTGTCGGTAAGTGGTATGGCGCCTTCGATACCACTGACACCATTGACACCACTGACACCAGATACTACGCTTTCGCCAACGCGTCCCAGTAGTCCACGCGCTGTTGCCGGATAGTGGCCAGACCGCGATTGATCTCATCGTCGTACTTGCCGCTCAACAGGTCGCGGTAGAACTGATAGTCAATGCCTTTCACCTTCTCGTCGTCGGGATAGCGGTGATAGTTCTCCTTCGACATCAAGCTCTTGCCTTCGGCGATGATCTGGTGACCGAGCGCCGAGCCGGGGTAGGGTGCGTAGAACGAGATGGACGGCATCATGCGCTTGGTGTACTTGATCATGCGCATTGTCTTGAAGGCGTCTTCGCGCGTTTCGCCGGGGATGCCGAGCATGATATTGCTCCAGAACACCGGCGGCTTCTGACCCTTGGCCTCCATGTCGTCGCCGATGCGCGTGAGGAGGTCAATGGTGAAGTAGTTGTCCTCTTCGGTGCACTCCTTGTTGAGGATCTTCAGCACGCGGTCGCTGCCGCTCTCGAAGCCGATGGACACCGTGCTCCAGTTCGTCTTGCGCACAAGCGCTTCGAACAGATCCGGCCACTGCCGGACGGTGTCGGCGCGCGCAGCCGCCCAGTAAGGCCACGTCTTATTGGCGTACTTTGGGTATTTGTCCAGCCACTCTTCCAGCCAGGAGGGGTTCTGGAAGAACATCGAGTCGTGGATGACGACCGAGCCGATCGGGCCATAGGTCTCGTCCAGGTAGTTCAGCTCCTCGATCACCAGGTCCACCGGCCGGCGGCCCATGTTGGGAATGTAGCTGTTCTCGTTGCAGAAGGAGCACTGCCACGGACACACCCGGCTGGTAAGGATGGTGGCTACCGGCGGCGGCCCCCAGCCGCACTCCGGCTCCAGCGGCCAGTTGAACTTGGCGGCCAGCTTCTTGCTGGCCGGTTCGGGCCAGAGCGTACGATCAATCATCGGCCATTCGGCCATGCTCTTGGCGCCCACGCCCAGAATCACGCGTGGGAAGGCATCGGGGTTGGCCACCAGGTTGACGATCACGTTTTCACCTGGCCCCTGGCAGATCTTGTCGAACTCGGACACGGCCAGCATCTCGTCGAGGGCGACCGTGGCGTGCATGCCGCCGGTGAGCACGATGCCCTTGGGATTGACCTTCTTGAAGATCTGCGCCGAGCGATAGGCGACCGGGAAGGTGTAGCTGCGCACATTCATGATGAGCATGTCGTATCCCTTCATGCGCTTCTCGACTTCCTCCCAGCTCGTGCACTGGCGCGTGCTGAACATATCGGTCGTCAGACCGTTCTGGTGGAGGATGGTGCGCAGCAGACCCATGCCGTGGTCCTGCCATTGCTCATGTGGGCCGGCGGGGTTTACCAGGTCGCCCAGGTCGCCTAGGTCCAACCATAGACGCTTGGGCTCCTTGCCCTCCGGCTTCGCTTTCGGGTGGAAGAGGTGCTTGAACATCGTTACCGAGATGACCTGCAGATTCGCCAGTCCGCGGAAGTGATCTAACTAATACTAAAACTACACCGGCGCCTTGGGAATTGACACGACGCAACACCGGCATTTGCCCGGCGGGAAAAGCGTGAGTTCCGGACGCCGAAACCTTCAACGTCGAAGCGCCGGGATGCAGCGTCCAGAACTCGCCGTGCGTAGATCAGATTAGTGGCAACCGTAGCCAGAGCCGCAGCTTGCGCCCTCGTCGGTCGAGGCGCTGTCCTTCGTCCTGAACGAATGGCCGCAGCCGCACGAAGAGACGGCGTTCGGGTTGTCAATCCTGAAGCCGCCGCCCATCAAGCTGTCCACGAAGTCAATCGCGGCGCCGCTCAGGTACATCAGGCTGGTCGGGTCAATGAAGAGCCGGACGCCGTTCTGGTTGACGACGGTATCGAATTCGCGAGGCTGTGCCTCGAAGGCCATGCCGTATTGCAGGCCGGAGCAGCCGCCCCCGGCAACGAATACGCGCAGGCCGTAGTTGGGGATGTTGCGCTGGTGCAACAGTTCGCGCAGTTTGGCCTCGGCGGCCGGGCTCAACGTCATCGCCGGTGGCTCTGCTGTTTCACGCTGAATCTTCGTTTCGACCAAATCAACGGTGGCCATGTTTTGAATTACCCTCCTGCTCATTCGAAGCGCCGACAGAATCGGACGCGAGTCCGCTTTTCGTCCAATACTCGACGCGCGGATTGCCGCGCGTCCTTGTAGTACGGATTGTAGCATGAGTGGCGAGCAGGCGGTGCATTCGCGCGCATTCGCCAACAGGGGCAGACGTAGCGGACCCGCCCCGGCGTAAACGCCTGGGCTGAAAGGGGCAGGATGCGCGCGGCTTGCCCGTATGCTCAGCGCTGGGATTGATCCCAGCGCGACTGAAGCGAATACTGCTGCGGGCCATTCCGCGCTCCCCCTATTTTTGAAATGCACCCGTGCATTCGTGAGCATGTGGTGCAAGCCACCACCCGTGCCTGCCGGGAGCGTGACTCATCAGGAAATAAGCCGCATGGGTATAATCGCGCAAGATTTCACAAAATGGCTGATCCGCTCTACTGGGATGACGCCTACCCAATCGCGCTGTTGCTACGCACTGCGCACCCGAACGTGGCCGACCCGACGACGCTCGACTTGAACTTGCTGCGCGACTGGGTCATCGGGCTGGATGGATTCAGCGACGACCGCGACGCATGGCCGGTTGAATGGTTGGAACGCATCCAGATGGAGTGGGTAGAACTGCTGTAAAAGGTTGCTCGGTTGTCGAGTTGCTGCATTTGTTAGGTGGACAAGCAATCGCACGACCGACGCGATGGAGAGTGTGGAGATGGCTGAACTGACGAATGCGAACGCGCCCGAAGGATTTCAGAACGATCCGCGCGTGCCGGACGAGTTGAAGAACAATGTCTTCATCACCTCGCTGGACAAGATCTACAACTGGGGGCGCAAGCGCAGCGTGTGGCCGATGTTGTTCGGCCTGGCGTGCTGCGCCATCGAGATGATCGCCACGGCTGCCAGCCGGCACGACCTCTCGCGCTTCGGCTGGGAGCTGATGCGGGCCAGCCCGCGCCAGGCCGACTTGATGATCGTCTCCGGCACCGTGACCAAGAAGATGATCCCGCAGATCGTGCGCTTGTACAACCAGATGCCGGAGCCGCGCTACGTCATCGCCATGGGTGCGTGCGCCACGGCCGGCGGCCCCTTCAAAGAAGGCTATAACGTGGTCAGCGGCGTGGATAAGTTTATCCCTGTGGACGTTTACATCACCGGTTGCCCGCCGCGCCCCGAAGCACTGCTACACAGCTTCATCAAGCTGCAGGAGAAGATCGAGAAGCAGTCGCTGCGCAACGTGCCGTGGTATCAGAAGGGCGAAGAGGACGTTGTGCCTATCCCGGTGCTGGGGCCCGATCTGGTAGACCTACGACGCGCGCAAGAGATCAGGGAGAAAGCTGCACAAGCTGCGCCCACGCAGGAACAGCCGGCTGCTTGAAGAGAAAGGAGAACGATGGCTGAAGAGACGACCAATCCCCCCCCGGCTGAAACGCCTGCTGCACCAAAGGCCGCGCCTACTGCCAAGCCGGCATCTCCCGCGTCCGCCGGTGCCAAACCCGCAGCCGCTAAACCGGCGGCGGCCAAACCCGCCGGTCATGCTGCACCCAAAGGCCCGCCGCTCGCCACACTCACGCCGGAGTTGGTGCAACTCCAACAGCAATTCGGCGAAAGCGTGATCACGCCTGCGCCCTACGTGGGCGTTCTGGTGAACGACCCGAGCAAGCTGCGTGACGTGATGACCTACGTGCGCGACCAGTTGGGATTCGACATGCTCGCCAACGCGACTGCGGTGGACTACATCAAGGAAGGTTATATCGAGGTGGTCTATCATCCGCAACGGTCGAAGGGCGGCCAACCGATCACGCTCAAGGTGCGCGTGCCGCGCGGGAACGATCCGGTCGCGCCGACCGAAGTCGCCGTGCCCTCGCTCACGCCGATCTACGCGGGCGCGGAGTTCCAGGAGCGCGAGATCTACGACATGTACGGCGTGCGCTTCGAAGGCCATCCCGACCTGCGCCGCATCCTGACCTGGGAGGGCTTCTACGGCTGGCCGCTGCGCAAAGACTGGCATGAGCCCTACTACGAGGGCGACACCAAGCCGTTCGATTCGCGCTGGCCGGGCGGCCATCACGAGTTGGCCGAAGAGCGTGTGCCGTGGGCGGACAACGTCAACTATCCGCCGGGCTTCGACCCGCTGAACTTCAACGCCAACCCAGACGCCGGCTTGTATGACACCATGATCAGCGGCGTGCCCGGTGTGGAGGAGATCGCGTCGAACGGCCACGCCCAACGCTCGCCCCAATTCAAGGGCGTCGGCGCGGCGGTGCCGGTGCTCGACCGCAACTACAACAACCTGGCCGACGAAGAAGAGCTGCAGACCGACCAGATCATCGTCAACATGGGTCCGCAGCACCCATCCACGCACGGCGTGTTGCGCATGGTGGTCAAGCTCGACGGCGAGACGGTCACCGATCTCAAGCTCGTGCTCGGCTATCTGCATCGCAACCACGAGAAGATCGGTGAGCGCAACACCTGGCTGCACAACATCCCCTACACCGACCGACTGGACTACATCTGCGGCATCGCCAACGAGCTGGGCTATGTGATCACGGTCGAGAAGATGATGGGCATCAAGCCGACCGAACGCGCCGAGTACCTGCGCGTGATCATGACCGAGCTGACCCGCATCGAGTCGCACTTCTGGGCCATCGGCTTTCTGCTGAACGACCTGGGTGCGTTCTATACGCCGGCGCTCTACTTCATCACCGAGCGCGACCTGATCCTGGACTTGTTCGAATCGGTGACCGGCAGCCGGCTGATGTGCAATTACATGCGCTTCGGCGGCGTCAGCCGCGACCTCACCGAAGATCAGCTCATGCACGCTCGCCAGTTGGCCTTCGACCGCATCCCGCGCAAGATTGACGAGCTGGAGCAGTTGCTCACCGACAACGAGATCATCAAGGCGCGCACGATCGGCGTGGGTTATCTGCCGGCCGACCGCAGCATCAACTACAGCCTGACCGGGCCGTGCTTGCGCGCCGCCGGCGTGCCCTACGACATCCGTCGCGTGGATCCTTACAGCATCTACGACCGCTTCGACTTCGAGATCCCGGTGTTCTACGGCGCGGATGTGTACGATCGCTATCGCGTGCGCGTGGCCGAGATGCGCCAGTCGTTGCGCATCGTGCAACAGGCGCTCAACCAGCTCGACCAGACCAAGCCGGGCGACATCCAGGCCGGCAAGAAGGCCTACAACCACCGCGTGCCGGCCGGCGAGGCCTACGGTCGAGTGGAGACGCCCAAAGGCGAACTGGGCTTCTACCTGGTGAGCGATGGCGGCCAAAACCCCTATCGCTATCACGTGCGCTCGAGTTCGTTTATCAACCTGAACTCGCTGAAGGAGATGACCGTCGGCCACAAGGTCGCCGACGCTGTCGTCATCCTCGGCTCGTTGGATATCGTGTTGGGAGAAGTAGATCGCTGAGTTCTTAGTGTTGAGTTCTTAGTTCTCGGTTGCTCAATACAACTCAAAACTGAGAATTCAACACTCGAAGCTCGAAGTTGAGGTTGACATGGGTTTGATGGGAACTGGCATCCTGAAGGGTCTGGGCGTGACCCTCAGGCACTTCATTGATACCTACGCAGAAGACCTGAAGTACATCTTGAACAAGAGCGGCGTGCAGCAGCCGCGCCCGCTGCGCCGGCAAAGCCCTAAGAATAGAGGGCTGGTCACGGTCGAATATCCCCGCGAGCGCCTGCCGTTGCCGGAGAATTTCCGCTACATCCCCTTCCTGGTCTACGACACCGAGAAGCAGGACGACAAGTGCACCTCGTGCGGCATCTGCGCCAAGGTGTGCCCGCCGCAGTGCATCTGGATCGTGCGGACGGAAGATCCGGTCACCAAGCGCCCCGTGCCGCAGCCGAAGGAGTTCTATATTGACACCACCATTTGCATGAACTGCGGCTACTGCGCAGAGTTCTGCCCGTTCGACGCGATCAAGATGGATCACGACTACGAGCTGAGCTACTATCCGAATCAGGAGCCGAGTGCGCGCTTGGTGCACGACAAGGCCAGGCTGACCAAGCCGGATACCTATCACGCCTCCATTCATCCGACCGACTGGCGCCGCGAACTGGAAGATCGCGCAGCGGAGGAGGCGAAGAAGAAAGCAGCTGCCGAAGCCAAGGCCAAGGCCGACGCTGCCAAAGTGTCCGGCGGTGCTGCGCCGAGCGGCGCCCCGCCCGCCGCGAAGCCGGCACCCGCGGCCAAACCGGCGGCACCTGCAGCCAAACCGGCGGCGTCGAAGTCCTCGGCCGAGCCCGCAGCGGACGCTCCGGCAGCTCCGAGCGATGCGGCTCAGGCCGGCGAATCTCAATAGCGAGTGAGGAGATCAGGGTCTGGTAAAGTTCGGCCCTGAAATTACATGGGCAATATCTTCGACTTCCTGCTCGTCAACCCGATGACGAATGCGCTGATGCTGCTGTACGGGTTACTCTTCAACCAGTACGTGTTGGCCATCATCGCGCTGACTATCATCATCCGCCTGGTCACGCTGCCGCTCACGCTGAAGCAGCAGATCTCTGCCTTCAAGATGCAAGCGATGCAGCCGCAGATCAAGGCGCTGCAGGAGAAGTACAAAAGCGATCCGCAGCGGCTGCAGGCCGAGATGCGCAAGCTGGGCTTCAACCCGCTGAGCGGTTGCTTGCCGCTGCTCATCCAGTTTCCTATCCTGATTGCACTCTATCAGGCCATCATCCGCACGCTGACGGTGACGCCGCTCAGCACGCTGGAGCTGGGCAACCATCTCTACGGCTTTTTGCCCAGCCTCTCCACGTTGGTGCCGATAGAGTCGCGGTTCTTGCTATGGGATTTGGGTCAGCCCGACCCGCTCTTCGTCATTCCGATTCTGGTCGTGGTGAGCACTTACTTCGCCAACAAGGTGATGACGCCGCCGACGACCGATCCGACCATGCGGCAGACCAACCAGATGATGCAGCTGATGATGCCGTTGATGTTTGGCTTCTTCATGCTCAGCACACCGGTCGGATTGGGCGTATACTGGGTTGTCTCTAACCTGATCGGTATCGTGCAGTACTACGTCACCAAGCCGACCCTAGATCGCGCCCGCGCGCTCCACGCTGTGCCTGCTGCTGGCGTCGCTGCCGGCGCTGCTCCAGCCGCCAAGGCGGAGACAGCAGAGAAGCCGCTCTTCGAGCCGCCCAAGTCCAAAGTGAAGGCCAAGTCCACCGGACGCGTGAACCGTTCTGTGTCGGCCTCGAAGAGCGGCGCCAAGGATGGGAGTGGCAAGGGCAGCAAAGTGACGACCACGCCGCAGTAACCGTTTAGATCATCGAACCAGTCGAAAGATGCCCGCAATCGAAGTTTCAGCACCTGACGTCGAGAGCGCAATCGCGCAAGGCCTGAGACAACTCAATCTCATTCGCGCCGAGGTTAAAATCGAAGTGCTCGATGAAGGCAGCCGCGGCGTGTTGGGGATCGGCGCGAAGCCGGCCCGCGTTCGCCTGACGCCGTTCGCTGAACTCGAGCTGCAGCAAACTGCCCAAGCGGCCGAGCCTATGCCGCCTGCAGCAGTCCAGGCGCCTCGCGCGCCTGCTGCCGAGGCACAACCTCCCGTCGCCCAGAAGGCAGCCGAGCCGCCGGCCAGTGCGCCCCCCGGCGAAGCGCCTGCGGAAAACGCTGCGCCGAAGATCGAGGGCGAGGATCTCGCGCTCACGCTGGTGCGCGACATCCTGCGGCGCATGGGGATAAAGCGCTACGACGTGAAGGTGCACAGTGTCTTCCCCGCTAACAGCGACGAAGAGCCTTTCATTTGGGTAGACGTTACGCTCGGCAACGCCTACGACGAAGAGATGATGCTCAGCCATCAGCGCGAGGGCTTGAACGCGCTGCAGACCGTCGTGCAGACGCTGTGGTCGCATCGCACCAAGAGCAGCTTGCGCGTGAACGTGGATGTCAATGGGTATCGCCGGCGACGCGAACAACAGTTGATCAATATGGCCAGACGACTGGCCGACAAAGTCGTCGCCAACGGCAAGCCCATCACGCTCGAGCCGATGCCGGCGAACGAGCGACGCATCGTGCACATGGCGCTGCGCGATCGCCCTGGCGTGTTCACCGAGAGCTTCGGCGAGGGCGCTGCGCGCAAGGTGCAGATCAAACCGAAAAAGTGACGCACGACGCGACACGCGATCCACAATACGCTGCGTATCGCGTCGGCAGGTCGTCCCCATGCCGCCCGACTATCTCGCCATCGGACACGTCACCGAGGATGTCTGGCGCGACGGCAGCGTCACCCCCGGCGGCACGGCATGGTTCGCATCGCTGGCAGCGCGGCGCATCGTGGAGCGCGTGAGCGTGTTGACCGCTGCGGCGGAGAGCTACGACGCCGAGAAATTCCTGCCCGGCATCCATGTGCACCGCATCCCCTCACCGGTCACGACGCAATTTGAGAACATCTATACCTCGCACGGGCGAATTCAATACACGCGCCCCAGCTCGGTCCGTCTGGAGCCGGCGCACCTCACCGACGAGCTGCGGCAATCCAAGATCATGCACCTGGCGCCGGTGTGCGACGAAGTGAGCCCGGACTTCGCCATCCACGCGCCGCCCGACACGTTCATCGGCGTGACGCCGCAAGGATGGCTGCGCCGGTGGGATGGAACCGGTCGCGTCTATGCCAAGCCCTGGGATGCTGCGCCGCAAGTCCTGGCGCGCGCCGACGCCACCGTGATCAGCATTGACGACGTGGCCGGCGATTGGAAGCTGGCGCTCACCTGGGCCGCTCAAGCACGGTTGTTCGTCGTCACCTTGAGCGCAGAGGGATGCATCGTCTTCCTCGAAGGCCGGCCGTATCACGTTCCTGCGCCCCAGGTCGAAGAGGTGGATCCCACCGGCGCAGGCGACATCTTCGCAGCGACATTGTTCATCTCGCTGCAACGCGGCTGGGATCCACTCCAGGCAGCGGCATTTGCCAATTGCGTCGCGGCGCAATCCGTCACGCGCAAGCGTCTGGCCGGCCTGCCTACGCGGGAGGATCTCGAGCGCTGCAGTACAATCGTCGCGCGCGAGATGTAGTGTGCTGCGTATCTGCGGCTTGCGGGCGACTCAAAGTGCGATGCGTAAAGCGTAAGACGTGAGACGCAAGACGCGAGACTAATGCGCGATGCGCAACACATCAGCCGCACTTCACCATGACTCGCATCTACGCGATCGCCAACCAGAAAGGCGGCGTGGGCAAGACCACGACGGCGGTCAACCTCAGCGCCTATCTCGCGCTGGCCGGCCGGCGTGTTTTGCTACTGGACATAGATCCACAGTGCAACGCCAGCAGTAGCCTGGGCCTGGACAAGAACAAGGTCGCGACCTCTTCCTACGAGGTGTTGCTAGGCAGCGTCACGCCGGCGAAGGCCACGTTGAAGAATGCCCGGCTCAACCTGTCCGTTGTGCCGGCCTCGCCGGCCCTGGCCGGGGCAGAGATCGAGCTGGTGGGCGAACTGGCGCGCGAGTATCGGCTGCGGCAGGCGCTGGCCGCCGAGGCCGGCAAGTACGACTATGTGTTGATTGACTGCCCGCCCTCGCTCGGCTTGCTCACGGTGAACGCGCTTACTGTAGCGAACGGCGTGCTCATCCCCGTGCAGTGCGAATACCTCGCCCTGGAGGGGCTATCGCAACTGACGCGCACGGTGCAACTGGTGCGCCAGCGCTTGAACCCCCAGCTCGAGATTCGTGGGCTGATCATGACGATGTACGATGCGCGCACGGCGCTTTCGCAGCAAGTGGTGGCCGAGGTGGAGAAGTTCTTCGCCGGCAAGGTGTTTCGCACGCGTATCCCGCGCAACGTGCGCTTGAGCGAAGCGCCCAGCCACGGCCAGCCGATCATGACCTATGCGCCGTCGTCGCCCGGGGGTCAGGCCTACAAGAGCCTGGCTGAAGAGTTGATGGCGCAGGACGAAGCAACGCCGGCCGATGCAACGCTGCCGAGCACTGTGCACGCGCCGACGCCGCAGTCGGCGCCGGATGGCGCAACGGCGCGCGAAACAGCCGATACTCCCTGATCTCGATTGCTCATGGCACCTAAAACTGGACTTGGACGAGGACTCGATGCGCTGATCCCCGGCGCGAGCGAGGCAGAAGCAGGACGTGGCGGCGTCATCGAAATCGCCGTCACTGAAATTCGTGCCAACCCGCGCCAGCCGCGCATGGTGCGCGGGCAAGAAGCGCTCCAGCTCGAGGAGCTGGCCGCCAGCATCCGTGAGCATGGCGTGATCCAGCCGCTCATCGTTACGCGCACGCAAGGCCCCGGGGCGCCCTACACGCTCATCGCCGGGGAGCGACGCTGGCGCGCGGCGCAGCTCGCCGGACTCACCCACGTCCCAGTCATCCTCAAAGATGCCACGCCGCAGGAGATGCTGGAGATCGCGCTGATCGAGAACATCCAGCGCAACGACCTCAGCCCGCTCGAGGAGGCAGCTGCCTTTCAGCAGCTCATCAACGAGTTCGGCTTGACGCCCGACATGGTGGCCGAGCGCGTCGGCAAGAGCCGCGTGGCGATCTACAACACCTTGCGGCTGCTCAAGCTGCCCGGCCAGGTCCAGGCTGCACTGATGCAGGGCGATATCACCGAAGGCCATGCCCGCGCCCTGTTGGGTCTGAGTTCGGCGGTGGATCAACTCGTCGCGCTCGACGAGATCAAGAAGCACGGCCTGAACGTGCGGCAGACCGAAGAGTTGATTCGCCGGATGAACAGCCCGAAGACCACGCCCAAGAAAGCCGAGCGTGACCGCGAATGGCAGGGGGCGAAGGAATACGAGGCCAGGCTGCGCGATGCGCTGGGCACGAAGGTGTCGCTGGTGCGCGGGCGCAAGGGCGGGCGCATTGTGATCGAGTTCTACTCCGATGAGGAGCTGGGAGCGATTTACGAGAAGATTGTAGGGAGTGGGGAGTAGGGAGTGAGGATGTGCACTCCCGTTTTTGCGATTGCATCTGGCACGATCTACTGCGGCGACAACGTCACCATCCTCCGCCGGCACATCCCCGATCGTTCGGTTGACCTGATCTACGCCGACCCGCCGTTCAACTCCGGCCATGCCTACTACGCCACCGGCAAGAAGCGCGAAGGCCCGCGCTTCCACGATGTCTGGCGCTGGGACGACGAGGCATATCGGCGCGCGCTGACCGATTCACCGGCGTCGCTCGCCGGCGCGCTAGAAGCGCTGCGCTGCATCCTGGGCGAAAGCGGTGCGCTGGCCTACTGCGCTGCGCTTGCGCCGTGCCTGGGTGAACTGCGCCGCGTCTTGAAGAACACCGGCAGCCTGTATCTACACTGCGACGTGCGGATGAGCCATTGCCTGCGCCTTATGCTCGACGCGCTGTTCGGCCGCGAGCGCTTCCGCAACGAGATCGTCTGGGCCTACCGCACCGGCGGCGCCGGCAAGCGCCACTTCGCCCGTAAACACGATGCCATCCTGTTCTACACCGCGTCGGACGATTACACCTTTCATCTGCAGCGCGAGCGTGTGCGCTACCGCAAGCGCTTCTTCGGCGCGCAGCGCGACGCATATGGCTACTACGCCGATGTATTGCTGCGCGATGTGTGGGAGATCCCGGCGGTGATCAACGTGTCGTCGGAGCGCACCGGCTACCCGACGCAGAAGCCGTTGGCGTTGCTGGAGCGCATCGTCGCTGTGTCGTCGAATGCCGGCGACGTGGTGCTGGACCCGTACTGCGGCAGCGGCACGACGCTGGTCGCCGCACAAAAGCTCGGCCGGCGGTGGATCGGCATTGATGCGAGCGAAGAGGCGGTGCGGGTGGCGCGAGCAAGGCTAGGCGCAGCAGAAAATCAGGCGATGATCATGTCTCGGCAACGATGAAACTGTGGCAGACGTTTCTTTACCCCTTTCCCTCGCCGGTCAGTCGCTCGAATCGTTCGACATTTAGCACGAACACAGTTGCGCCACCCACTTCGACTTCAAGCGGTTGTGGGTTGTAGGTGCCCATCACCTCGCCGGGGACGTTGACGTAGGCCATGCGCCGTTGGGCGGTTTTGCGCAGGATGCGCAGCGCGTCGTTGACGTGTGCGTCTTCCACGCCGACCAGCAGCGTCGCGTTCTCGCGGCGCAGCCATCCGCCCTGCGTTGCCATGCGCGTGACGCGATAGCCGGCTTCATTCAGCGCTTGCGTCACCCTGTTGGCATCGTCGGCCTGAACGACGGCCATGATCATCTTCATCCCCGACCTCCCATGCGCACTTCATCTTAGTCACGTGGGCTCAACCTTGTTTTGACGGTGGGCATGATACACGAGCGACGGACATTGCAGCCGGCATCATTACAGCCAGAGGGCGCCCGCGATGGCTGCCCCGGCCAGCAGCGCCCACGTAGGCATGCGGCCGTCGAACGCGAGCACCGCAGCGATCATGGCGATGGCGAGGGTGATAGCGTTCACCCCGTTGCTGACGAACAGGCTGGCCAGCACCACCATGCCGCTGCCGACGATGGCCAGCACCAAGCCATCAAGCACGCCAGCCGTTGCCGGAAAGGACTTCAGCCGGTTGTGAATGCGCGCGACGACCAGCACCAGCAGCGGCGGGATGACAATCGCCAGCGATGCCAGCAGGGCGCCAGGCAAACCGGCGGTCAAATAGCCCAGACTGACGACCCACAAGCCACTTGGCCCCGGGCTGATTTCTCCTACGGTTAGCGCCTCCGCGAAGTTGGACTCGATCGCCCAGCCGCGCGCGATCAGGTCGGTGTAGAGATAGGGGAACGGCCCGCGGCCGCCCGTTGAGAGCAGGCTAGCCTTGAGGAAGAGCAGGAAGAACGTCAGCCAGTCCATCGGCTTCACTCTGCCTTTGAGGGCTCGGTAACGTGCCTGAACCTGAGCGCATACACCGTACCCAAGCCGACCGCGCCGACTGAGTATGAGACGAAGACCGGCGCGCCTAGCGCAGTGAGCGCCGTCGTCATCACCAGCAGCGCGAGCCCGGCGGCTAGCGCTACACCGCCCAATCGTTGCAGGCCGGCCAGTGGTCCTTTGACTAGCCGCCACATGAAGACGACGCTCAGACCGACCAGCGCCGGCGTGATGCCGCGCAGCGCGCCTTGCACCTGAGACAGGTCGCGCACTTGGGTATAGAGCGCAGTCATGACGACGGTGATGGCGATGGCCGGCCCCAACATACCGAGCAGCGAGACGACCACGCCTGGCGCGCGTCCGAAGCGGTGGCCGATCAACACCGTCATGGCTATCAAATTAATGCCGGGCGCAAGCTGCACGATCGCCCAGTCCTGGGCGAACGCCTCCGGCGTCATCCAACGCCGCCGCGTCACGAAATGCTGCTGGATGAGCAGTTGCGTGGCCGAGCCGCCGCCGAACGACGTTGCGCCGATGTGCAGCCAGGTCGTGAACAATTCGAACAGGGAGGGGCGAGACGTGAAAGGTGCATCGAGCGATGACGATACTGCCGAGGTGGTCATGTGGCGATTGTAGCGGCTTGGTCTACCATTCGCTTACTCATGTCTAACCCCAGCAATCTTTTCACCGATCTCGATTTCAACCGTGACGGCAAGCAGTTCGGCTACATCCAGGTGCCACAGTCCACTAACGCGGCTGCATGGGCCAATTTGTTCATCCCGCTGATCGTTATCAAGCGGGGCGATGGCCCGACCGCGCTGTTGTTCGGCGGCAACCACGGCGACGAGTACGAAGGGCCGGTGACGTTGCTGAAGCTGGCGCGGGCCATCTCGCTTGAACAGGTGTGCGGCCGCATCATCCTCGTGCCGGCGCTCAACCTGCCGGCGGTGCAGGCCAACACCCGCCTCTCACCGCTGGACGGCCGCAACATGAACCGCGCCTTCCCCGGCAGCCCATCGGACACCATCACCGGCCAGATCGCTTACTTCGTCTCCAGCGTGCTCATCCCCATGGCCGACGTGGTGGTGGATGTGCACTCGGGCGGGCGCTCGATGCACTTTCTGCCGTCGGTAAACATGCATCGTGTGCCCGACCCACGCCAGATGAGCGAGATGGTGCGCCTGGCACTGGCATGGGGTGCGCCCTATGTGTTCATCTATCGCGACGTGGCCGGCAGCGGACTGTTGCCCGGCTATGCCGAATCACTCGGCAAGCCGACGCTGGGTACCGAGATGGGCAGCGCATCGCAGTATGGCCCGGCCACGCTCAGGCTGGCCTACCACGGCCTGCGCAACGTCTTGGCCGAGATGGGCGTGTTGCGCGATGAACGCAGCGCGCCGGTCTCGGCGAGCCAGATCGTATCGTCCGAGTTGCGCGACGACTACATCATGTCGCCGGCGTCGGGCATCTTCGAGCCGCTGGTCGAGTTGGGTGACGCCGTCGAAGTTGGGCAACCGGTCGGCTGCATTCATTTCGTCGAGCAGCCGAGCTGGGAGCCGATGGTCGTGCGGGCGAAGACCGCCGGTTTCGTCATCTCACGCCGCGCGATCCCGCTCACCCAGCAGGGCGATTGCGTCGCAGTCGTGGCGCGCCGGATCGAGCGAGCAGCGTTGTAGTCAGGATCTGGTTACCTGCCCGCTTCTCGCTTCCATGCCACAGCCGCAAGGCAACCAGCCCAAAATCGGGCAGGTATTAGCAAGGCAAAATGGCGTAAACTGGGGGTAGGCATGTTCACGAAGCGAGTGACCTCTTGGCTGGCACGCGTAGCGTTGAGCGCCATCGCCGCGTTGGCGCTCGCGGCGTGCAACCCGCAGGCCGGCACGCCGGAGCCGCAGCTGGTGCCGACGCGCACGCTTGCCCCGCGCCCGACGGCGACGGAGGCACCGCCACCCGACGCGCAGCCGCGACCGACGCCGACCGTGACGCCGGAACCGCTCACCGGCCTGACGCTGGAGAACGCCGACCGACTCGCGCGCGTCTTCCAGTTGGACGAGCCGCCGCCGCGGCATATCTACTCGGTGGCGAGCGACCGGCTGGTCGTCTTCACCTCGCGCAGCTTCGAGGTCATCGCGGCGGACACGCTCGACTTGCAAACCCGCACGCCGGTGCAGCTCAACGACGAGACCGCGCCGATCTTCTGGTATGCCGCCTCGCCGAACGGCAAGGTAGGCGCCATCATGCAGCTCGACGGCACGGTGGATATCTACGACCTCGAGACCTCGCAAATCGTGAAGACCATCGCCGTGCCTCGGCCTTCGGCAGAGGTCGCATCCGATATCGCCCTGAACGAGGATGGCAGCGAGCTGGTCGTGATCGCGCAGGGCGAGTTACGACGGATTCGTCTGACCGACGCCGAAGTCGTGGGCGAGGGCCAAACCCTGCCGCCGACGACGCAGACCATCCGCTTCTCCGAAGACGCCTCGCGCGTGGCGGCGGTTCAGTTGACGGGCGACATCGTCATCGTCAACGCCATCAGCGGCGCGCCGCCGGTGACGCTGACCGGCGTGTTCACCCCCGGCACGGCAATCGAGTACTTGAGCTTCAGCCCGAACGGCGCAAAGTTCGGTGCCTCCGGCGGCGAGTCCCTAGCCGTCTGGGACCTCTCGGGCGCTGAACCTGTGCTGCAGAAAACCTTCACCGAACTCGGCGGCGCCGTCGAGCCGGCCTTCGACCGCACCGGTCGCTTCATGGCCGTCCTCCTCAGCCCCACGGTGCTGCTGTATGACCTGCAGGATGACGAGCCCAGGGCGCAGTTCCGCCTGGCTGGCAGTCTGCCGGTGTGGTCGGTGAACTTCGATCCGGCGGGCGAGCGCCTGTTCGTGGCCGGATCGGGCGAGTTGGCCAGCTTCGACATCGTCGCGCGCCGGTCGTTACAGTCGGCGACGCGCGTGCCCATCACACGCAGCGCTTTCTCTGCCGACGGAGAGACGCTGTTTACATGGAGCACCATCTATCCATCGAACGACGTCGCCGTATTCGACACGCAGACGTGGGAGGTGCGTGGCCGCCTGCTGCACGATGCACCGGTTGCCTGGGTCGAGCCGGATCGGGCGAACACCTACGTCGCCACGCTCACATTCGATCGCGGCATGCACGTCTGGCGCGTGCGCGACGGCCGACTGTTGACGAGCATCGCTGCGCCGGTCACCGACACCGTGCGCACGCTGCTGTGCTTCACTCCTGATGGCCGCAGCCTGGCCTATCTGGAAGGCCGGCGCATCGTCTTGCACGACGTTGCCGCAGACCGGGATGTGGGTGACTTCGAGCTGCCATTCGAGCCGCGCTTCATCAGCGGGTGCGACAACGATGCGGGGGGCTTCGCTGTAGCGGGCGAGCAAGATATTCGTGTGTTCGACTTGGATGGCCGCATCAATGCGACGATCAACGATGTGAGCGGCCTCGAGGATGCCGGCGCGCTCTACTTGAGCGATGACGGGCGTAGGCTGGCCGTGCTCACCCTGACGCGACTGACCATCTGGGACGTGCAGGCGCAAAAAGCGCTGCAGACCATACGGCTACGGCGCGACCCATTGGCCGGCCTGTTCAGTTCGCGCGGCGACCGATTCGCAATCAACTTCGGGGACGATATGGATGTGCTGGACGTCGTCTCCGGCAAGCTGGTATCGCTCGACCTGCCGCAGGGCAGCAGCGCGACTGCCTTCTTCCCTCGCGACTCACGGCTGATCATCACAGCCGCGATGATTCCCACGTCCGAGACGGCTGATCGGCCGCTCGATCGGCGCATCTTCGCCTCAGGTGAGCTGAGCCTGTGGGATGCTCAGACCGGCAGGCTGCTGCGGCGCATCGAACTGCGCGACCCGCCCTATATCGGGACGATCAGTGACGATGGCGCATTCATCGTGACGCACACCCGAATGAATGAAATGACGGTATGGGGCTTGCCGTCGGCGCGCTGAGTACAATTCGATCTCCATGAAGTATCATGTCGCCACCTTCGGCTGCCAGATGAACGAGGCCGACTCGCAACGGCTGGCGTCCGAGTTGGAGAAGCTCGGCCTGCGCGCCACCGACGACCGCTTCGCCGCGGACGTCTTGGTGCTGAACACGTGCGTGGTGCGCCAAGGCGCAGAGGACAAGGCGCTGAGCTACCTGCACATGATCAAACCGATCAAGCAGCGCAACCCGAATGTGGTGGTCGGCGTGATGGGCTGCCTGGTGGGCGTGCGCGGCAATACGCCGCTGAAGAAGGCCTTCCCCTGGGTGGACGTGTTCATGGCGCCCAGTGAGCCGGGGCCGATGGTGGACTTCCTGCTGCAGCGCGAGGGCAAACGCCTGGCCGAGGCCGAGACGCAGGCGCGCTTCGCATTACAGGATGGCGACATTCCGACAGCGCAGCCTGACCTGGTGCTGCGGCTGCCGGCCCATGAAGTCGGCAAGCGCGTGACGGCCAACGTGCCCGTCGTGTATGGCTGCTCGCACGCCTGCACCTTTTGCATCATCCCGTTCCGGCGCGGCCCGGAGCGCAGCCGGCCGGTCGCCGAGATCGTGCGCGAAGTCGAATCGCTCGTCGCGCAAGGGGTGAAGGAGGTGACGCTCCTCGGCCAAATCGTGGATCGCTACGGCTACGACTTGCTCGGCGACGACTACGCCATCAAGCGCTATAACCCCGGCGCAGCCTCGGGCATCCCCTCCCAGAACATTCCGCTGCACACACCGTTGGTGGATCTGCTGCGCGCGGTCAACGATATCGAAGGTCTGGAGCGCGTGCGCTTCCTCACTTCGCATCCGAACTGGATGACCGACGAGCTGCTCGACGCAGTAAACGAGTTGCCGAAGGTGATGCCACACATCGAGGTGCCGGTGCAGGCCGGCGACGACGACGTGCTGCAGCGCATGCGGCGTGGCTACACCAGCGACGACTACCGCCGGCTGATCGAACGCATTCGCGCGAAGGTGCCGGATGCGGCCATCGCCACCGACATCATCGTCGGCTTCTGCGGCGAGACCGAAGCCCAGTTCATGCGTACCTACGAATTGCTCGAGGAGTTGCGCCTCGATGTTGTGCATCTGGCTAAATACTCGCCGCGTCCGCATACCGTCGCAGCGCGCGAGTTCGCCGACGACGTGCCAGAGGAGGAGAAGGAACGCCGCTTCCGCTTCCTCGAAGCGCAGCACGAGCGCATCACCGGCGAGATCAACCAGCGCTACCTTGGCCAGACGGTGGAGGTGCTGGTGGAAGACCAGCACAAAGGCAAGTGGCGCGGACGCACGCCGCAGAACAAGCTGGTGTTCTTCGAGGATGCCTCACAGGATTGGCGCGGCAAGCTGGCCAACGTGACGATCACCTGGGCCGGGCCGTGGAGCATGCAGGGAACGGTGCGCACGAATGAGGATGCGCTGTACAATTCCGCGCATGCAACCCAGACAACCCACCCCGCTTGACGACTATCTATTTGACTTGCGCGGCTATCTCATCCTAGAGAACGCTGTCGAGCCTGAATTAGTGGACGCGCTCAATCGCGCCTTCGACGCTTTCCCGCCGCTCAAGCGCGGCGAATGGTGGGGCAATGCCCAGCGCCGCGATTACACCGACGATACGGGCTTCGAGCTGCACAATTGCGTGGAAGCCGGCGAGCCGTTCGAGCGGCTGATTGACCATCCGAGCTGGATTCAATACATGCGCCACTACTGCGGTGAGGAAGATTCATACGTGCAGGGCTTGTTCATTGACGAGTGCATCGCGTCCAAACGCAAGAGCGGCGGGCATCATCCGGTGCATTCTGGTGGCTACCGTGGTGCGCTGCGCGGGCGATACCTCTATGAGCACGGCGTGTTTCGCTGCGGCCAGTGCAACGTCATCGTTGCCCTGACCGACATCGGCCCCGGTGACGGACCGACGATGGTCATCCCCGGCAGCCACAAGTCCAACTTCCCGCACCCACTGGCCGGCGACTATGCGCGCGGCGACCGCATGGACGATCTCGTCGGCGCCATCCCCGTCTGTCTCAAGAAAGGTGATGCGCTGTTGTTCGTGGACGGGCTGATGCACGGCGGCAGCAGCCGAACGAATCCGGAAGGCGAACGGCGCGTAGTGATCTACCGCTACGGCGTGAGCTGGGGCGCGACGCGCTACGGCTATCAGTATTCTCAGGCGTTGCTCGACCGGCTCACCCCTGAGCGGCGCAAGATTCTGCAACCGGTGCCGTCGAATCGCCCGCCAAGCGCATAGCCTTTGCATGGGTGAATCCGACTCGGTGAAACCCGTGCCATCTATCGGCTGAGGACGACAATGACGACCTACTACGGCAAAGACCTGATCGCGCAGATGGATGCGCTGCGCGTGCCGCCGGGCGCATTGGCCATTTGGGCGCTGGGCCAGATGGGCTTTGCGCTCAAGGGCAGCGGCGATGGTTTGATCTACATTGACCCTTACCTCGCCGGCAAGTCGAAAGCGGAGGCGGCGCCTGATGAGATCTTCTACCGCGAGTTCCCGCCGCCGGTCGCGCCGCACGAGGTGACCAATGCGCGCGCAGTGTTGTGCTCGCACGAGCACCTGGATCACACCGACGCCGACACGATCGGCCCAATCGCTCAGGCGTCTCCGCAGGCGACCTTCGTCATCACCGGATGGTCGCGGGCCATCGCCGACGCCGCCGGCATCCCGCCTGATCGTCGCGTGACACCTGCCGTCGGCCAGCCCTTCTCCATCGGCGATGCGCGCGTGACCGCGCTGCCCTCTGCCCATTACCAGCTCCAGGAAGACCCGCTCCAAGGGCATCGCTGGCTCGGCTTCCTCATCGAGTGGAACGGCGTGACGCTCTATCACAGCGGCGACACGGTGATCTACCCGGGTTACCTGGAGATGCTCAAGGCGCAGCCGCGCGCCGACGTCGCCATCGTGCCGGTGAACGGGCGCGACGCCTATCGCGAATCACTGGGCATCATCGGCAACCTGCTGCCGCTGGAGGCGGCCTGGCTGGCGCGCGAGCTGGGCTGGGATGTGCTCATCCCCGGCCACAACGACTTGTTCATCCGCAATTGCATCAATCCGGGCGAGCTGCCCGACGCCATCCGGCAGTTCAACCCGCGCCAAAAAATGCACATCCTACAGCCCGGCGAGCTGTATCTGTATGTGAAGTGAGCGGGTGGACGAAGGCATTGCCTTCATCCACCCGCTGGCCGGGTCGGGCAATTCAAGGCTTCACAGCCGGTAGACGCGCTTGGCATTTTCGGCCCACAGCTTGCGTTTGGCCGCCTCGCTGAGGCCGGATGTCAGCTCATCCACGGTCTGCACCCACCGCGCGTAGCTCGACGCCAGCAGCACCACCGGCCAATCGCCGCCGAACATCACGCGGTCCTCGCCGAAGGCGTCGAAGACCGCCTCGAAATACGGCCGCAGGTCATCGGTCGTCCAACGCGCGTGGTCGGCCTCGGTGACCATGCCGCTGACCTTGCAAACCACGTTGGGCAACGCCGCCAGCGCGCGGATGTGCGCCTGCCAGGGATCGCGCAGGCCGGCTTTGATGTCCGGCTTGGCGACGTGATCGAGGATGAAGCGGACGTTTGGGCAACGTTGCACCAGCTCAATGACCGATGGCAATTGCCGGTGCACGATGCAGATGTCGAATGAGAAGCCGTAATCGGCCAATGCCTGCACGCCGCGCACGAAATCCGGGCGCACGGCGAAGGCGTCATCGCGCTCGGCCTGCAACAGCCGGCGCACGCCCTTGACGCGCGGGCCGAGCGCCTTCAGC
Source organism: Candidatus Roseilinea sp. (assembly GCA_025998955.1). Classification (NCBI taxonomy): domain Bacteria; kingdom Bacillati; phylum Chloroflexota; class Candidatus Thermofontia; genus Candidatus Roseilinea; species Candidatus Roseilinea sp. The sequence goes on from AP024676.1 coordinate 3,271,280, forward strand.
GCGTCGAGGTAGCTGCGGACGCAGTCGCCATCTTCCACCGGCGCGCTGGCCACGATCCCGCGCAGCCGCGGCTCGCGTTCGGCCAGCGCGCTTACCCACTGCGCTTCAAGCAGTCTGTAGCTCGGCGCGACGTCTACTTCGAGGTAGACCATTGCTTCGATCTCAATGCCCCGGGTGTGCTCAGCGTATTCCTCCAGCTCGTAGGTTCGGTCGAGCAGGTCAATCCCCGCCAGCCAATCCATACGAAAGCGGCGCGGGTTCCACAGATGCACGTGTGTATCAACGACTGGGAAGTTTGGCATGTGGGGAAGATAGCGCCGATTGGCCGACGGCGCAAAATCAACCCAGGCTGTTATGATGCGCGGCATGCCCGACCTCTTCGACTATGCTCAAGTCGAGTTCGACAAGGTGGAAGCGCCGCTGGCGGCGCGCATGCGGCCGCGCGCGCTGGATGAGTTCGTCGGTCAGGAGGAGATCGTCGGGCCGGGCAAGCTGCTGCGCCGCGCCATCGAGGCCGACCGGTTGTTCAGCTCGATCATCTTGTGGGGGCCGCCCGGCACCGGCAAGACCACGCTCGCGCGCATCATTGCCAACCACACGCGCTCGCACTTCGAGACGCTGAACGCAGTGATGGCCGGCGTGGCCGACATCCGCCGCGTGGTGCAGGACGCTAAGGAGCGTCGCAAGCTCTATCGCCAGCGCACCATCCTGCTGGTGGACGAGATCCATCGCTTTAACAAGAGCCAGCAGGACGCGCTGCTGCAGCACGTCGAGGACGGCACGATCGTGCTGATCGGCGCGACGACGGAGAACCCCTACTTCGAGGTGAACAGCGCGCTGATCTCGCGCTCGCGCCTGTTCATGCTGCGCCCGCTGACCGAAGCGCAAATCATCGCTATTCTGCGCACAGCGCTAAGCGACCCCGAGCGCGGCTACGGCAATCGCCGCACGCCGGACGGCCGGCCTCAGGTATGCGTGGACGAGGATGCGCTGCGCCATCTCGCTCGTGTGGCCGGCGGCGACGCGCGCAATGCGCTGAACGCGCTGGAGCTGGCGGTCGAGTCCACGCCGCCCGACGCCGCAGGCGTGATTCACATTGACCTGGCCGTGGCGCAGGAGAGCATCCAACGGCGCGCCGTGCTCTACGACAAGGAAGGCGACGCCCACTACGACACCATCAGCGCGTTCATCAAGAGCGTGCGCGGCAGCGACCCCGACGCCGCGCTGTACTGGCTGGCCAAGATGCTTTACGCCGGCGAAGACCCGCGCTTCATCATGCGCCGGCTGCTGATCCTGGCCAGCGAGGACGTCGGCCTGGCGGACCCGATGGGCTTGGTCGTGGCGGCTGCGGCGGCGCAGTCGCTGGACTACGTGGGCATGCCGGAGGGCATGTATCCACTGGTCGAGGCGACGTTGTATCTGGCCACCGCGCCGAAGAGCAACACCGCCACGCACTACTTCCGCGCCCGCGCGCAGATCGAGGCCGAAGGCGCCGGCGACGTGCCCGACCACCTGAAGGACGCCAACCGCGACGCGCGCGGGCTAGGTCATGGTCGGGGATATCTCTACCCGCACGAATTCGAGGGACACTGGACGCCGCAGAATTACCTGCCGCGCGAGATCGCCGGACTGACGTTCTACACACCGAGCGATCAGGGCTACGAGCGCATCGTCGCCGAGCGGCTGGCGCGTTGGCGCGAAGCGCAGCGCCGGGCGTTGGGGGTCGAGGGGCGCGAGGCGCCGGCGCTCAGCCACGACGACATCGAGCGCATGAAGCGCGAGCGATGACTTTCTGAATCCCGGGGCCTCGGCGACGGCACGCTACGGAGAGCTGCCCTGCCATTACGCTCAACCCGACCGGCAGTGCAGCCGGGTGCATTCGCCAACGAGGGCGGACGTAGCAGACCCGCCCCGGCGTAAACGCCTGGCTAAAAGGGGCGGGATGCGCACGGCTTGCCCGTATGCCCAGCGCTGGGATTGATCCCAGCGCGGACTGCAGCGAATACCGCTGCGGGCCAGCCGCGTTGGCCCATTGTGAAATGCACCCAGTTCGGCGCGCGTGGGCGATAATTGCCCTCCATGAGCATCAACGAACTCAACGTCCTGGACGAAACCGTCGTCACTTCGAAGAACGAGATGAAGTCGCTGCGGGATTTCGCCGGCGACGTGTTGCTAATCGTGAACGTGGCCAGCCAGTGCGGTTACACGCCGCAATATGCCGGTCTCGAGGCGCTCTATGAGAAATACCGCGATCGTGGGTTCACCGTGCTGGCCTTCCCGTGCAACCAGTTCGGCGGGCAAGAGCCGGGGACGATCGAGGAGATCCTGGACTTCTGCAGCACGCGCTACAACGTGAGCTTCCCCGTTTTCAACAAGATCGAAGTGAATGGACCGAATCGCGCGCCGTTGTATGAGAAGCTCACCCGAGCCATCCCGCCGGAGAACATCGCCTGGAACTTCGAGAAGTTCCTAGTGGGGCGGGACGGCCGGGTGATCGCCCGCTTCAAGCCGCGCACCGGCCCCGACGCCGAGGAGCTGGTGCAGGCCATCGAAGCGGCGTTGGCTGCGCCGGGCGCGTAGGGATTATGGGTGCGGCGTGACGCCGACGCTGACCGTCACCGCGCGCGTCTCTCGTCTGCCGTCGCGGTGGATCACGTTGAGGTAGTAGCTGGTGGTGTTGGCCGGGCATACCTGCCGCTCGCCCTGGCCGACGACCCCTTCGTCGCCGTTGCCGACGTTTAGATAGACGGCCTGCACCTCGCGCACGTCCCAGCGCAGCGTGGTGCACTGGCCGGGCGCGAGCACCGGGTGGTCCACCCAGAAGTTGATGTAAGCCGTCCCCACGCCGACGGTGAGGTCGTAGTACTCCTGCGTGCCGTCACGGTTGACGATGCGCAGCCGGTAGGTCGTCGTCTGCTGCGGGCACACCTGGCGCGAGTCGTGGCCGCCCACGCCGGTTTCGTTGGCGCCGTCGAAGAAGTAGATGGCCGCGATTTCGTCCACGTCCCAGCGCAGCGTGGTGCATTGGCCAGGCTGCACGGTCAAGGTGTCGGCACGGAAGTTGGGGTTGGGCATAGCGTCTCCTGTTGGTGAATGGCGAATCGCCAGCCCGATCCGCGGCTGAAAGACGATGGCGCCGGTGGTTGGCCCGGCAGTGGATGAAGTTTACTCGCTATCTTTGAAGATGTCGCCCAGCGCGTCCTCCCATACATCGTCCAGCTTGGTGAAGGGCATCTCGACGAAGTCGGCGTTGAGCTTGGCCAGCCATTCCTTGATCGGCGCATGAGGCAGTTGGCGAGCCAGCTTCTCGATCGCCTCGCGCATCTGCGCGGCGGTCTCCGCGCTCTTCTCTGCCAGCTCGGTCAGGTCCACGCCCAGCTTGAACATGTGGTTCAGCCGGACCATGGCGTCGTGCCAGGCCTGGTAGTCGTTCTCGACGGCGATCGGTTGCATCTGTTCGCGATGCGCAAACTGCGAGAAGTCGTAGGCCGGCACGAAAGCATACATGGCGAAGTACTCCTGGCCCACGTGTTCCGCGCGATCCTCCAGATACGAGCCGATGCTCACGCCGCCTTCGTAGTTCGAGAAGCTAACTGCGTACTCCGCCAGTTCGGCTTTCATGTGCGGCATGGCATAGGTGACGGAGAAGGTGCGGTGTTTGTCGAAGGGGACCAGGGCATACACGCCGCCGGTGGCGGCGATGCGCCGGACGTTGAGCGCCTTGGCCAGGTCGAAGAATGCTTCGGCGTAGCGCTCGACGTTCATGTGCGGCTCGTCGCCCAGGAAGATCACCAGGCCGCGCCGACCGTTCTCCCAGTAGAACACCTCGTTGCGATGGACGATCACTTCCTTGCGATAGCCTTCCTCGAACTTGAAGTGAGGCCGGAAGAGGAACTGCGAGACCGGCGTCTGGAAGAGGTAGAAGCCGTCGGGCTTGATCCGGCCGATCTTTCGAGCGCCGAGCTTTTCGATCAGGTATTGCGGCAGGCCCGACGACACGTTGCCGGCGTCGGCCCACTGTCGCCAGCCGGCGATCATGTAAACCTCGTCGGCCTCCGGCTTTTCGAACAGTTCCAGTTGGTCCGCCATGGGCTTAACTCTACACCCGAACGTTAAAACAAGCTTGGCGCGGTGGCTTTCCCCTCCCGCACAGAGCGCATATCATGGCCGCCTAAACGGAGAACGACGATGACTGTCAACCTGCGCAACCGATCATTCCTCAAAGAGCTGGATTTCACCCCTGAAGAACTGCGCTATTTGCTCGACCTCGCGCGCGAGCTGAAGGCAGCCAAGCGCGCCGGACACGAACAAAAGCGCCTAGTCGGCAAGAATATCGCCTTGATCTTCGAGAAGGACTCCACGCGCACGCGCTGCGCTTTCGAAGTGGCCGCCTACGACCAGGGCGCGCACACGACCTACCTGGGGCCCACCGGCTCGCAGATCGGCCACAAGGAATCTATCAAAGACACGGCGCGCGTGCTGGGGCGTATGTACGACGCCATCGAGTATCGCGGCTTCGGCCAGGAGGTGGTCGAGACGCTGGCGGCCTACGCCGGCGTGCCGGTCTACAACGGCCTGACCAACGAGTTCCACCCCACCCAACTGCTGGCCGACATGCTCACGATGATGGAGCACAGCGCTAAGCCGCTCGGCGAGGTGGCGTATTGCTACTTGGGCGATGCGCGTTACAACATGGGCAACTCGCTGATGGCCGGCGGTTGCCTGATGGGCATGGACGTGCGCATCTGCGCGCCGAAGTCGCTCTGGCCGGACGCGCGGCTGGTCGAGCGCTGCCGCGCCATCGCAGCGCAGACCGGCGCGCGCCTGGCGCTGACCGAGGACGTGGCCGAAGGGGTGCGCGGTGTTGACTTCGTGCACACCGACGTGTGGGTCTCGATGGGCGAGCCGGACGCCGCCTGGGCCGAACGCATCGCGCTGCTCAAGCCCTATCAAGTCAACGCCACCGTCATGCGCCTGACCGGCAACCCCGACGCCAAGTTCATGCACTGCCTGCCGGCCTTCCACAACGCCGAGACGAAGATCGGCCGCCAGGTGGCCGAGAAATTCGGCTTCGGCCACGACGGTATGGAGGTGACCGAGGAAGTGTTCGAATCCGAACGCTCCATCGTCTTCGACCAGGCCGAGAATCGCATGCACACGATCAAGGCGGTGATGGTCGCGACGCTGGCAGATCGGTGACGCTCACGGCAGGCCGATCTCCCAGATCGCCCCTTTGCCGCCGTAGTCGAGCACGTAGAGCTTGTTGCTGATCAGCGCGCCGTCTATCGGGTTTTGAAAACCGGTGACGATCTGCGTCGCGCTCATGCGATAGGCGTCGCCGGTCTTGGTCAGCCGGATCAGGAGCAGGTCCTGGCCACGGTCGGTCTGCGGGCCGCCGGCTGCCCCCCAGCTCAGCAAAAAGCCGGCGCCTTTGAAATCGCCGCTCAGCCGGTTCTCGACGTCGAACGTCAGCCCCAGCGGCGAGCGGTGCATGGTCAAGCCGGCCAGTGGCTTGCCGAGGTCGCTCGCGTCGCGCACCTCGCCGTCGGCATCCTGGAACTGGTCGGCGTCCGGCCCGAAGTTGAGGATCGGATCGCTGAACGGCGCCGGCGGCTTGGGGAAGGTCGGGTCGTTCTGATACAGCTTCGTCTGCACGGCGACGAAGTCCCAGCTCAGCCGCTTGTCTTCGTTTGGGTCGTAGTCGGCGAACTGCTGTGGATTGTCCTCGGCGCCGAATCGCCAGGGGAAGCCGTAGTGCCGGCCTTGGCGCAGCCAGTTCAGCTCGTCGGGATAGTTCGCGTCCGGCCCGTTGTCCACAGCGATTAGGTCGCCGGCCGCGTTGAAGGCTAGGTCGAAGGCGTTGCGCAGGCCGTCGGCGAACAGATATCCGCTCGCTTTCAGCTTGGCTTCGTCGTTCGGCAGCACCAGGTCTTGTGCGTTCGCCGGCACGCGGAAGACCGTCGCGGTCAGCGGAACCTCGCGCAGGCCGGGAAAGGCGCCCTCGGCCGTCTGCACCTCACCGTGGTCGGTGCGCGAGCCGCTGTTGAAATACACATATTTGCCGTCCGGGCTGACGACAATGCCGTTGCACAGATGGTCGTACTGGGTGTTGCTCTTCTCGTACCACTCGGTTCGGACGAGTGTGGACCACTTGCGCCCGCTGCCGCTGATGATGCCTTTGCGGACAATGCACCGGTTGCGTGGGCCTTCGCCTTCGTTGCCGACCACGTAGAGCGTGCGGTCCGGCCCGAACGCCAGTCCCAATGCGTATGGCGCGCCGCCGATCTCGCTGCGGCTGTAGGCCAGTGCGCCGCGCGTCTCGCGGTCGGGCTGAGGCGAGAGATAGAACACATCGCCCTGCGGGCTGAGGTAGTACAGGTCGTTCGAGCCGGGATCTTTGACCAGCCGGATCATGCTTGGGCCGACTTCGGCGACTTTGCGGATGCGGATGTCGTCGCGCAGCGGCTTGGGGTAATCGGCCGGCAGCGGCGTCGGCCGAACCGTGGGGGTGGGCACACGGGATTGCGACTGCGCCTGCGTGCAGGCCACCAACATCGCTGCTGCGCTCAACGCGGCGATGAGATGAATCGAGGATGCCATATATCTATCTTACGACGGCAGTCAGCATGGCACATGCCGCATTTGCCAAGTGGGGCGGACGTATGAGTTAGGCGCTCCGCCACATGCGGGGCGCAGAATGTAGGACGCCATGCGCAACGTGACATCCATGGGCGCGAGATGTGGAGCGCGCGCTGCCCATTCGGAGCACAAGCAAACCCGCCCCGGCGTAAACGCCGGGGCTGAAAGGGTGGGCAGGGCGCGCGGCTTGCCTGTTCGCTCGGCGCCGGGATTTATCCCGGCGCGACCGAGGCGAATATCGCTGCCGGTCAGTCCGTGTTCACCCGTGCGGCGCAAACCGCGACACCCCCTAAAAATGCGTCCCCTAGCACGTGCCGCCGGCTCTTCGCGCAGTGATCGCGGGTATAGTCCGCGCACATGATCGTCATAGACGCATCGCCTGCCGTGCATCACAAAGCCGGGTTGGGGCGCTACGCCGAGGAGTTGATCGCGGCGCTGGCGCTGCCGCCGGGCGCCAAGCGGCCGAGCGACGAATACGTCGCCTTCTATCACGACGCGCGCCACGCCGCGCCGGGCAAGCTGATCCAGTCCCTCACCTGCATCGCCACGGCGCAGGGGCCATACGCGTGGCGGCTGCGCGCATTGCTCGCCCAGTTGTTCAACCTCTCGCAGGACAACTTGTTCGCACAGGCGGCGACCAACACGCGCGAGCGATTGCCTGCGCCAACGCTCTTCCATGCCACCGAACACCTACTGCCGCGCTTCAAGCGCATCAAGACCGTCTTCACGCTGCACGACCTGATCTTCAAGTTCTTCCCTCATTACCACCTGCCGCGAAACCGGATCTTCCTCAATTTGGCCATGCCGCTGTTCCTCAGGCGGGCCGACGCGATCATCTGCGTGAGCGAGCACACCAAGCGCGACGCGATGAAGGTCTACGGCGCGCCGGAGGAGAAGATGCGCGTGATTCACGAGGGCGTGCATCCGCGCTTCCGGCGGGTGACGGATGCGAGGGCGCTGCAAGCGGTCAAGGATCGGTATCGCCTGGCAGATAAGTTCATCCTAACCGTCGGCACGGTCGAGCCACGCAAGAACCTGATCACGCTGTTCGAGGCGTTCAAGGCGCTGCGCGAGCAGGATGACGGCCTGGCCCAGGAGGTGATCGTGGTCGGCAAGCAGGGCTGGCTGCACGAGTCCACTTATCGCGCGGTGCACGCGCTTGGGCTAACCGGCCGGGTGCGCTTCCTCACGACTGTCGAAGATGAAGACCTGGTCGCGATCTACTCGCTGGCGCAGGTGATGACCTTCCCGTCGGTTTACGAAGGCTTTGGCTTCCCGCCGCTGGAGGCGATGGCCTGTGGCGCGCCGGTCGTCTCGTCCAATGCGGCGTCGCTGCCCGAAGTTTGCGGCGACGCTGCAGTGCTCATCCCACCGCTGGATGTCGCCGAGTGGGCGCGGGCGCTGCAGCGCGTCTTGACCGACGAAGCGTTGCGCCGCGATTTGCAAGCGCGCGGGCCGAAGCAAGCCGCGAAGTTCACCTGGGCCGCCACGGCGCAAGCCACGCAGGCCGTGTATCGGTCGCTATTGAGGCCAACGGTATGACACACGTCGAATCCCCTGGATGGAACTGGGCCGGCAACCTGCGTTATCGCGCAGCGCGTTTGCACCGCCCCGAAACGCTGGACGAGCTGCGCGCGATCGTCGCGCACAGCCGTAAGCTACATGCGCTCGGCTCGCGCCACTCGTTCAACGACGTCGCCGACTGCGAAGCAGACCTCGTTTCGCTGGATCGCATGCCGCACGCACCGGTCATTGATCGGGAGCGACGCACGGCGACCGTCGGCGCCGGCATCACCTATGCACAGCTCTGCCCGCAACTGCACCGCGCCGGCTTCGCGCTGCACAACCTGGCATCGCTGCCGCACATTTCGGTCGCCGGCGCGATCGCCACGGCAACGCACGGTTCGGGCGACGGCAACGGCAACCTGGCGACGGCGGTCTCGGAGATCACACTGGTCACCGCCGAGGGCGAGGTGGTGACGCTCTCGCGCGAGCGGGACGGCGAACGTTTCGCCGGCGCGGTCGTTGCGCTGGGTGGGCTGGGCGTCGTCGTGCGCGTCACGCTGGACTTGTTGCCGGCATTCGAGGTGCGGCAGCAAGTGTATCGGCGCTTGCTGATGGCTCAGCTCGAGGCGCATTTCGACGCGATCATGAACAGCGCCTACAGCGTCAGCCTGTTCACCGACTGGCAGAGCGACTTCGTGGATCAAGTCTGGCTCAAGCAGCGCGTGGGCGACCGAGCGCCTGACGCGGACGGCGACTTCTTCGGCGCGGCGCCGGCGACTCAGCCGCAGCACCCGATCGCCTCGCTATCGGCGGAGCCATGCACGACGCAGATGGGAATTGCCGGGACGTGGCATGAGCGCCTGCCGCACTTCCGGCCCGATCACGTCCCCAGCGTCGGGGACGAACTGCAGAGCGAATATTTCGTGCCGCGCCGGTTCGCCGTCGAAGCGATGCGCGCCGTGGCCGCCTTGCGCCGGCACTTTACGCCGGTGCTGCTCATCTCCGAGGTGCGCAGCATCGCCGCCGACGCACTATGGCTCAGCCCGTGTTATGCGCAGGCATGTATCGGGTTGCACTTCACCTGGAAGAAGGACTGGCTGGCGGTGCAGCGCGTTTTGCCGTTAATCGAAGCGGCGCTGGGGCCGTTCGAGCCACGGCCACACTGGGGCAAGCTGTTCGCGTTGTCGCCGGCGCAGCTTCGAGTGCGCTATCCGCGGCTGGCCGACTTTCGCGCGCTGGCGCACGACCTCGACCCGCAAGGCAAGTTTCGGAATGCGTTCGTAGAAAGGTTGTTGAATTGATGACGATCGCCGAGCTGCTGTCCCCGTGATCACAGTCCACCGATCTGCGTTACACTCCTTCGTTGAGGGCTTGTGGCTAGGTTATGCAGGATAGGATCACACCTTGTGCGGCGCGGTTGGTGCATTGATTACTCTGAATTCACAAGCTAAGCTTGCAGAAACATGACAAATGGTGAGCCCGTTTTTACTTGGCCCGACGGCAAGCGCGCGGCCGTCAGCCTGAGCTTTGACGATGCGCGATCTTCACAGCTCGACAACGGTTTACCCATCTTTAAGCGTTGCGGAGTCCGAGTAACGTTCTACGTTTCGCCGGCTCGTGTGCGCGAGCGGCTCGATGACTGGCAAGCAGCGGCCGCTGCCGGCCATGAGATGGGTAACCACACCGTCACGCATCCGTGCAGCGGCAACTTTCCGTGGTCGCGCGGAAATGCGCTCGAGGACTACACGCTTGACCGCATAGAGCGGGAACTCCTGGAGGCTAACGCCTTCATTCGAGAGACGTTAGGTTCAACGCCGACGACATTCGCTTACTGTTGTGGGCAGAAATATGTGGGCCGCGGAACCGAATTGCAGAGTTACGTGCCACTCGTGGCACGCCATTTCGTCGTGGGGCGCGGTTTCCGCGACGAGTCCGTCAACGATCCGGGATTCGTCGACCTGGCTCAGGCTTGCGGCATAGAGAGCGACGGCGCGTCGTTCGAGGACCTGCGCGGTTGGATCGAATCCGCCCAGGCAGTGGGCGGCTGGGTGATCTTCATCGCGCACGACATCGGCGACGATTTCGCGCGCCAGGCCATCCGCCCGGATGTGCTAGAAGCGGTGTGCCGCTATTGCGCCGACCCAAACAACGGGCTGTGGCTTGATACCGTCGCTGCCGTAGGCGCATGGATCCGGCGTTGGCAGAGCCGGCGCATTGATCCGAATCCATAGGTGAGGTGAAAGCATGGCTGGAAGCAAGCTCGCAATCGAGGGCGGCACACCGGCGGTGACTCAGCCTGTGCCACCGATGTATCCAGGCGGCATGCGCATCGGCCTAGAGGAAGAGCAAGCGGTGCTGGACGTCCTGCGCTCGAAGCGATTGTTCCGCTATTACGGACCGGGCGAGAGCGTGTCTCGCGTGGATATGCTGGAGAAAGCCTTCGCCGCTCATGTAGGCGTGCGACGGTGCGTTGCGGTGTCATCGGGCACGGCGGCGCTGCTAGGCGCGCTGGCCGGCCTAGGCGTCGGTCCGGGCGACGAGGTGATCGTGCCGGCTTACACATGGATCGCCACCGCATCGGCGGTCATCGCCCTGGGGGCAGTGCCGATCTTAGCCGAGATAGACGCATCGCTCACGCTCGACCCGGCAGATGTCGCGCGCAAGATCACGTCACGCACTCAGGCGATTGCAGCCGTGCACATGCGTGGCGGCCCATGCCGCATGGACGCGCTGCTGGAGATTGCCCGACAGCACGGCATCGGTCTGCTCGAGGATGTCGCCCAGGCCAATGGCGCCAGCTACGGCGGCCGCAAGCTGGGCAGCCTGGGGGATGTCGGCGCATTCAGCTTGCAATTCAACAAAATCATCACCTGCGGTGAAGGCGGCTTGATCACGACCGATGACGAGGCCATTTGGAAGCGCGCGCTCATGTATCACGATGTAGTCGGCGGCAGTCGTAACGGTATCCCCGATGAGGAAACCCTGCTGGGGATCAACCTGCGCATGAGTGAGCTGCAGGGCGCGGTCGCGCTCGCGCAGTTGAACAAGCTCGAGGCGATCGTGAGGGACATGCGGCGCAACAAGGCGGTGTTGAAGGCGAGCGTCGCCGACCTTGCGCGGCAGAAAGGGGTTACCTTGCGCGACGAACCTGATGCCGAAGGCGACGCCGGCATTTGCCTGGTGTTCTTCGCGCCTTCGTCAGAACGGGCGCAGCGGATCACTGCAGCGCTCAGCGCCGAGGGGCTGCCGGCTTCTGTGATCTATTCTGGCACGAAAGACTACCACGTGTACTGCGATTGGACCCCGATCCTGCAGCAGCGCTCGTGGGCAGGCGGCGCGCCGTGGATTTGGCATCCGCCGGTCGCATACGACCGCGACATGTGTCCGCGCACGCTCGATCTGTTACAGCGTGCCGTGCACCTCGACATCAGCCCGGACCTGACCGGCGACCAGATCGAGGAGATGTCGGATGGCCTGGCCAAGGTGCTCAACGCCTTGTTGTAGCCGCTTCCTTTCGTGATCGCGCCCGGCAAGCATAGCCGGCGTGTCTTTTTAACAAAGGACTTTAGCCTGGGAGAACTATGGACAACGAGAAGTTGCGCCTCGGCTTCGTCGGCGTCGGCATGATGGGCCAGACCGCGCATCTACGAAACTTCGCCGCGCTCAAAGAGTGCGAGGTCGTTGCGATCGCCGAGCTGCGCGAAGAGACGGCTCGCCGCGTAGCACAACGCTACGGCGTGCCACGCGTTTATCGCACCTACAGCGACATGCTGGCGCACGAACGGCTCGACGGCCTCGTCTGTATCCAGCCCTTTAACCGCCATGGCGTTCTAGTCGGCGAGTTGCTGCGAACGGGTCTGCCCATCCTCACCGAGAAGCCGCTGGCAGCTTCGGTGGAAGTGGGCGAGCGATTGGTGAAGACAGCGCAAGAAGCCGGCACTTGGCACATGGTCGCCTATCACAAGCGCAGCGATCCGGCGGCGATATGCGCGCGCGAGCACATCCGGCAATTCCAGCAAAGCGGCGAGTTGGGCCGGCTGCGCTACGTGCGTATCACCATGCCGCCCGGTGAATGGATCGCCGGCGGCTTCAACGACCTAATCGTCGGCGGTGATCCGGCACCGGCGCTGGAGTTCGATCCGCCGGCGTCCGATCTCTCGCCCGAGGACTACGCCGACTACGTGCGCTTCGTGAACTATTACATCCACCAGGTCAATCTGATGCGCTTCTTGCTGAGCGAGCCGTATCGCGTGACCTACGCCGACCCGCGTCAGGTCTTGCTAATTGGCGAGAGCGCGAGCGGCGCAACGTGCGCCATCGAAATGGCGCCCTACCAAACGACGCTGGACTGGCAAGAGAGCGCGCTGGTCTGCTTCGAGCGCGGCTATGTGCGATTAGATTTACCGCCACCGTTAGCGCTGAACCGCGCCGGCCGCGTCGAGGTGTTCAAGGATCCGGGCAAGGGCAAGACGCCGCAGCGCATCGAACCCGTCTTGCCACCGGTGCACGCCCATCGGCAGCAGGCGATCAATTTCCTGCGCGCCATCCGAGGCGAATGCCGGCCGCCCTGTGACTCTGTCGAGGCGCTGGAAGACCTGCGCCTGGCCCGCGAGTACTTCTGCTTGCTTCGCGCGCGCTGAGCGACTAATATTCCGCCATCTGACTCTGACGGTCTGACTTCCGCCTATCTGACTTCTGACCTCTGCTATGCAATTCGGCATCAACACCTTCCTGTTCACCTTCCCCTTCACGAATAAGAGCGCCAAACTCTTCCCGCAGTTCAAGGCTTGGGGATTCGACTCGGTCGAGATCGCCATTGATGACCCGGCCGGCTACGATCCACACTTCATCCGCAGCGCGCTCGACCGGCACGGGTTGGCCTGCAACACGGTGTGCGGCGCGTTCGGCCCCGATCGCGACTTGCGCGGCGCGCCGGAGCACCAGCAGAACAGCCTGCGCTACATGATGGCCATGCTGGACCAGATGGAAGTGCTGGGCGCGAAGATCCTGGCTGGGCCGGTGTATTCGGCCGTCGGCCGTGCCGAGGCCACCCCGCCGCGCGAGCGCGCCCGCCAATGGAAGACGGTGGTCAAGCACCTCAAGCGGCTGTGCGACTACGCCGGCGAAAGGGGCATGCGCATCGCCGTCGAGCCGCTCAACCGCTTCGAGACGGATTTCCTGAACACCGTGGACGACGCGCTGGCGCTGGTCGCCGATGTGGATAGCCCGGCCATTGGCCTGCATTACGACACCTTCCACATGAACATCGAAGAGAAGTTCCAGGGCGATGCCATCCGGCGCGCCGGCGACCGGCTGATCCACTTCCACGCCTGCGGCTGCGACCGCGGCACGCCGGGCAGCGATCACATTGACTGGAAGGGCATCGCCGCCGCGCTGAGGGCAGTGAAGTACGACGGCGACGTGACCATCGAGTCGTTCACCCAGGACGTGAAGGTGATCGCGCGCGCGGCAGCGATCTGGCGGCAGATCGAGCCGAGCCGCGAGGACATCGCCGTGAAGGGGCTGGCCTTCCTCAGGCAGCGGCTGAAGCGATAGCGCACACGGACGCAGGCTAAAACGCAGGCTGTATTGACGCAGGCTAAAGCTGCGCCTACATGGCCTCGATCTTGAGCACCGAGCCTAGAGACTCTACTTGTCTGTATTGACGCAGGCTAAAGCCTGCGCCTACATGGCCTCGATCTTGAGCACCGAGCCTAAGAAACTCTACTGTCTGTATTGACGCAGGCTAAAGCCTGCGCCTACATCGCCTCGATCCAAATCACCTCGGAGCCGAACTCGTCCAGCGCCAGCGTCAGCCCATCGCGCATGAGCGCCTCGCCGGTGATCGTGCCCAGGTCGCCGCGATCCTCGGCGCGCGCACGATAAGTCGCTTCTGCGTGTAAGCCGCGCGGGCGGATGACGCGCTGCGCCGGCCCGCCCATGGCGCGGAAGACCATCACCACGCTGCACATCCGGTCGGGCGAGACGGCCTGAATCGCATCCCAGCCCCAGCCCAGCCCCTCGACGTTGTAGCGCGGGGCGATGAGGTGGATCACCTTGGCGTCGCGCGTCAGCGCGCGTAGCTCCTTGTATTTGGCGATGGCGGCGCGCGTCTCGGCGACTTGCTGTGGCGTCCACTCGGTGATGCGCTGCATCAGGATCAACGGCCCGCCGAAGATCGCGCTGCGCAGTGTGTAGCGGTTGGGGTCGTCCTGCATGTAGCGCACGCTGTAACGCAGCGAGAACGGGTAGGATGCACCGTAGATGCCTTGCCGGGTCGCATACGTGGCGATGTTGTCCACGGTGATGCTGGTGTGATACAGGCGCGCCATCTTGTAGGTGAGCATGCAGCCGCCGTCCTCGCAGTTCTCCAGCGTCACGTGCGGCCGTTGCCGGCGGATCGCGGCGATCACGCGATCCAGGCCGTGCTCGGCATTGGCGTAGTTGCTGTCGCCGGGCGCGTGCGTGTGGTCGTCGCGCCAGCACAGCTTGACCATGTCCTCACCGTCCTGGATGATGTAGTTCACGCCCTCTTCGTCAATTAGCCGCATGATCTCGCCGATCAGCCATTCACGGCAGGGGGTATGGCTCAGGCACAGCGGCGCTGCGCCGAAGTAGTCGTTGCCGATGTGGATCAGCCATTCGGGGTGGGCCTGGGCCGCCGGCGCGTCGAGGCTCATCTGCGCCAGCGCCATGTGCACACCGAAGCGCATGCCCAACGCGGCGCAGCGCTCGCTCAACGGGCGCAGGCCGCGCGGGAATTTGGCCGGGTCGGGCCGCCAATCACCGATGCAACGCGCCCAGCCCAGGTCCATCACCACGGCCTCGATCCCCAGCTCGGCGCAGCGTTCGATGGCTGCCAGTTGCTGTGCCTCGCCGATGTCTTGCCCGTAGCCCCAGGAGTTGTATTGCGCCCAGGGATAGCGCGCATCCGGCATCGGCGGGTGCACATGGGCTTCGGCGAAGCGCTGGGTGACGTAGCCGGCTTCGTCCCAGTCACCCGCGAAGCGCCCGACGAAACAAGCCGGCACGTCGAACGTTTGCCCCGGCGCGAGCACGTGCGCCAAGTCGTCAATCGCGCTGTGCAGGCAGGTGTAGCCGTCGCGCGCCCAGGCGAGCAGCCGGCTCTTGCCGTTGAACTCGGCGCCCAGCACCAACCCCATGTCGCTCAGCGCGGCGTCGGGGTCGTCGAGCGGGTCGAGGCCGGCGCGTAGCGCAGCCCAAGCGCAACTGCTCGGCGCCCAGTAATGCGCGCCGAACGCGCCCATGCGGATTTCGTGCGCTGCGCGGCCGGGGACGATTTGCACCTTGTGCAGCGCGAATTTGTCCGGCCGATAGTTCCAACTGAACTGCTCGACGTGAAAGAGGTTGTTGCGCCCGTCCAGCGGCGCGCGCAGGTCGAGGATGTCGCAGCCGGTGATGTGCACCGGCGCATCGCCCAGGTTGACCAGCTCGGCCCAGGTGCGCACGAACGGGTGTGCAGCGAAGGCCTGCACGTGCTGAACGAGTTGCAAGCGGCCATCGGCGCTGGGGACGCGCAGGGTGAGCGTGCGGGTGCCGTCTGCGCCTTCGCCGAGTTCGGCGTCGGCGGTGTTGCCGAGGCGCAACGGTTGGCCGGCGATGGTAATGCGGCTGAGCGGCGAAGGCAACACATCGAGGCCGGGATGTGTCGCGCTCGTCATCTGCCAGGTCAGCCCGCCGTCGGCCAGGGTGAGGCGACAGGTAAGAGTAGAAGTTTCAAGCGTCCAATTTGGCATGGTGAGATAGCGATACGGGGTAGGCGAAGGCATTGCCTTCGCCTACTCGAATGTGCACCAGCGCCGAGTC
Source organism: Candidatus Roseilinea sp. (assembly GCA_025998955.1). Classification (NCBI taxonomy): domain Bacteria; kingdom Bacillati; phylum Chloroflexota; class Candidatus Thermofontia; genus Candidatus Roseilinea; species Candidatus Roseilinea sp. The sequence continues at coordinate 3,287,252 of AP024676.1, forward strand.
GCGCTCGCGCAGGTCGTCGAAGCGAAGCCCGTCGCGCAGGAGCTGCGCGCCGGTGTAGCGCTCGGCTCGGTCGTGCGAACGCCATTGCAGTAGGTAGTCGCGGTCGGGGTGCAGCGCGCGCAAGCGCAAAGTGCGCGATGGCGCGCCGCCCGGCAAGCGAAAGACGAAGAGTAGATGCTCGTCGGCATCGGGCAGGGCATACTGAAAGGCGGCCCAGCGGTCGCCGCCGCCGTCGCGCTTGGGTTGATGGGTCAGGCGATAGAGGTCAGCCTCGCGCACGAAGCGCCGAACGAGCGACCGATAGAGCGCGATGTGCGCCGTGTAGCGTTCGCGCACCCAGTCCGGCAGCTCCGGTAGCTTCTGCGATAGCCCCATCACACTCAGCATGCCGATGCGGATGAAGTAATCCAGCTCGTGCGGCTGCAGGTTGGGGTCGTGCGGGTTGAACTGTTGGGGAGGATAGCCGTTGATCCATTCGCTATACGTCCAACGCAGCAGCGCGTCTGGGGCGAGCATCGTCGTCGCGCCCCAGAAAAGCTGCAGCGAATGCTCCGGCCAGTCGGGATCGCTGAGGAAGGTGAAGTGGGTATGGCGCAGCATGCCCAGGTCTATGCGCAGGCCGCCCGAAGAGCAGTTCTCCCAGATCACCTCCGAGTAGCGCGCGCGCAGGCGCTGCAGTAGGTGATAGTAGCCCTGGTAGTGCGCATACAGCCCGTCGCCGTCGGCGTGGCCATGGTCGGCGCGATTGCAGCCTGCGCCGGGGTCGAGGTTGAAGTCGAGCTTTACCCAGTCCAGCGCGAAGTCGTCCACCAGCCGGCTCAGCGTCTCGAATGCCCAATCTTGGGCCGCCGGATTGCCCAGGCAGACGTAGCCCAGCCGCTCGCCATCGCGCGTGGCGACGAACTCCGGGTGATCTTCGGCCAGGCGCGCCAGCCGGCCCAGCCCCTCGATCTCGCACCACAGGCCGAACTTCAACCCTTTGCTGTGCGCGTAGTCGGCCAGGGCGCGGATGCCGCTCGGGAAGCGTGTCGTGTTCACCAGATGCCAGTCGCCGCGATAGTCATACCAATGTGTCGCGGGGTCGGACGGGCCGAACCAGCCGGCATCCAGCGTACACACTTCGATGCCCATCTCGGCAGCGACATCCACATTGGCGCGGAAAGTGGCTTCGTCAATCGCCTTATCCTCGTAGCTCCACCAGTGGTTCCACTCGACAGGCAGCCGTCGAGCGAGCGCGTTGCGCGGATACCAGCGCCGGCGACCGACGCGGGCGTAGGGGATCGAGATCGCGTTGAGGTCGTCGCCCGCGGCCAGCACCAGGGCGACCGGCGGCGCGGTCATCGTCTCGCCGGGCCGCAGCACGATGGCGAACGCCCAATCGCTCAGCCCACCGCTCACCAGCCAGCCACCACCGTCGTGTGGATCGAAACGAAAGCACCAGTTGCCCGACCAGGCGACCGACATGGAGAGCATGCCGCCCACGCCGTCGCGAAACAAGGCAAACCAGGGATGATGCTGATTGGACGAGCGGCCGGCGCGCGTCTCCAGCCGGAAGGCCGCGCGCAGCGGACGCCGCACGCCGCCGAATTCGTCGCCCCACGCCGCCGTGTAATACATCAGCTCGCACGCTGCCGGCTTCAACGCTAGCGTCAACGAATCCAGGCGGGTCAGCGTGATGGGGTGATCGCCGGCGTTGCGCACGTCGAGCCAACTCTCGATCAGTCCTTCGGCGTGTACGGTGAAGTGATGGGTGATCCCCAGACCGGTCGGGACATGGCGCAGCCGAGTGATGCAGCCGGTCGAGGCCGGCCCGTCCGCAATGCGCACCTCTGACGTTTGCCAGCCGTCGCTGCACGCGTGGAGATGCACGCCGTCGGCGACGAGGCCGAAGAGCGGGCTAGCGGCGTCCACCCAGTCGTTGCCGGGCAGCGCGAGTTGATCGAGGCGCAGGCCGGCGTCGTGGGATAGGCGGCACGTCAGGTCGCGTGTGGAAAGGTCAACGGTCATGGTTCAGGGTTGTGGCGTCTCTGCGGCGCGCATCGCGTCGTAGCGCTTGAGGGCACGACAGGCGATGGAGTCGGGGCACGGCGTGGGTTGTGCCCCATCGCGCGCGAAATCGTCGAGCCGGGCGAAGGCGATCAGGATGAGCGCCAGCACGGCCAGCGACGCCAAGATGATCGGCGTGAGCTGACGCCGGCTGAGCGTGAAGTCGTCCCTCATCCCTTCAGGCCGGTGGTGACGATGCCCTGGATCACGAAGCGCTGCGCCAGGAAGTAGAGGATGATGCATGGCGCGACGAACATCACCGCGCCGGCCATCTGCAACGCCAGCTCGCCACCGCCGCGCATGTTGCGCAGGAAGTTGATGCCCAGCGCCAGGGTATACAAGTTGCGGTCGCTTAGGTAGATCAGCGGTGTGAGGAAGTCGTTCCAGTTGGCCATGAACGAGAAGATGGCGATGGTGGCCAGCGCCGGCTTGGCCAGCGGCAAGATGATCTGCCAGTAGATGCGGAACTCGCTGGCCCCGTCAATCTTGGCTGCCTCGTCCAGCTCGGTGTTGATGGTCATGAAGAACTGGCGCAACAGGAAGATGGAGAACGCCGGGCCGAAGAACGGCGGCAGCACCAGCGGGCCGAACGTATTGGCCATCCCCAACCCGCGCACCCACAGGATGAAGCTGGGGATCATGGTGACCGGATAGGGGATCATCATCGTGCTGAGCAAGACGATGAACAGCAGATTGCGCCCCGGGAAGCGCAACCGTGCGAACCCGAACGCCACCAGCGAGGCCGAAAGCAGCTCGCCGAACACTGCGATCGCCGTGACGATCACACTGTTGCGGAAGAATGTGGCGAAGGGGATCATCTCGAACACGCGCACGTAGTTCTGCCAATTGAACTGGGTGGGCAGGAACTGCGGCGGGAAGCTGAGCGGCGCGCCGGTCTCGCGCAGCGACGACGTGACCGACCACAGGAAGGGCAGGATGAAGATCGCGCCCAGGCCGATCAACAGGCCATAGACCACGACGTTGCGCACGATTTGGCGCGCGTACCACTGCGCCGAGTGGCGCTTGAGCCGGAAGGAGATCGCCGCCATTTACTTCCTCCCCAACCCTTCGTAATGCACCCACAGGTCGGAGGTGCGTAGCAAGATCGCCGTGCAAATCAAGATGATGAGAAACAGGAACCACGCCAGGGCCGAGGCGTAGCCCATCTCGAACCAAGTGAAGGCATTGCGGTAGAGATAGAGCAGGTAGAACAGGCTGGCGTTGGCCGGCCCGCCGCCGGTCATGATGTACGACACGGCGAAGGTCTGGAAGGTGCCGATGATGCCGGTGATGAGCGAGAACAAGATGACCGGCGAGATCATCGGCAGCGTGATATGCCAGAAGCGCTTCCAGCTCCCGGCGCCGTCCAACTGGGCAGCTTCGTATAGCTCCAGCGGCACGCCCTGGAGCGCAGCGATGAAGATCACCACCGTGCCGCCCACGCCCCACAGGCTCATCAGGATGAAGGCCGGCATCGTCCATTCCGGGTCGCCCAGCCAGTTCGGCCCCGGCACGCCGAGCAGCGAGAGGAAGTAGTTGACGATCCCGAAGCGCGCGTTGAAGATCCACGCGAACACGATCGCCACGGCCACGCCGGAGATGAGCGAAGGCAGGTAGAAGATGGTGCGGAAGATGCGCTGGCCGATGACCTTCTGATTGAGCAACACGGCCAGCCCCAGCGCGGTGACCAGCCCCAACGGGACGCTGAAGAGCGTGTAGACCGAAGTGACGCGCAGCGAGTGATAGAACAAGTCATCACTGAACATGCGCGCATAGTTGCTCAAGCCGAGCCAGACCGGGTCGCGGCCAGGGCTGTAGCGCGTGAAGCTGAGCACGAACGAGGCGATGATCGGGCCGGCCAGGAAGACCACGAAACCGATCAGCCATGGGCTGATGAACAGATAGCCCATGATCGCTTCGCGTCGGGTGAGCGGCGAGCCGAACACGCCGCGTTTGCGCGGCGCGGCTACCGGAGCTGCAACTGCCTGTGCCATGTGGATGAGCGCAGGGCGGCGTCGAACGCGGGCCGCCCTGCCATGTGATTGCGCCGGCGCGTTTACGCTCGGCGAGCCAGTTCCTCGTCCACCTTCGGCGCGGCGGCGGCCATCGCCTCGGCGACGCTCTTCTTGCCGGTGAAGGCCAGGTCGAGTTCGGCCTGGATCAGGCCCTGGATTTTGTCGAACTTCTCGCCGGCGCCGGGGATGCGCAGCACGCCCGGCTGCGCGACGATCTCCGGCAGCGCGCCGTAGCCGAGCTGCTCGTGATCCGGGCCGGTGAAGGTGGACATGAGCGACTTGAGCGGCGGGATGTAGGGCGTCACGCTGTCAATGGGCCGTTGCAGCACGAAGTCGCGCGCATACGCCCAGGCGGCCGGCGCCATCTTGGAGTTCGCGCCGATGGACCAGCAACCGAGGTGCATATACCAGACGCGCTGGCCGATGTTGGACTTGGGCGAGAGCACCGCGCGCCAATTCGCACCTTTCGTCTCCTTCAGCTCGCCCAGGTCCCAGTAGTTGCCCAGCCGCATGGCGATCATGCCGCCGGCGAACACTTTGGCCATGCTGCCGCCCAGCATTTGGTAGGCCGTTTCATCCACCGCGACCTTGTCCTTGTTCACGATGTCGTACCAGAACTGCACGGCCTCGACTGCCGCCGGCTCGGTGATGGTGGTCTTGGTCTCGTCGGCGTTGAAGATGTCGCCGCCGTTCGACCAGATCATGTACTGCCAGGTCACGAACCAGTTGTCGAAGCTCAGGCCGTAGCGCTCGACCTTGTCGCCCTGCGCGACGTGCAGCTTGAGGGCGGCCTCGCGCACATCGTTCCACGTCCAGTCGGGTGTGGGCGGTTGCAGGCCGGCCTGTTCGAAATGATCCACGTTGTAGTACAACGACACCGGCCCGGGCATGAAGCCGTAGACGAAGGCGTATGACTTGCCCTGCCAGCTCTGCGCGGGGATGATGACGGGCAGGATGTCGTCGCGCTTGATCTGGTCGTCGCCGTCAATCAGGTCGTCCAGCGGACGCAGCGCGCCATTGGCGGCGTAGGGTTGCACGTAGCCCTCCCACATGTCGAACACGTCGGGGAGCGTGTTGGCCGCCATCATCGTCTGCAGCTTCTCGAAGTAGCCCTGGCCGGCGGGCAGAATCTCCGGCACGATCTTCACGCCGGGATACTTGGCTTCGAAGTCGGCATTGAACTTGTTGCGCAAGGGTTCTTCGGACGGCGTCGCGCAGCACACCATCACGCGCAGGTCGCCGGTCATACCCTCGGCAGCGGGCTGGGCAGCAGGTGCCGGCGCTTGCCCTGCTGAGGGCTGTTGAGCGGGCGCGGCAGGGGCTGCACAGGCAGCCAGCGCTGCGGTCGCGCCACCTAGCCCGACCAGCTTCAACATTTGCCGGCGGCTGATTGTGCGAACGGACATCTTGGTTGTTTGCATGTCTACTTAACCTCCAAAAATCTCTCTTTTCTGAATCAGACGATCTGCCTCGCTCAAGTGCTATGCGCACGGCGCTTCACGTCTCTTTGACGAGCGATGGCTTGTGCTTCTCGCGTTCGGTGCGCGCGATGGCTCTATTCGCGATGGGTGACGCATGGCCGGCCAAGCGCGCCTGGCGCATGCGCTGCTTCAGGTAGGCGATGGATTGCTCATCCACGCAGAACTGCACCACCACGTCGGGCTGCCGGTGCGCGATTTGGACGAATTGCTCGGCTGCGGTGTGGGTGACGATCACGTGGTCGCAGGTGCGCGCCAGGCGTCGCACGCCCGCGGCGTCGTCCACCAGGGCCATGTCCACGGCGCGATCAGGATGGTAGCTCTTGATGATGTGATGCAGCGACCGGGCTGTGTTCTCCAAGGTGCACACCAGCCCGATGCGCAGGCCGGCGAGGCGGGCGATGCGCAGCAGCGTGTCCGGCGAGGGGCGCGTGTCTACGCCGACGACCCGCTCGGCGCATTCGCCGAAGACCTGGCTGACCTCGGCGAGGTGATGAAAGGTTGTGATGATCAGATCGTTCCGGCGCGCCAGGTCGCGCGCGCCCCGCACGGCGTCGCGCAACACGCAAGGCTCGACAGGTTCACCCACCAGTTCACCCAGCTCACGCGCCATCTCGACGCTGTCGTGCGCGTTGCACTCGATGAAAACCATGCGCAGGCGATGCGAGGCATATACGCTGGCCACGGCCGCCAATAGGTCTTGCGTGATTTGCTCGCGCGAGACGCCAGCCACCATCGCCCGCCAGATCACCTCCCGCGCGCAGCGTTGCAAGTCGTTCACTGCTGCGATCCGCGATCCTTCGTCCTTGACGAGGAAACCGCGGTTGCCCGGGCTGATGGCGATCACGCCTGCGTCGCAGAGTTGGCGATAGGCTTTGTTCACCGTGTTGCGGTTGGCGCCGAGCTGGCGCGCCAGGTCGCGCACCGGCGGCAGCCGGCTGCTGGCCGGATGCATGCCGGTGTGAATCCGCCAGATGATGGCTTGCTTGACGTCTTCGACGGTGATGCGGGCTGCAGTGCGCTGCTGCATGTTCATCTGAGCCATGTGCACGGGCGAATCGGGATTTTGTCCCCTGTCATAGGACAGAGGACACACGGAGTATGGGGGCGACTGTGCCAATTGTCAATCTTGGGTCTTGGTGGACATAGCGCAGAAAGGTGGGTGATCTTTTGCGCGAGAGGGGACAATAGGCGATGATCGAACTGCTGGGTGAGTGGGCGCATCTTTCTATGGGGCAGGGAGGATGTTCCAGAACCCTCGTGCGTTTAGCTTCGTCTCACGCGATCTTCAGAAAGACGTGCTAAAGATGCACCCAAGAATAGACGCGATTCCCAACTCCATCGAAGATGCCTCGCGTCGAGACAGGTCTTGGCTTATGCGAAGCACGCAAGAGCGCGACGATTCTCACCCTGGAAAGCGATTGATGCATTTGCGCTTAGGCGCCCTGCCCGACCGATTACGCGCGCCGATTCTGTTCACCGCAGGCGTGCTCGCGACGCTCGTCGCGCTGATCCTCTACAACGCCCTCACACCCGATCCGCCACAACTGACCCCGCGCGACGTCAACGATGCGATCGTCCGGGCGATGGCCTCGGCTACGCCGCGCCCGCCGTTCTCCGTCGGCGCCTTCCAAGCCGTCGCCCCCGCGCTCGTGCTCATCCAGACCGAGCGCCCGGGCCAAGACAATGCGAGCAATGACGGTCAGCACCGCGGGCTGGGCAGCGGCGTCATCGTCAACGACCAGGGCTTGATTCTTACCAGCTTGCATGTGGTCGCGGACGCGGAGGAGATTCGCTTGACGTTTGCCGACGGCACCGAAGCCTATGCCTGGGTGATCGCCGAGCAGCCGGAGAACGATATTGCCGTGCTGCAGCCCAGCCAACTGCCGGGCGTGCTCGCGCCGGCGCCGCTGGGCAACCCAAACGCGCTGCGCGTGGGCGATGAAGCATTCGTGGTCGGCAATCCACTCGGCTTGTACGGCTCGCTGAGCGCCGGTGTGATCTCCGGCTTGAAGCGCTCGTTCACGCCGCCCGGCCGTAGCCGGCGGATGGAGAACCTCATTCAGTTCGATGCGGCCGTGAATCCCGGCAGCTCCGGCGGCCCGCTGCTCAATCGCTATGGCCAGGTGGTCGGTATCGTGACCGGCTTGGCCAATCCCAGCGGCCAGGAGGCCTTCAGCGGCATCGGATTCGCCGTGCCGATAGACATCGCCGGCGGTGCGGCAGGAATGCCGTCATACTAAGAGGACATGACGCGCTGTGCCGCGCCTTGGCGCGAGCCGGCTGCGCGCGTTGCAATCTAACCCTTGACTTAAGGAGCGTTGATGATGGATTCGCACAGAACGCCTGAACCCCGGACGGCGATCGAGCGTCTGCTCTACGAAGTGAAGAAAGTGATCGTCGGCCAAGATCATCTGCTGGAGCGCCTGGCGGTCGCGCTGCTGGCGCGCGGGCACATCCTCGTCGAGGGTGTGCCGGGACTGGCCAAGACCATGACGATCAAGACGCTCGCCGAAGCCATCGGTGGGTCGTTCAAGCGCATTCAGTTCACTCCCGACCTGGTGCCTGCCGATTTGGTGGGCACACGCATCTACAACCAGAAGACCGGCGAGTTCAACGTCGCGCTCGGCCCGGTCTTCACCAACCTGCTGTTGGCCGACGAGATCAACCGCGCGCCGGCCAAGGTGCAGAGCGCGCTGCTCGAAGTGATGCAGGAGCGCCAGGTCACGATCGGCGGCGAGACCTTCAAGGTGCCCAACCCCTTCTTGGTCATGGCCACCCAAAACCCGATCGAATCTGAGGGCACCTACGACCTGCCCGAAGCGCAGGTGGACCGCTTCATGATGAAGGTGATCGTGGGCTACCCTACGCCGACCGAGGAGTTCGTCATCGTCGAGCGCATGACCGGCTATCTGGACGCCGTGCAAAAGGTGCTGACCACCGATCAGTTGCTCGACCTGCAAAAGCGCGCGTATCAAGTGTATGTGGATCCGGCGCTGATCGAATATGCCATTCGCGTGGTGAATGCAACGCGGCAGCCCAAAGACGTCGGCCTGAAGGAGCTGGAGCGGTATATCATGTTCGGGGCCAGCCCGCGCGCCTCCATCAACCTCATCCTCACGGCCAAGGCACTCGCCTTCGTGCGTGGCCGCACCTATGCGCTCCCCGACGACGTGGTGGACATGGCGCTGGATGTGCTGCGCCATCGCGTCGTTTTGTCGTACGAGGCGCTCTCCGACAACATCACCAGCGATGAGCTGATCAAGCGCATCCTCGACCGCATTCCGATCCCTGTGGTGCCGTTGCATGAACACGCCAACGTTCGCGTCAACGCCTGAGCGCATCTTGCAACGCCTGGACTGGCACGTGGTGCGCCGGTTGGACGGCCTGCTGCAAGGCGACTATCGCAGCCTGATGCGCGGCTACGGCCTGGACTTCGCCGACCTGCGCGAATATCAGCACGGCGACGACATTCGCTACATTGACTGGAACGTCACCGCGCGCATGGATGCGCCCTACATCCGCGAATATCATGAGGATCGCGACCTGACGGCCTGGTTTTTGCTCGACCTCAGCCCGTCGGTGGATTTCGGCACGGCTGCCGCGCAGCGCCAGAAGCGCATGGTGCTGGTTGACTTCGTCGCTACGCTAGCCCGCGTGCTCAACCGCAACGGCAACCGATTCGGCGCCGTGCTATACGACGGCCGCGCCCAGCGCACCATCCCTGTCGGTAGCGGGCGCATCCACGTGTTGCGCACCATTAACGACCTGCTGCGCTATCCGCACCTGCCGCGCGCGCCGTTTACCGACCTAACGCCGCTGCTCGAATCGGCCTTGAGCACGTTCAAACGCCGGTCGCTCATCTTCGTCATCTCCGACTTCATCAGCGCGCCGGGCTGGGAGCGTGCGTTGCATCTGCTCAACCGGCGCCACGAAGTGCTCGCGATCCGGCTGTGGGATCCGCGCGAGGCCGAGCTGCCCGACATCGGCCTGGTGGTGATGGAGGATGCCGAGACGGGCGAGCAGATCTACATAGACACGAGCGACAAGCGCTTTCGCAAACGCTTCGAGGAGGCGGCGCGCCGGCGCGAGGCCGCGTTGAACGAGGCGTTCAAGCACGCCGGCGTGGATGCGATGTCGCTCTCGACCGAGGAAGACTTGGTGGGTGCGGTGATGCGCTTCGCGATGCGGCGCAAGCGTCGCCGGAGGTGATGCGTTCATGTCGTTCATCTGGCCTGCGATGCTGTTGTCGCTGCTGGCGCTGTTGCCGGTGGCCGTGCTGTATGCGCGCGCGCAGGCGCGCCGCCGGCAGATGATCGCGCGCTACGGCAGCATGGGGTTCGTGCAGCAATCGAGTGGTCGCCGGCTCGGTGCGCGCCGGCATGTGCCTGCTGCCTTCATGTTCGCCGGCCTAACGACGCTGGCCATCGCCCTCGCCCGCCCGCAGGCCGTGCTCAGCCTGCCCCGCGCCCAGGGCACCGTCGTGCTCACCTTCGATGTGTCGGGCAGCATGGCGGCCGAGGACATCCCGCCGACGCGCATGGAGGCGGCCAACGCAGCGGCGCGCGCGTTCGTGCAACGCCAGCCGCGCACGGTTCAGATCGGCGTGGTGGCCTTCAGCGACAGCGGCATGATGGTGCTGCCGCCGACCGACGACCAGCAAGCTGTCCTAGCAGCTATCAACCGTTTGTCGCCGGCGCGTGGCACGTCGCTCGCCAACGGCATCTTTGCCGCGCTGACTACGATTGATGACCTGGGAAAGAAGCAAGCGACGAACTACTACAGCAACCGCGAGCCACAGCCGACGCCTACGCCCACGCCGATGCCGCCGGGGGTATATCAACCCGCCGTCATCGTGCTGATCACCGACGGTGAGAACACCGCGCCGCCCGATCCGATCGCGGCGACCGAAGCGGCGGTCTATCGCGGCGTGCGCATCCACACCGTCGGCGTCGGCAGCCCGGAGGGCGCACTGCTCAAGATCGAGGGGTTCATGGTGCACACCCGGCTCGACGAGCCCTTGTTGCAGTACATCTCGGAGCGCACCGGCGGTGTGTATTACAACGCGCAGACCGAGGATGACCTGCGCACGATCTACGATAGCATCGGCTCGCAACTGGTGGTCGAGCCGGAGGAAACCGAGATCACCGCTCTCTTTGCCGGATTGGGCGTGATCCTGTTGCTGATCGGCGGCGCGCTGTCGCTGGCGTGGTTCAACCGCCTGCCGTGATGTCTGAGAAACTGGGAGGTCAACCGTGAGCTTGCTCTGGCCGGGATCCCTCGCCTTGTTGGCGACGATCCCTCTGCTCGTCGCGCTCTACATCTGGATGCAACGACGAAGGCGGCGCTTCGCCGTGCGTTTCTCCAGCCTGTCGCTGGTGCGCGAGGCGCAGCCGAATCGGTCGCGCTGGCGGCGCTACTTGCCCCCGGCCTTATTCCTGCTGGCGCTGGCGAGCTTGACGTTCGCGCTGGCGCGGCCGGTCACGGTCTTCGCCGTGCCCAGCAGCAAGACGACGATCATCATGGCGATGGATGTGTCGCGTAGCATGTGCTCGACCGACATCCCCCCCAACCGGCTGGTGGCGGCTCAGAACGCTGCGCTGACGTTTGTCGCAGCCCAAAAGCCCGATATCCCGATCGGCATCGTCGCGTTCGCCAGCTTCGCCGAGCTGATCCAGGCGCCCACCACCGACCGAGAGGCGCTGCGCGAAGCGATCTTGAGCCTGACGACCGGCCGCCGGACAGCAATCGGCAGCGCCATCATCAAGTCGCTAGAGGTGATCGCCGAAGTGGATCCCGACGTCCCACCGCCGGTCACGGATAGCACATCGGCAGTGCCGCCGGCGCCGGTTGTCCCAGGTCAGTTCGCGCCGCACATCATCGTGCTGCTCACCGATGGGGCGAGCAACACCGGCCCGCTACCCGAGGAGGCGGCGCAGCAGGCCGCTGACCGCGGCATTCGGGTGTACACGATCGGCTTTGGCACCGAGCATGGCGGCGAGATGCCGAACTGCAACCCCCGCTATGTGGGCAACGAGCCATACAGCGGCTACGGGATGGGCAGCGGCGCCTTCGGTGGTGGATTCGGCGGGCAGTTCCGGCGCGGCATTGACGAGGAGACGCTCAAGCGCGTTGCAACCATGACCTCGGCGGAGTATTACCCGGCAGAAAGCGTCGAGGAGCTGGTGAACGTCTTCCGCGAGCTGCCGACGCACCTCATCGCTAAATACGAGACGCAGGAGGTCAGCTTCGCTTTCGCTGCGTTGGGCGCGCTGCTGGCGGCGTTGGCGTTTGCCCTCTCGCTGCTGTGGCACCCGTTGCTATAGCGTGGCAGAGGCGGTGCTCGTCAATTGACGCTCTGGATCATCGCCCTCCAAATGGCTGACCTTCTGTAACGAATCGCTGCTTACGCTTTGACTCAGGCGTTCGATGCAAGAAATCGTTCGTCTGCTTGGATGAAGCGACAAGCGGTGTGCAAAGAAACTTGGCCGTCGACGTGCAGCTTCCCCGCTGCGCTACTCTACGCCCGGCTGCCTTGAAGCGGCGTCGAAGACTCGGATATCGCGCCGGTGGGCAAACGCTAAGACATGCGGCGTGTGCGTTGGCTATGCTGCATGCCATGAGTTGGAGGGCGTTTGTCGTCGTTGCATCGGCAGGATTGGTCAATCGCTGCCTCCATTGAGCTGCGGGAGCAGTAACAGTACTGTCTGTCTATAGCCTAGTAAGTAGGGCGCTGCAGATGGAGGTAAGACGAACAGAACGAGAGAAGATGAAGCTCATCCGGCGCGTGCTGCGCACCTTGATTCTCATCGTCCTGGGTGCAGTGCTGGGTACGCTGCTGGGCGTGTTGGTGTTGCAGATCGCCTTCGCCGCAACCGGCCGCAGCGCCGGCAATGCCAACGTCGCCATCGCCGGCTTCGCCTATTCGCCCAAGCAGGCTGTGGTGCGCGTGGGTGACACGGTGACCTGGACTAACAACGACTTCGCGCCGCACACCGTGACGGCCAACGACGCTTCGTTCAACTCTGGCACGTTGGGGCAAGGCGGTGTGTATTCGCGCACATTCGGTGCGACCGGCGTGTTCAGCTACTTCTGCGCCATTCACCCGAGCATGACAGGGAGCGTGCGGGTGATCAGCGAGACGCTCGTGCACCTGCCACTTGTGCAGAAGGCAGGACAAGCGAGCGCGCCAGCACCGCCCGACCCGCCGGTCGTCGGCGCCAGCGGGCGATGGAGCGACTCGGCGACATGGGGTGGCCAAGTCCCTGAACCGACCAGCGAGATAACCATCCCTGCCGGCAAGACGGTGATATTAGAGAGCGCCTTAAAGAATCGCATGATCTTGGACTAGGAAGCACGTCATGCCTGCGCATTCCCCGCCTTCGCGGGGATGACGGGGCATCCAGAAGGCACGCAGGCTGGATTCCCGCTTGCGCGGGAATGACGATTGGGCAGCTTTGTTGATTATGCAAGCTGAAGATTGGCCGCATTGGAGTTTAAGACGCTCTCTTAGGCCATCGCGGTCTGGCCGACCGAGCGGGTGGACCGCAGCGTGCCGCAAGTGCGGCGCACGCCGCTGGTGGAGAACCTGGTCGTTGCCGATTGCCGCTCCGCTGTCTTCGCCGCCGAGAAGGTCGGGCCGATTGGCGTGCGCGGCGCAGTGCTCTACGGCATGAGCGATAACCAGCCGCCCGGCGTCGACGCCGCGACGCGCAACTACGAAGCATTGTTCAAATCGTACGGCGCGCACAACGACGATCTGAAAGTGACCGTGCTGTCGCTATATCCGTTCATCCTGGCGAGCTCGAACAACCTCACCGAGGCCGAGGTTCTGGCGCAGCGCCGCTTGGATGGCACGAACGAGCCGCGATTTATCGAGTTCAGCAACGTGAAGATTCAGGGCTGGCCGAAGTGAACAGAGTGAACAGAGTGAACAGAGTGAACAGAGTGCGACTGCTGATGCGCGTCTGCTTGGGCGCGATGATGCTGTGCACGGCACAAGCCACGCAGGCCAGAACGAGTGAGCGAGTCTCGATTGAGGCTAACTTTTCGACGCGTCATGCCTCTTTCAACGCATCCTCGTCGGCGCTGACACTACCGGCCGAAGAGGAATTTGTTGGCCCGTTCGCAAGCTGGGCGAACGTGAAGACAGACTATGGTGCAAAGGGCGACGGCTTGAGCGATGACACGGCGGCGCTGCAACAGGCGCTCGATCGAGTCGGTCAGGCAGGAGCGCCGGGCACTCTGTTCATTCCGGCCGGTGTCTATCGTGTGACCAACACGTTAAGGTTGCAAGGCCGTCAGGGCGTGAATGTGATCGGCGCCGATCCGGAGCAGGTCGTCCTCAAATGGGATGGGGCGACAGGCGGTGATCTGTTCGAAGTGCAGGGTGTGTCGTATAGCAAGCTGGCGCGATTCACGCTGGACGGTGCAGGCAAAGCGCGCGTGCTGCTGAACAACAATTGGCCCGGCAACGCCAACTACTTCCCTACCGGCAACGAACATTCTGAGATCATCTTCAAAGACGCGCAGGTCGGCATCCTGGCAGGTCAAGGAGACGGCGGCACGGCCGAGACAGTCGTGGCACGCTGTCGCTTCCTGCGCCTGTCGGACGCGGGCGTAAAGACTACGAACTACAACGCACTGGATTGGTTCATATGGGATTCACTCTTCGAAGACAATGCCGTTGGCGTCCACAACGTGCAGGGTGGCTTTCATGTGTATCGTTCAGTTTTTCGCCGCTCGGCGCAAGCCGATATCAAAGTCTCGAACAAAATGTTCTTCGCCCTGCGGGGCAACTATTCGATTGATTCGAGGCGTTTCCTGCTGTCGGAGGGTGCATCGGGTAACCCGAGCGGTTTCAACGTGCAGGGCAACGTGATCCTGGATACGATCGAGCCGGCAGCAATCTTCGTCAACGATGCTGGGCCACTCATGCTGTTGGACAATCTGATTCGCAGCCGCGCGAACAACACTGGGCCGGCCGTGTTTCAGTCCGATTTCGGTCCTGGCGTCGTGACCGGCATCGGCAATACGTTCACAGTGTCGAACCCGTGGAATGTGGACAGCCGCTCGGGCTTCACGCAGCTAGACAACAACATCATCAGCCGTGCTGGTGTGAACCCGTCCGAGCCGGTGCTGCCAGGGTTCTGGGTCAAGCAGAACCGACCGGTGATCGAAGTGCCGCCGAATGCCGACAGCGCCAGCATTCAAGCCGCACTGGATCAAGCTTTCGCCTTGCGTGGGCAGCGGCCTATTGTGCATCTACCAGAGGGCAGCTATAGCGTGCGCAACACACTGATCATCACCGCTGAGAGCGATGTGCAACTTGTCGGCGACGGCTTATTTCGCACCCAGTTGAATTGGATAGGTGATGCACCTGGGCCTGTTCTGCGCATCGTCGGGCCAAGCCGGGCTACCTTGCGTGACTTGATGATCGGCGGCGCGAATGCGACGGATGCAGTGGTAATGGAGCGCATTGACCAAACTGGCGCGCGCATCGTCGCCGACCAAATCTTTCTTAGCGGCAGAACGGGGCTGCTGGCCAATGGCTTGGATGATGCAGTGGTGAACGTGCGCACATATTACGCGGCGTCCATTCGCAGTGGGCAAGCGACGCTGCGCGTCGTCGGCGGCCCTCGGCTGACCAGTGGAGATGAAGCGCCCGGCGCAGTACATATCTTCAGCGGCGCGACCAGCAACAACGACCTCAATTTGCAGGTCGTGAATGGCGGGCGCTTGACCTATACCGATGTGTGGTTCGAGGGTGCGAGCGAGGCGATGGTGAACGTGGGTGGCAAGAGCACAGTCACGATCAATGGCGGCAACTATGCCGCCGGCGGAGGCGGGTCCATGCGCTATGTGACATACGATGCGGATTTCGCTGGCCGTCTGTCGTTGATCAACACGCGCAGCGAAGTGACGCTCACCGCGCCAGCGACCCTGACGGCGGCCGCGCGCGTGCTGGCGATGAACGATTTAACCGTGCAGTCGTGCGCTGTATCCGCATGTGGCTTGGGGAAGTATCGCAACGATGCGCCTGGGCGGGCGTTCTTCATGCACAACTTGGCCGCCGGCGGCGACATCCAAGGCTATGTCTCACGCGTGCCTGATTTGGGTACAGCCGATGCGGCAGCGCTCCGCGAGTTCTACGCCCAACTGCGTGCGCGCCAGTTGCCCAGCTTAGATGCCCCTGCTGCAATGCCTGGTCAGACTGATGTGCGACTGTATCGCATCTCGCTCAGCGCAGCGGTGACCGGTCTGCACCTGGTTGGCGGTGGAAGCGCTTCTCCACCGATCGAAGTGGTGCCACGCGTTCGCCTGCCGATGGTCGTGCGGTAGAGGGCGCTTGGGCTGTTGCATCCGCCACAGCACGGTCCCCTAGATATAGTCTGGGGCGAAATCGGAGATCTGAGGAGATGCAATGAACACACCCGAACCACAGCCCGGCATCCAGACGCGCATGATCCAGGGCGCGCGACCGTTCAACGAGACGGCGGCCGTCATGCCGCCCATCTACCAGACCGCGACGTATCAGTTGCCCACGCCGGAGGCTGGCGCGGACTACGCCACCGAAGTTGCGCCGGCGCAGTTCTACACCCGCTACGGCTCGCCGAACAACAAGCAGGTCGAGGCGCTGCTCGCTGCGCTCGAAGGCAGCGAGGCCGCGTTGGCCTTGGGCAGCGGCATGGCCGCGGTTAGCACGGCGCTGCTGTCGAACCTCCGGGCCGGCGACCACGTCGTGGCCCAGCGCACCCACTACACCGCCACGCTGTCGCTGTTGAGCGACGTGCTGCCGCGCTTCGGCGTCGAAGTCACGCAGGTGGATCAGCGCGACACGGAGGCGTTCGCGCGCGCCATGCGGCCGAACACGCGCATCGTCTACACCGAGACGCCCACCAACCCGACCATGGACTTGACCGACCTGCGCGCCACTGCCGCGATCGCCCATGCGCAGGGCGCACTCGCAATTACCGACAACACTTTCGCCTCAGCCTATAACCAGCGCCCGCTCGCGCTGGGCTATGACCTGGTCGTTCACAGCGCGACGAAGTACATGAACGGCCACAGCGACGTAACCGCCGGCGTGATCTGCGGCCCGCGCGCGCTGATCGAGAAAGCGTGGGAGCACATGCGCATCAACGGGCCGCTGCTGCACCCGTTCGAGGCGTGGTTGCTGCGGCGCGGCCTGCTGACCTACGGGCTGCGCATGGCGCGGCACAACGCGAATGGCCTGGCCGTCGCGCAGTTCCTGGAGAAACATCCGGCCGTGGCCAAGGTGCATTACCCCGGCCTCGAGTCGCACCCGCAGCACGCGCTGGCGAAGCGGCAAATGCCCGGCGGCTTCGGCGGGATGATCGCCTTCGAGGTGAAGGGCGGCTACGATGCGGCGTATCGTGTCATCGGGCGAACGAAGCTATGCATCCTCGCCGTCAGCCTGGGCGGCGTGGAGACGTTGATCACGCATCCGGCCTCAATGGTGCACTCGCAGCAGACCGACGAGCAGCGTGCCCAAGCCGGCATCGCGCCCGGACTGATCCGACTGTCGGTCGGCTGCGAGGATGTCGAAGACATCATTGCAGATTTGGATCAGGCGCTCGCGTAGGGGGCTCGAGTGCATAGGGGCAAAATGCGCGCGGTAGGGCGCGGACTCCGTTCCGCGCCTCTATACCATCAGTGGGAGCGCGCCCCCGCTCATGCGTCTGCTCCTGTTGGCGAATGCACCCGCGAGATCCCCGGCGGGTTGCCCACGTCAGTGTCCCGCTTCGCCCAGGTAGGCCGCCTTCACCTTCGGATTGTCGAGCAGGCTCTTCCCTTCGCCGGAGAGCGTGATCCGGCCGGTCTCCAGCACATAGCCGCGATGGGCGATGCTGAGCGCCAGGCGCGCGTTTTGCTCCACGAGCAAGATGGTCGTGCCCTGCTGGTTGATCTCACGGATGATGTTGAAGATCTGCTCCACCAGCACCGGCGCGAGGCCCATGGACGGTTCGTCCAGCAACAGTACGCGTGGCCGGCCCATCAGCGCCCGGCCGATGGCCAGCATCTGTTGTTCGCCGCCGGAGAGCGTGCCACCGCGCTGATGGATGCGCTCGCGCAGGCGTGGGAAGAGCGTGAACACGCGCTCCATGTCGCGCTGGATGCCGTCGGCGTCGCGGCGCTGATACGCGCCCATCTCCAGGTTCTCGCGCACCGTCAGCCTAGGGAAGATGCGCCGGCCTTCGGGGGCCTGGAGCACGCCGCGGGCGACGATCTCGTGGGCGGGCAGGTGGTCAATGCGCTGTCCCTCGAGGATCACTTCGCCATGGCGCGGCGTCAGCAGGCCGGAGATCGTCCGCAGCGTGGTGCTCTTGCCGGCGCCGTTCGACCCGATCAGCGTGACGATCTCGCCCTTCTCGACCGCCAGCGAGATGCCTTTGAGGGCGTGGATGTTGCCGTAGTAGGTGTGGACGTCTTTCAGCTCAAGTAAGGTCATGCTGTGCTCGATGAACTCGTGGGCGCGTCAATCGGCGACGACTGCGCCGCGCCCCAGATACGCTTCGACCACCCGCGCGTTGGCGCGAATCTCCTCCGGCTTGCCCTCGGCGATCTTCTCACCGTAGTCCAACACCGAGATGCGCTCGGAGATGGTCATGACCACGCGCATATCGTGCTCGATCAGGATCACCGTCAGCCCGAGTTCGTCGCGCAGGCGTTGGATCAGCCGCGTAGCCTCGAGCGTCTCCTGGGGGTTCATGCCGGCGGTCGGCTCGTCCAACAGGATCAGCTTCGGCTCGGTGGCCAGGGCGCGCGCGATCTCCAATCGGCGCTGATCGCCGTAGGGCAGGTTCTTGGCTAGCTCGTCGAAGCGGCCTTCGAGGCCGACGAACTTGAGCAGCTCGCGGGCGCGGGCACGGGCACGCGGCTCCTCGGCGCGCACGCTCGGGCTCTGGAAGATGATCTGCCACATCTTGGCGTTCAGGCGCGCGTGCATGCCCACCAGCACGTTCTCGATCGCCGTCATGTTGTTGAACAGCCGGATGTTCTGGAAGGTGCGCGCAATGCCCTGCTTGGTGATCTGGTCAGGGCGTTGGCCGGCGATGGACGCGCCGTCGAAGATGATGCTGCCGTGATCGGGCTTATAGATGCCGGTGAGCACGTTGAAGAACGTGGTCTTGCCGGCGCCGTTCGGGCCGATCACGCTGACGATGCTGCCGCGCTCCACGGTGAGCGAGACGTTGTTCACCGCGGTCAGGCCGCCGAAGGATTTGGTGACATTTTGTGCTTCGAGTAGCGCCATAGTCGTCCCCTACACCGGTTTCACTTCGCCCGCTTCAGCCTCCTCCGGCGCCTCCTGAACCGCGGTCTCATGGGCTTCTTCGCGCCGGCGTTGGTCGGGCAAGATGCCCTCCGGGCGGAAGATCATCATGAGGATCAGCAGCAGGCCGAACAGCGCGCGCTGGTATTGCGCCGGGTCGAACCAATCCGGGATGACGATCCCCTGCCGCTTCAGCGCGCCGAGTTCGGTGGCGATGCGCGGCAAGATTTGCAGGTCGAGCAACGTGACGAGCACACCGCCGAGGATCACGCCGGGGATGCTGCCCATGCCGCCCAAGATCACCATGGCCAAGATGCCGATGGAGCGGATCAGGTCGAACGTCGGCGGGTTGATGAACTGTTGCTTGGCCGCGAACAGCACCCCCATCACGCCGGCGAACGACGCGCCCACGGCGAAGGCCATCAGCTTCATCCGCACCAACGGGACGCCCATCGCGATCGCCGCGGTCTCATCCTCGCGGATGGCCTCCCAGGCGCGGCCGATGCGCGAGTTTTTCAGCCGGAAGACGGTCAACACGGTGATGCCGACCACCAGCAGCGCCAACGCGTAGATGAAGAGCTGGTAGAGCTGCGGATTGTCCAGCCCAGGGAAGATTGCATAAAGGAAGTCGGGTAGCGGCGGCCGGGCAATGGACTTGATGCCCTGCGAGCCGTTGGTGATGTTGATCGGCCGGTCGAGGTTCACTGCCAGCACGCGAATCACCTCGCCCAGGCCGAGCGTGACGATGGCCAGATAGTCGCCGCGCAATCGCAGCACCGGCAGGCCCAGCAACACGCCGAAGAAGGCGCCCACGAACAACCCCAGCGCCATGAACAGGTAAAACAGCTGCGGTGAGACGGGCGAAGCCCCCGGCGAGATCTGCGCGATTTGATCCGTGCTGAAGATGCCCCACAGATATGCGCCGACGGCGAAGAAAGCCACATAGCCGAGGTCGAGCAGGCCGGCGAAGCCCACCACCACGTTCAGCCCGAGCGCCAGCGCGACGAAGATGCCGGCCTGGATGGCCAGCTCGATGTAGTAGGCGTTCATCGTGCCAAAGTAGGGCACGACGCCGATCAGCATGATCGCACCGAGCGCCAGCTTGTAGCCGTTGGATACCCGGGCGCGGTAAAGCAGCAAGAAACCCAGCAGGAACAAGACGAACGACACATCCGTGCCGAGGCTGGTGCGGGTGTTCGTCAGCATCAGGATGCTGGTCACGGCGATGTAGGCCGTCAGCGCCACATAGGCCAACGGCCCGCGGTTCAACGCCGCGAACGGGGAGTGCGGCAGAGAATTCGTGCTCATCGTTACACCTTCTGCGCAACGGCTTCGCCCAACAGGCCGGATGGGCGGAAGATCAGGATCAGGATCAGGATGGCGAACGCCACGATGTCGGCGTAGCTGGCGCCGGAGAACGCGCCGCCGGTGAGCAGCGACAAATAAGACGCCACGAACGCCTCCAGGAAGCCCAGCACGATCCCGCCGACCATCGCACCGGGGATATTGCCGATGCCGCCCAAGACCGCTGCAGTGAATGCCTTGAGGCCGGGGAGGAAGCCGATGTAGGGGTTGACCGTGCCCACGCGGATGCCGAAGAGCACGCCGGCAGCCCCGCCTAGCGCGCCGCCGATCAAGAAGGTGAGCGCGATGATCTGATTGACGTTGATCCCCATCAGGCTGGCGGTAGGACGATCTTGCGCCACGGCGCGAATGGCCGTGCCCAGCTTGGTGGCGTTCACCAGGTAGTTCAGCCCGATCAACATCAAGGTGGCCGCAACGATGAAGATCAGCGCGCGCACGTCGAGGATGAGCGGGATGGTGCGCCCATCCGCCGCGGGGATCTGTGCCAGTTGCAACGGCGGGCCGAAGTTGGGCGTCGGGAATCGCGCATTGAAGCCCAGGCCGGTCACGTTGGCGATCAGGCGCATGCCGTCTTGCAGCAGCAGCGACACACCGATGGCCGAGATCAGCGGCACCAGGCGTGGCGCGTTGCGCAGCGGCCGGTAGGCGACCCGCTCGATCGTCATGGCCAGCATGCCGCTCACGAGCATCCCCACGATCACTGCGATCAGGACGAACAACAAAGGCGGGATGGCATTCAGCATTCCCGATGCGGCTAATACTGTGCCTAGGGCGGCACCGGAGAACGCGCCGACCATGAAGATTTCGCCGTGCGCGAAGTTGATGAATTCCAGCACGCCGTACACCATGGTGTAGCCAAGCGCGATCGTGGCAAACAGGAAGCCGCGCACCAATCCGTCAACGATCACCTGCGGCAGGATGGTGAGCGTCGCCTGGACGAGGTCTACGTTGGTGCGCGTGCCGCGCAACAGAAAGGCGACCAGCACCGTGATCACGCTGAGCACGATGGCGCTGCCGACGACGAAGATGAACACTTGGCCCAGCGGTCCGAACACGCCGGCCAGGGTCATGCGCAGCGTGCGGCGGCTGGCAGGGGCGGGAAGAGCATCTGCTGCAATCGCCATAGGGAGGTAGACTGACTAGCTTTGGTTTCAGCTCTTTCGATCTTCGACCGCGCAGGCGCGTCTGCGCCGCTTGGCCGCACAGTCTAATACAAAACGGGCGGGGGTGGGTAGAAACTCCCCCGCCCGTTTCATGCAGCAGCAGTGATCGGATGGGCCTTACGGCGCCGGGATGTCCAGCTTCTTGACCACAGCGTTCGCATTCCACACCTCGCCGGGCTCGCCGTCCTTATCGCTCACCTGCAATACGAAGTAGGTGGAGGTGACGGGATCGCCCTTGGCGTTGAAGGTGTATGCGCCGGTGATGCCCTTGTATTCGCCCGCATCGCGAATGGCCTGGACGACCTGCTCGCGAGAGGGCTTGCCGCCGGCCTTCTCGGCCGCCTGTGCGATCGCGCGGATGCAGATGCCCATCGCGTCATAGGCTTGCGCGGAGAACGGCGGCGCATCCTCGTTGAACTTGGCCTTGTAGTCTTCGGCGAACTTGGCAGCATCGGGGAACTGGCTGACGGGTGCGGCCACCGACGTGTAGTACATGCCCTTCACCGCGTCGCCGGCCAGCTTCAGCAGCTCGGGCGAGTCCAGGCCATCGGGGCCGAGGAACTGCGCCGTGATGCCGCGGTCGCGCGCCTGGCGGAACATCGGGCCGGCCTGGTCATAGATGCCGCCGAAGTAGATCAAGTCTGGGTTGGCGGCTTGAATCGGCGTCAGGATGGACTCGAAGTTCGACTTCTCCTCCGTGCCCTCGAAGCCCAAGACCTGAATGCCGTTCTTCTCGGCCTGCTGGCGGAAGAACTCGGCCACGCCCTGACCATAGTCCGTCTTGTCGTGGATGATGTACACGCTCTTGATCTTCATCTCGGTGCGGGCGAACTCCTCACCCACGGCACCCTGAACGTCATCGCGACCCACCACACGGAAGGCGTTTTGATATCCGCTCTCGGTGATCTTCGGGTTCGTGTTGGCCGGTGAGACCATCGCCAGGCTGTTGTCCTTATAAGTGGGCAACGAAGCCAGCGCGACACCGGAGTTCAGGTGGCCGACGATGCAAAGGATATCCGGGTCGGAGGCGATATTCTTCGCGTTGGCAGCGCCCACTTCGGGCTTCGCCTGGTCATCGAAGGGAGCGAGCTCAACTTCGAAGCCCATGTCGGTCAGCATCTTGCCCATATCCTGCAGGCCGAGATCGGCGCCGTTGCGGATACCGGTGCCGAGCGCAGCCTGCGGGCCGGAGAGCGGGCTTTGCGTAGCGATCTTGATCTTGCCGCTCATCGCCGGTGCGGCCGGCGCCGTCGTGGGTGTTGGCTCGGCCGGCGCGGCCGTAGGCGTCGGCTCGGCCGGCGCAGCCGTGGGCGTCGGCTCGGCCGGCGGTGCCGTCGGAGCGGCCGGCGCTGCTGGCGCAGGGGCGCATGCAGCGAGCGCGCCGACCAGGAACGTCGTGAGCAACAGTTTACTGGCTTGATATCTCATGGCTCTTTCTCACTCCTTTGAAAAGATTTGGTTGACTCTAGAGAACCCAGAACACAAGGGCAACGGGGCAAACGTGTTCATCTTACGGGCAGTTGTGAAAGTCCCGATAGACGCCGGCTCACCCTGGCCGGCACACGGACAATAATCTACCCAAGGTAAAATCCTTTGTCAAGCGCGACGAGTTTTGCAAACCGGCTTTGCCCGTCTGGCGCTATAATTCGGTGTGCCGCAAAATTCTGGACGTCTCGATCAACGCCAACTTGCGCGTGCTGAACACCCCGATCCATACAGTAGGGAGCATGTCTGTGCTCCCTACTTTCTTTTCGCTCCTCCGAGCGAAAGGATGGCAAAAAAGTTGAATCAGCCGGTTCAAATATAAGACTCTGTTCGAGGAGAGCAATCATGCCTAAGTTCATTTTTTGTACAGGCGGCGTCGTCAGCTCGGTGGGCAAAGGGGTGACGGCGGCTGCCATCGGCCGCGTGCTGAAGGCGCGCGGCTTGCGCGTCGCAATCCAAAAGCTTGACCCGTATCTAAACGTGGATCCGGGCACGATGTCGCCCTACCAACACGGCGAGGTATTCGTGACCGAGGATGGCGCGGAGACCGACCTCGACCTCGGCCATTACGAGCGCTTCATTGATGAGAACCTCACGCGCGCCTGCAACGTGACTACCGGCCAGGTCTATAACGAGGTCATCAGCAAGGAGCGCCGGGGCGACTACCTGGGCAAGACCATCCAGGTGGTGCCGCACGTGACGAACGAGATCAAGCGGCGCATTTCGCTGGTGGCCAAGAGCAGCACTGCTGACGTGGTGATCGTCGAGGTTGGCGGTACGGTGGGCGACATCGAGGCCATGCCGTTCATCGAGGCCATCCGCCAGATGCGCCGGGATGTGGGGCGCGACAGCACGTTCTACGTGCACGTCACCTTCCTGCCCAAGGTCGGCGCCACCGGCGAGCTGAAGACTAAGCCCACCCAACACAGCGTGCGCGACCTGCGCGGCGCCGGCATCCAGCCCGATGCCATCATCGCGCGCAGCGACGAGCCGGTGGATAACGAGCTGCGCGAGAAGATTGCCCTGTTCTGCGATGTCGAGCCGCGGGCTGTGTTGCCGATGGTGACCACGAACTACCTCTATGAGGTGCCGCTGATGCTGGAGGACATGGGCTTCGGTGATTACCTGTGCGAGCGCCTGCAACTGGGTTGTCCGGCCGCCGACCTAAGCGCGTGGCGGGCGATGTGCGCAGAGATGCGCCGGCCCAAGCCGCCGTTGCCCATCGCCATCGTGGGCAAATACGTCGAGCTGCACGACGCCTACATGAGCGTGCGCGAAGCGCTCTACCATGCCGGCGTGGCCTGCGGGCGCGATGTGCATCTGATATGGCTCAACAGCGAGGCGCTCGAACGCGGGGAGGGGCTGGACCGGCTGGAGCGCGTCTCGGGCATCGTGGTGCCGGGCGGGTTCGGCTATCGCGGCATCGAGGGCAAGATCATCGCGGCGCAGTATGCGCGCGAGAACGCCGTGCCATACCTGGGGCTTTGCCTGGGCATGCAGGTGATGTGCATCGAGTTCGCCCGCTATGTGCTGAACAGCCGGGAGCCGAACAGCACCGAGTTCAACCACACCACTCCCTATCCGGTGATTGACTTGATGCCCGACCAACGCGACATCAGCGACATGGGCGGGACGATGCGCCTGGGCGTGTATCCGTGCCAACTCGTGCCCGGCACGCGCGCGCATCGCGCCTACGCGAGTGCGCTGGACAAGGGCGAGGCGTTCGGGGCAAGCGTCGTCAACGGCTTGCGCGGCGACCCGACCGTCGGCGCGGTCACCGTGCAAGAGCGCCATCGCCACCGCTTCGAGTTCAACAACGAGTTCCGCAGGTCGCTGGGCGCGGCCGGCCTGGTGTTCAGCGGCCTTTCGCCGGATGGCCGGCTGGTGGAGATCTGCGAGCTGCGCGATCACCCGTTCATGCTGGGCAGCCAGTTCCACCCAGAGTTCAAGAGCCGCCCCAACCGGCCGCATCCGCTGTTCAAGGCGTTCATCGAAGCCGCCATCGAGTACGACAGGGGCGCGCCGCTGATCAAGCCGGTGGTCGTCGAACCCCAGAAGCAGACGGCTTGAGGAGATCGAACCAGGCTTCGCGCAACCGCCCGGTTTCTCGTTCTTCTTTACTGCCGGACGTGCACTGCGTCGAGCCGGCCGTCCTTCAGCTCGAAGACCTGGTCGGCGTATTCGAGGCTGAGCGGATCGTGCGTGGCCATGATGACGGTGACGTTCTGTTGGTGGGAGAGATCGCGCAGCAGGCCGAGCACTTGGCGGGCGGTGTGGCTGTCCAGTTCGCCGGTCGGCTCGTCGGCCAGAATGAGCTTTGGGGAATTGGCCAACGCGCGGGCGATGGCGACGCGCTGTTGCTGGCCACCGCTCAGCTCGAACGGCATGTGTTTGGCCCACTTGCCGATGCCCACCAGGTCGAGGCATTCCTGCGCGCGCCGGGCACGTTCCTTGGCCGGCGCGCCGGCCAGCCGCAGCGACAGATCCACGTTTTCGAAGGCGGTGAACGTGGGCACCAGCGAGAACGACTGGAAGACGAAGCCGATCTTGTGCCGGCGCAGCTCGGTCATCTGCGCTTCGTCGTAATCGTTGATCGGTTGGCCGAACAGATACACCTTGCCGCGCGTCGGCTTGTCCAATCCGCCGATGCAATTGATCAGCGTGGTCTTGCCGCTGCCGCTGCGCCCCTTGAGGGCGATGAAGGCGCCGCTCGGCGCTTCGAAGCTGACCCCGCGCAGGGCATACACCTTGTTCTCCCCGCTGCCGTAGACGCGCTCGACATTCTCCGCGCGCACGACGGGCTCGGCCGATGTGCCGTCCATGCGTAGGTATTGTAGATGATCGGAAGTTGCGGGGCGTTTTTTGTTGGGGGCTGTCGCGGTTTGTGCCGCGCGAGTGAACGCGGACTGACCATCGGCGAACGGGCAAGAGCTGCGCGCAGCCCATCCCTTTCAGCCCGGGCGTTTACGCCCGGGCGGTTTGCATAGGCGCGTTTACCATCATGGCGAGATGTGCATGCTCGGGCGCGCTACGGGCTTGTGCCCCGAATGGGCAGAGCGCGCACCACATCGCACGCCCTACATCGCCGCGCGCATGGCGCGCTACGGAGAGCGCGCCCTACTACGTCTGCCCCCGTTGGCGAATGCGCTCGGAAGTTGCTATAGAAGCTTCTTCAGCTCATAGAGCGCCGTCAGCGCTTCGAGCGGGCTGAGCGCGTTGGGGTCGAGTTGCTTCAGTTTCTCCAACGCCGGCGACGGCTCGGCGAAGAGTGAGATTTGTGCGGGGCGATCCTCGGCCGGTGGCTGGCCTTCGCGCGCCAATCGCCCGCCCTCCAACTCCTTCAACACGTCTTGTGCGCGGTGCACGACGGCCGGCGGCAGGCCGGCCAACTGCGCCACGTGGATGCCGTACGACCGGTCGGCGCCGCCCTCGATCACCTTGTGCAGGAAGACGATTTGCCCGCCTTCCTCGCTGACCGCGACGTTGTAGTTGCGCACGTGCGGCAGCACATCGGCCAGTTGGATCAGCTCGTGATAATGCGTGGCAAAGAGCGTCAGCGGCCGGCGCTCGGGATGATTGTGCAGGTACTCGATCACCGCCCAGGCGATGGCCAGGCCGTCGTAGGTGCTGGTGCCCCGGCCGATCTCGTCGAGGATGACCAGGCTGCGCGGTGTGCAGTGGTGCAGGATGTTGGCCGTCTCCACCATTTCGACCATGAAGGTGCTCTGACCGGCGGCCAGCTCGTCCTGCGCACCGATGCGCGTGAAGATGCGGTCCACGATGCACAGATCGGCTTCGCGCGCCGGCACGTAGCTGCCCATCTGCGCCATCAGCACGATCAACGCTACCTGGCGCATGTAGCTGCTTTTGCCGCTCATGTTCGGGCCGGTGATGACCAGGATGCGTGCGTCGCGGTCGAGATAAGCATCGTTCGGCGTGAACGGCGTCTCGCGCAGCAGGTGTTCGATGACCGGATGCCGACCGTCTTTGATCGCGATGCGGCCTTCGTCGTTGAAGCGCGGGCGGCAGTAATTGTTGCGCGCGGCCACTTCGGCCAGCGCTGCCGCCACATCCAGCCGGGCGATGGCATGCGCCGCCTCGAGCAGCGCGCGGGCGTGTGCCGCGATGGCCTGGTTGATCTCGATCAGTAAGCGCCGCTCGATCTCGGCGATGCGCTCGTCGGCGTTCAGGATGAGCGTCTCGTACTCTTTCAACTGCGGCGTGATGTAGCGCTCGGCATTGGTCAGCGTTTGTTTGCGGATGTAGTCGCTCGGTATGGCGTCGCGGTAGGCGTGGGTGACCTCGATGTAGTAGCCGAAGACCTTGTTGTAGCCGACCTTGAGCGACTTGATACCGGTGCGCTCGCGCTCGACTCGCTCGAGGTTGGCCACCCAGGTCTTGGCGTCGCGCGCGGCCAGGTGTATGCCGTCCAGTTCGGCGCTGAAGCCGGGCTTGATGAAGCCGTCGTCGTCCGGCTCGTCCTTGATGGCGGTGGTGACCAGCTCGACGACGGCGCGCAGGCTGGTGGTGAGTGGGTGAAGATTCGAGACTAGAGATTGGAGATTGATGCCGCCAATCTCTAATCTCCAATCTCCAATCTCCACTACACGGGCGCAAGCCGCCTTTAGATTCAGCAGGTCGCGCGGCGTCGCGATGCCGCTGAGCACGCGCGTCGTCAGCCGCTCCAGGTCGGGCATATGCTTCAGCGCGTCGCGCAGCCGGGTCCGCAACAGCGCATCGCCGAACAGCACATCCACCCGTGACAAACGTTCTTCGATAGCCGCGCGGTCGAGCAACGGCTGGGCGATCCACGCGCGCAGCAAGCGCGCGCCCATCGGCGTGAGCGTCTTGTCCAGCACGCCCAGCAGCGTCGGCGCGGTTTTGCTCCCGCCGGCGCCGGTGCGCAGCGGCTCCAGCAGCTCCAGGTTGCGGCGCGTCACGGCGTCCAGGCCCATGAACTGCGACGCGGTGTAGGTATGCAATTCGCGCAGTTGATTGAGCGCAGCCGGCTGCGTCTCGCGCAGGTAGGCGATGATGGCGCCGGCGGCGCGCAGCGCATACGGCTTCTCCTCCAGTCCGAAGCCTTGCAGCGTGCTCACCTTGAACTGGTCGAGCAGCGCCTGGCGCGCGTTGCTCAGCTCGAAGCGGTAGGCCGGGAGCAGGGTGATGGGACGGGGCTCGCTTCCGTGTCTGTCCTGCGCCTTGCCTCCTGCGTCGTCCGGCGCCAGCAGCTCGCGCGGCTGGATGCGCGCCAGCTCGCGCTCCAGCTCGACCGGGCTGTCCAGTTGCGCGGCGCAGAACTCGCCGGTGGTGATGTCGCAGTAGGCCAGGCCGATCGGCGATTGCGCCGGGGTCTGTCGCCCGTCGCCCGTTCCCATTCCGATCACTGCGGCCAGGTAGCTGGGGCGCGTCGCATCCAGCATGCCCGGCTCGACGACGGTGCCCGGGGTGATGACGCGGCGCACCTCGCGCGGCACCAGGCCGTTGATCGCCTCGCTGCCGATCTGGTCGGCCACGGCCACGCGGTAGCCGCGCGCGATCAGCCGCGCAATGTAGCCTTCGGCAGCGTGATGCGGCACGCCGGCCATGGGGATGCGCACATCTTTGGCCACCGGCCGCGAAGTCAGCACCACGTCCAGCTCGCGCGCCACCAGCTCGGCGTCGGCGTCGAAGGTCTCGTAGAAATCGCCCAGCCGGAAGAACAGGATGCAATCGGCGTATTTGCGCTTGAGTTCGAGGTACTGCCGGCGGATGGGCGTCACGCTTGCTTCGGACATCGGCCCAACGATGATAGCATGTAGGCACTGACCATGCGCTCTCGTGAGATCACCTTGCGCTTCTTCGCCCAGCCCACAGAGCAGAATGTGCTCGGCAAGGTGCACGGCGGCGCGGTGATGAAGTGGATTGACGAAGCCGGCGCGGCCGTCGCTATTGGCTGGAGCGGCCAGACCTGCGTCACAGTCTACGTGGGCGGGATTCGCTTCGTCAAGCCGATCCTCATCGGCAGCCTGGTGGAGGTGCACGCCCGGCTGATCTACACCGGCCGAACCAGCATGCATGTCGCGGTGGACGTGCGCGCTAGCGACCCGCGCGACGGCGTCTACACCCAGACCACGCACTGCATCATCGGCTATGTGGCGATAGATGGCGAAGGCCGACCGATGGAAGTGCCGAAGTGGGAACCGCAGACGCCGGAGGACCTCGCCTTGCAGCAGCACGCCATCAACGCCATGGCGCTCAGCAAGCGCATCGAGGAAGAGATGAGACGGTTTATGAGCGACTCTACTTGAGGATGTAGTACGTCCCGCGCTTGTCGCCGATGCGCAGGATGAGACCCCGTTCGACCATATCCACGAAGTCGCGCCGCAGCGTCTCGGGGTTCACATCCGGGCATAGCTCCTGGTAATCGCGGTTGGTGATGCGGCCGTTCGCCTTGAGGTAGGCCAACATCTTCTGCCAGCGTTGCTGCTGCGCCGTCTGCGGCGCGGGGAGCGCGCTCGGCGCGGCAGACTTGGCGTAGAGTGTCACCGCGAAGCCGGCGTCGGTTTCCTCGAACGCCGGTGGCGGTTGATCGGCTTCCTTCATGGCGCGCACCATGCGGTCTATGCCATAGCCCAGCCGCTCGATGAAGCCCATATCGGCCAACACTTGAACAATTGCCTCGTTGCGCGAATAGCGCTCGCGCAGCAGGTTTTTCAAGGTGATGTGGCCGGGCAACCGGCCGGGGCTGCGCACCTCCACGCGGTCGCTGAACATCAGCACGTGAATCTGGTTGCCGGTCAGGCGGTAATCGCGATGAGCAACGGCATTAACCACGGCCTCGCGCAATACGCCGGGCGGGTAGAGCGGCTCGTCGCTGCGCTGCCAGGCGCGCAGACGCGCGCGGTGCGGCATGTTCTCGGCCAGGAAAGCTTCGGCACGGCGGATCTGCTCCGGCAGTGTCCCCCCGATGGTCTGCCGGGCGAAGACATCGTCCATCTCGAAGCCGCCGAAGCGCGCGCATAGGATCTCCGCGCCGCGCACCCAGCGCTGCGGCTGCCGGCCGAACAACAACAGCCCAGCGTAGGTAGGCTTGATCTGCCGGCTGCGCTTGATCAGGCATCCGCGCCGCAACAGCACATCCTCCACGTTCTCAGTACCGATCGTCACCTGCTGCGCGTAGGCTTCCACCTTTGACCAGTCCAGGTCGTCTCGGCTTGCACCGCTCGGCACAGCCGACTCCCACGTGCCTTCGCTGCGCACCAGCATCAGCTCGCGCAGTGCGCGTGCGCCCAGGACGACGTTGCGGCCGTTCTCGCGGGTCAAATAGCGTCCGTCGAGGCTGTAGACGTTGGGCAGGCCTTCCGGCACTTCGACGATCAGCGCTTCCGGCGCGCTTGGATCGTCGCCGACGAAGTAAGGCAGCGGCGCGATCAGGCGCGGCTCGCTCATCAGCATCGCCTGCAACGCGCGATCGCGCGTCTCGTCAGGCGAGACTTTGTCCTTCGCACCGAAGGAGATGACTAGCACACCACCGCGTGTGTTGGCCAGCGCGACCAGCGAGCGCGCCATGCGTTCCGGCGCGGCGATGTTGGGCGAGAGCACCTCGATGCGCGCGCTGGGGCCGGCGGCGAGCAGTTTCTTCAAATCGGCGCTGGTCAGCATCGTATGGGCGAGTGTCGGACGAGAGGCGACGAATGTCAAGATTGCGTTAACGCGCCTCGCGTCATCGTACGATGTAGGTGGCGATCACTTCATCGCCTCGACGCAACACCACCTCGTCGCCCACGCGCCATACCGCCTCGGACTGGTTCCAGAACAGATCGGTCGGCACGTCCACGCCGCTGGTGGTGTGCAGGTTGATGAAACTCTCCCTGAACAACGCCACATTGCCGAAGGTATAGACCTTGCCACGTGGGTTGGAGAGTGTCCAGCCGGTCAAGTCAACCTCATCGCCCTCGTTCACGATCACCACGGCCTCGCGCGTGCGCTGGCCGGGATAGACAACGGCGCTGATGCGCACGTTGGGAGGCGCGCCACCGGTGGATCGCGCAACCGGCCGGGGCGTCGCGGTGGGCTGCGGCGGTGACGTGAGCTCGCCGGGAGCGACAGCCTCCTGAACGGTGGGCGACTCGGCAGCCGGCATGACGTTCATGTTCTCCGCGACAGGCGGAGCGACATCTGCGGCGGCGACCGGCTGAGTCGCAGCGACGGCCATTGGAGTCGCTGCCGGGCGGCTCGCGGCCTGCGTGAATGCTTGCACGACGAGGAACGCAGTGACTGCCGAGACGAGCGCGTTGATCAGCAGGAAGATGATCCAATTGCGAGCCCGAAACGGTGACTGCATGGATGCAATATAGCATGCGCGAATGCGCGACCCACCGGTTGTCACAACCAGAACATCTGTGCTACACTGTCAGCATGGCGACGGTGACCCGATTGGACGAAGCGTTGCTGGCCTACGCCAGATACCTCGAACGCCGCCCGATCAGCGACAACACGCGCAAGGCGTTCTGGGGCGACGTGAATCTGTTCGCTCGCTTCGTCATGGCCGGAGGGCAACCTGCCCGGCTATTGGCTTCCATTACCAGCGACCACATCCGCGCGTTCATCGCCCACGAAGAGCGCCGCAGGAATGCCAATAGCCCGAAGTCCGTCGAGCGCCGCCTGACATCGGTCAAAGTCTTCTTCCGCTGGCTGCGCGAGTGTGGCTACATTGCGGTGGATCCCGCCGACAGCGTGCCCTACAAGCCGCTGGTAGACCCGTTGCCGGAATATTTGACCGAAGCGCAAGCGGCGGCGATACTGCACGCCGCGCGCCAGGTGGCCGCCGGCGCGCGATCCGACACGCGACCGCTGGCCATCATCCATCTCGTGCTGGAAACCGGCATCAAGAAGAGCGAGTGCCTGCGGCTGACGCGCGATGACCTCGATCGCGACGCGCGGCGAGTGTGGATTCGCTACGACAAGCAGCACCTGAAGTTCAAGGAGCGGCAGTTGCCCATCTCCGCCGAATGCCTGCAAGCGCTGGAGGAGCATCTGCAGCGCCGCCGGCCGCGCGGCCGGCTGTTCGACTGCACCGGTCGCAACCTCGAATACATCTTCAACCGCAAGATTGCGCCGCCGGCCGGCCTCGAGGCGCTCACGTTCGAGATGCTGCGCTGGACGTGCGCCCTGCGGGATTACCGCGCCGGCGCGATGGACGAGGAACAGCTTCAATACAAATACGGCCTGTCGCCAATGGCGTGGAAGGAGATGGAAGCCAAGCTGGCGCGCGTCGTTAGGGGCGAGGGCAGCAGCACTTCAGGTCTACGCGCCTCTGGACATGCCGCGAGCAAGCGCCAGACCGACGACTGACCCGACGCCGGCTCCCACAACCCAAGCCGGCAACAGCGCCCAACGCAGCTTGAACTCCAGGCCGAGCGCGATAGTTGGCAGGATCTCCAGGCCGGCGCGCGGGATCTGTGCCAGCATCGCGATCGCCGGCGTAAGCAGATGGCCGAGCATCACCCAGCCGGCGCTGAGCGCCATCACACGCAGCATGAACAGCGGCCTGGCCGCCGGCCACAGGCCATGCCGCGTAAAGATGATCTCCTCAACCGATAGCGCCGTATCGCCGGCAATCGCGCCGAAGACGAGCGTGATGGCGGTGGAGAGCAGGTCGCGCAGCAGGTCGGTGCGGCCGGCAAAGGCAAGGTCGCTCCATACGCCCACGACGAGCACGCCGAGGGCATAGAGGGCGATAAGCATTGGGCGTCGCATCGTGCCGCTGATCTTACACACCCGACCCGCACATTCAGGCAGCTGTAATGCTCTCTTAAGATGCCACCAAAGTTTAGTAGATGCTCAGTTGAAAACCTTACTACGGTAGTAAGCGCTCAGCGATGAGCGTTGTAAACGACAGACTTGACGCGGCCTTCACGGTGTTGGCAGGCAGGCTTGACCGAACGAATGGCGTCACCGAATTTGCGTTTGACGACGGAGTTGACCGTTTCGTTCTTCCAACGCTGACCGAACAAGCCGTCCAGACGCGCATGCGAGACCAACTCAGCCCGCGCCTTGCGTTCCGGTGCCTTCAGACTACCCCCACGCCGAATCGGCGGGATGATGTCGCGTGGGCCGATGGTGGCACTGTCAAAGCCGCTGTCGGCCAGTGTCACCCAAACTGGATGACCGCGTTCATCACGTTGGCCATACCGCCCTGCGCGCCGCTTGAGCGTGGACAAGTGCGGCGCGTCGTTGCTCGGCCCGACGCCATGCGCCACGGCCAGGATCATCTGGCTGCTGACACCGACGGCATACGCGCCTTTCAGCCAGCGTTTGAACGGCTTGCCGCGGCGGGTCTGAAAGTAGGCGCTGGCATTGGTCGGGCGAAAGAGGGTCGAGTCGAGTGTGATCGCGTCTTCCTGAACCAAACCGCCGTTATCCAGGGTGCTCAGCAGCGCCTCGTTCATCTTGTCCAAGTGACTGGCTCGAAAGCGGTGATACATCCGGTTGAGCGTGCTGTAGTCCGGCACGCCGGTCAGCTCCAACACGTCGCGGAGTTCCTGGCTCATCAACAGCAACTCTTCAAAGTCGCGGTAGCTCATCTTGAAGTAGAAGCTCAGCAGCACGCACGCCGCCAACTGCGGCAGGGTGAACTTCTTCGGGCTGAACCGATGGCTGTAGCGCGGGAACGCCGCCTGCGTCTGGGCGTAGATGATCCGCGCCACTTTCACATGCCGACTCTCACGCAGCTGTCTACCTTTGGTTTTGGCATTCATCGCTTCGCATTATCCAAGGTTTTCAACTGAGCAAGGTGAATTCATGACAACGACGAACGGTGTGCAAGAAAAGACAATGCAACGCGTGAGCGCGCGCACGGCGGCGGTGCAACCCTCGGCCACTATGGCCGTCGAGGGCCGCGTGAAGCAGATGCGCGCTGCTGGCGAGCCAGTGATCGGCTTCGGCGCGGGTGAGCCAGACTTCCCCACGCCCGACCTGATCAAACAAGCCGCCATCAAAGCCATCCACGACAACTTCACCAAATACACCGAGACCGGCGGCATGGCCGCGCTCAAGGAAGCCATCGCCGCGCGCGAAAGCGAGAACACTGGCCTGGACTACAAAGCCTCGCAGGTGGCCGCGCACACTGGCGGGAAGGAATCGCTGTATCTGGCCTTCCAGGCGTTGTGCGAGGCGGGCGATGAGGTGCTCATTCCCGCGCCGTTCTGGGTGAGCTACGTCGAGCAGGTGCGCCTGGCCGAGGCCACGCCGGTGATCGTGCCGGCAATGGCCAGCGATCACTTCAAGGTGACGGGCGAGATGCTGGTGCGCTACACCACGCCGAGGACGCGCGTGCTGGTGCTGAACTCGCCCTCCAACCCGACCGGCATGGTCTACACCAAAGCCGAGCTGGAGGACATTGCGGCCTGGGCGCGCATGAACGACGTCATCATCCTCAGCGACGAGCTGTACGATCGCATCGTGTTCAACCCACCCTACGCGCGCTGGCTGCGCATCGCGCCAGATCTTTACGAGCGCACCGTCGTCATCAACGGCCTGTCCAAGGCCTACGCGATGACGGGCTGGCGGTTGGGCTACTCGGTTGGGCCGGAGTGGATCGTCAAGGCGATGCTGAAAATTCAAAGCCATAGCAACAGCCACCCGACCTCGATCACGCAGGCCGCTGCGCTGGCGGCCTACACCAGCGACCTCGAGGGCGAGATCAGCAAGATGGTCGCCGCATTCAAGGAGCGGCGCGATTGGCTCGTCGCTGCGTTGAACGACATCCCCGGCGTCAACTGCGTGATGCCCGAGGGCGCGTTCTATGCCTTCCCCGACTTCAGCGGTCTGCTGGGCAAGTCGCTGAAGTACGGCCGCGCACCGAAGACCAGCGAGGCGTTGGCAACGTATCTGCTCGATACCGTCAAGGTCGGTATCGTGCACGGCGAGGCGTTTGGCGCGCCCGGCTGCGCCCGCCTGAGCTACGCCATGTCCCTGGACAAGATCAAAGAGGGCGTCGAGCGGATGAGGGATGCGCTGACGTTGGCGTAGGTTCAGACACCAGGTTTCTTTGAGAAACCTGGTGTCTTGATGTTGATGGTTTCTTGCCTTGGCATCGCGGGACTCTCAGCCTCCATTCAGCTTAGCCGCCCACGATTGCAGCCATGCTCAGACGCCCCGCTCTTGTCAGCTTGGTCGTGCTACTTACCGCTTGCGGCGCAGCCGAAACCACGACGCCAACACCCGCCATCGCCGTCACGCTTTATCCTGCGTCCACATCGCGCCCGACTGCCACAACCGCGCCAACCGCAACCGTCGCCCAGCCAACCACTGCGCCTACCGAAGCGCCAGCGCCGACATCAGCGGCCGAGCAACGCCAAGCCCAAGCGCCCGCCACCCAGCAAACGCAACTCCATCCACTGACCATCGAGGCGATGCGCCAGCGCGAGTATCCCGGCAGCGACATCGTGATCGAGCAGACGCTCGCGCCGGGCAGCAATTACAACCGCTACTACGTCTCGTATCTGTCCGAGGGACTCAAGATTTATGCGTTGCTGACCGTGCCGCGCGGCGACAAGCCGGCCACTGGCTGGCCGGTGGTCGTGTTCAATCACGGCTACATCCCGCCCGATGTCTACAGGACGACTGAACGCTACGTGGCCTATGTGGACGCGTTCGCCCGCAACGGCTACATCGTGCTGCGCAGCGATTACCGCGGCCATGACCGCAGCGAGGGCGATGCGACCGGCGCCTACGGCAATCCCGGCTACGTGGTGGACGTGCTCAACGCCGTCGCCTCGATCAAGCGTTACCCCGACGCCGACCCGAACCGCATCGGCATGTGGGGCCATTCAATGGGCGGCTACATCACGCTACGCTCGATGGTGATCAACAAAGACATCAAGGCCGGCGTGATCTGGGCTGGCGTGGTCGGCTCATATCAGGATTTGGTGGAACGTTGGCGGCGTAGAAGTGCGAGCCAGCCTGCACCAGCAGCGCCGCCGACTGGCGCGCGGCGCTGGCGTCAGGAATTGATCGAGCAGTATGGCGAACCGGAGGAGAATCCCGCGTTCTGGGCTTCGATCTCGGCGAATTCGTATCTGAGTGATCTGTCGGGGCCGGTGCAATTGCATCACGGCACGGCGGACACGTCGGTGCCGGTCGAGTTCTCTGACATGCTGAATCAGCAGATTCAGGCTGCCGGCGGCATGGTCGAATACTTCACTTATCCCGGTGACAATCACAACATCTCCGGCAACCTGTCGCTGGCGCTGAGGCGTTCGGTGCAGTTCTTCAACAAGTACGTGAAAGGGGCATGATTCCGTCGCCTGCGCCGTTGAACAGCATGTTGCTGGCGACGGGCTTGCTGTTTATTCGCCCGATGCCCTCGCGGCCGCGATCTGCTTCGCCGTGTCCATGTAGTGCCGCATGCGGATGATCTTGCCGGCGTCGTTGAACGTCCACAAATGCATTTCCTCGTCGCGAAAGTGACCACCCGTGTTCGGAACGTCAGCCTCGATGACGATTTCGGCTGCCACCTGATTGCCGCCGGCCATGATCGAGAGCACGCGGAAGTCCTTGATCACGAGCGCGCTGAGCGCTTGAAAGAATTCGCCCACGCCGGCTGGCCCCTGCCGCAGCTGCAACCACGGCACGCCGGCTTTCTGCGCCGAGTTATCGGCCCACTGCTCCCATTGCACGTCGTCGGCCATGTAGCCGAGGATGGTCGGCACATCGCCCTTGCCAAAGGCTTCGTAGATCTTCACGATAGTCGAAAGGTTGTCGTTCATGTTTTTGTCTCCTTACAGCTCTATCCCCTCTCTCAACGCCTGATACGACTTCAACAACTCCGCCTCGATGTGCGGGATGAGCGGGCTGTCCGGCGCATGGCCTTCGCGCACCCAGTGATCCGAGAATTGCATCGCCTCGGCGCGGTGAAACGCGGCCGACAGGACGCGCTCGCGCGGGACGCGATACACCGCGACGTATAAATCGGCAATCGCTTCGACCAGCGGCTGGTTCTCGCGCTCGGCAAACAGTTGGCGGTGGATGACCCACCAGCGCACGTCCAGTTCGCCCGCCTTGATCGGGTCGAAGGGCTCTTGTGGATGGACGTCTTTGATGTAGCGATAAAAATCCTGTTGCAGGCGCGTAGCCCCGGGCACATCGTTGTCGGGGAAAGGTGCGAACGCCACTTGCGCCTGCGTCGCCAGCGATGAAGCCTGCGCCGCCTGCGGCTCGGTCAACCCGAACTTGTCCCGGGCCAGGCTGACGAGCAATCGCGCCAAAGTCGTCCAGTCGCGCTGGTAGTAGGCTACCCAGGCATAGGTTTCGGCGTAGGCCACCTTGGCCGGTTCAAACTCGCGCATGGGGCTGAGAGCTCGTCGGGGTTGTGCGGGTGTGGTCATGAAGATGTATTTCATCCTTTTGCAACAAGGTCAGCGCGCTGCA
Source organism: Candidatus Roseilinea sp. (assembly GCA_025998955.1). Classification (NCBI taxonomy): domain Bacteria; kingdom Bacillati; phylum Chloroflexota; class Candidatus Thermofontia; genus Candidatus Roseilinea; species Candidatus Roseilinea sp. The sequence goes on from AP024676.1 coordinate 3,324,513, forward strand.
CACGGGACAACTGGCGTCCGCCCACGAGGCCAACGTCTCCAGGTTGATAGCCTGTTGATTGGCCGCATCGGCTCGACCAGCGCGGCGCAGCTTGCGGCGGCGAGTGATCAGCGCCGCGACCAGCCCCAGCGCGAGGACGGCGACGGCAATGCCGATCAGCGCGGGCAACGGCAGTTGCATTTGCTTCAGCGCCGCGCCGCCAGCGTAGCCGATGGCGTAGTGCCAGCCGAGAAAGAACGCGCTGCCCAGCACAAGCCCCGGTAGGTAACGGCGCGGCGGCAGGTCGGCCAGCCCCGACGCCGGCGTGGTGGCAATGCGCAGTCCGGGCGTGGTCAAGCCCAGCGCAACCGCGGCGCTGCCGCCCTTGCGCACGCGCGCCATCATCACGTCCAGCCGCTGTGGCGTTAGGCCGATGAACTTGCCGACGCGGTAAATGAAGCGCCGTCCGGGGCCGCGCGCGACGGTGTATTGAAACAACCCGCCCAGCAGCATGGGGATGAGCAGGGCAGCGAAGCCGGCGACCAAAGCAATCTCGCCTGCCGCCGATTGCGCGGCCACGCCCAGCATGATCAGGTCGGCCGGGATCGGCACCGGCACGCCGAACTCTTTGAGCAGCATGACGGCGAACACGGCCAGTAGCCCGTAGTCGCGCAGCAATTGTTCAAGCATCCTGGTCTCCTCAACACGGTCTCACGCCAGCGCAGGTGTTGTCACAGGCGCACGGGCGGGCACGATCGCTAACGCGACGGCATAGATGATCGTCAGCAGCGGCCCGATCAACCAGATCGGATCGGGCAGGATGAATACGAACGCGAGCAACGCGCCCGCGGCGACGCCCAACGCGCTCATCCAGCGCGGTAACGCGCGCGCTTGCCATGCTGCGATGCTGATCAACACAGCGAACCAACCCACGGCAAACGTACCTGCGGCTTGCAAGGATTGGGTGACAATGCGAATCAGGATCGTGCTGCGCGCGTCGGTCGGGTTCGTTGGATAGAAGCTCTGCGCCGCCTCGAGGAGCCGCAGGCCGAGCATGCCGCTGGCGATGTAGAGCGCCACGGCGGCGATGCCGGCCATCAGTGCCAATTGCGTCAGCGCCGGCGGCGCCTCACGCAGTTGGACGGTCATCCCCGCGACCACCAGCGCGAGGGCGAGGCCATAGCCGAACTTGAGCCAGTGGCCGACGCGCAGGGTATCCGCGCCGGTGAGGATGACGCGCATGTCGTCGCTGGGGAAGCCAGCGGCGGGCAGCAGCGCGAGCTCGTAGACTGCGTAGCCGATCAACGACAGCGCGAGGGTCAGCGCGCCGAGGCGGGTGAGGGCGGTGTTCGTCATGGATAGTCTCAGCGCCGCCCATCATCCGCGCGCAAGTGCTCACTTACCAGCTCGTTTTCTGCTCATGCTGGCTCATGCCGGATACCCTTGCAGCCCCTTCAATCCCTTCAGTGCTGAAATCTCCCCCGCGTGGCAGTGGTAGTTCAGAATCCACAGCCCGATGAACGCGCTCAGCGGCATATCGCCGATCGGCGTGGGCGTGATCTTAGCCAGGGCAGCGTCGTTAAGCGTCGCGAGATGCGCGTCCATGCTGTCATAGACCTTTTGCGCATACGCGCGTTGCGCTGCCACATCCACCTTCACATGATGTCCCCACTCGTCCCACTTGCCGGGCGGCGGCGGCTCGCTGATGCCCGCGTTCATGCTCATCATCAGCGGCGCGCCGCCCGTGCAAATCACGTTCACGAAGTAGTCAATGGCGGTGTTGACGTGGGCATAGTTCGCGCCGATGGTGGCGACCTTGCCGCCGGGCGGCACGTCGTTGGCCAGCGCGTCGTCCACGCCAGCCATCGTGCCTTCGAACCAGTCGCGGGCAAACTTCAGTTGCGCGCGGAGATTGGTGACGACGTCGTTGTGTTCGGACATGGTTTGCTCCTTGTTGATTGAAAAAAGCGTGGCGGTTGCCCGCAACACGATTGTGCTGCGGGCAGTTGCTCATGGACAAGCTCGTTTTCTACTCACTTCGGCGCTATAAGCCGGGCGGCGGCAGCACCTCCATCCCGTATTTGCCGAACAGCGCCGCGATCATCGGGAAGTCGGGTGGGCCGGGCGGCACCTGCGCCAGCTCGTGGAAGAACGCCTCGAACGAGGCGCCGGGCGTGACGACCCACATCGTGCGGCCGGGCTTCGCGCCGACGTTCTGGAAGCCGTGCGCCGTGCCACGCGCGAAGTTCAGCACGCTGCCTGGCCCGGCGCGAAACACCTCGCCGCCGAGGAAGATCTCATATTCACCGTCCAGCACGGTGATCACCTCGTCCTCGCGGCTGTGCACATGCGGCGGGATGCCCAGCCCCGGCGGCGAGATGACCTCGAAGGCGTAATACGCGCCGCCGGTGTCGGCGCTGCCGATTTTCTCGATTGCAGTGTGGCCGAGTTCGTTCATCTGCTTGCCCTGGCCGGGCAGGACGACGTATGCGGGATTTGCGATTGCGGTTGTCATCTCAATTTCTCCTTGTTTTGAATGTGTAGAGCGTGACACCACACTAACGCCGGCGACGGCGCGGAGAATCGGTGGCAGTACGGAGATTTTGCGCTAGCTGAGAAATTTGTCGGACGCCCACACCGCAATCTGCGCGCGCGACGCAAAGCCGAGCTTGCTCAGGATGTTGGCGACATGCGTCTCGACCGTGCGCTCGCTCACCACCATCGCTTCGGCAATCTCGCGGTTGCTGCGGCCATGCGCGACGTGCCCAGCCACTTCGCGCTCGCGCCTGGTCAAACCGTCATATTGCGCCTTGGCCTTGCGGCGCGGTGAATCCAAAACGACGCGGGACATCGAGACTGTTGCCGTCTTGAGCAGGCCGCCGCGCAACGCGTCGTCATCCAAATTGCCTGCCAGCGTTTCAGCCAGCCGGCGCGCATTCGCAAATGCCGTGGCCGCGTCGTCGCGTTTGCCCTCTGCCAGCAATGCCTTGCCCAGCGACACACCCAACCGCCATTCCAGCGCAGGCAGGTCGCACTCGCGCGCGCCGGACAGACCGGCCTCGATCGCCTTCGCAGCTTCATGCGCGCGCCCGAGCGCAATCAGCGCTTCGCCGCGAAGCCAAACGAGATAGGGTATCTTGTCGCTGCGGTGCATGCCGAAGTTGGGTACGGTGTTGATGAGCCGCTCGATCACGTCTAGCGCGCGCTTCGGCTCGCCCTGCGCGATGAGCAACTCGGCGCGCGCAGCCCACAACTGCCGGAACCCGACGCCGTTCATGGGCGTCTCGTCGCTCCACTCGCCGCGCAGCGTCGCGTCGGCTGTGCGCAAATCGTCAAGCGCAATGAGCGCCAACGTGAGGAATGCCGCGCAGAAGTGCTGCCAGATGGTCGAGTTGGTTTCGCGCGCCAACGCCAACCCCAATTCCAAATGCGCCCGAGCAGGCGCCCACGCCGCCATGTCCCAATGCAGAATGCCGAGCACCATGTTCGCCGTGCACATGAAATGGCGGTGCTCAATCTCCTCCGCAATCGCCAGCCCGCGCCGGGCATGATCGAGCGCCGGCCCATACTCGCCCGACATGGCATAGTTCAAGCCCAGCCACGTCTGCGCCAGTGTTTCGATGGGGCGTGCACCCATCGAAATCGCCATTCTCAGCGTTTCGTCACAATCACGAATACGGTCTTGCAGGCGTGATTGTGTTGGCAGCACCGTCCGCCCCAGCCAGGCGATGCCGCGCGACGAGCCGATGCTCAGCGCCGTGAGCAATCCGGCGTGGTCGTGCAACTCGCGAAACAATGCGACTGCACGCGAATAGAACTCGATGCTGCGATGGTATTCGCCTGCGACGTAGTGGCTGATGCCGAGCAGATCGAGGGTAGACGCGATGCCTTGCTTGTCGCCCAGCGACTCGAACAACCGCAACGCTTCGTTGTGATAGCGAATCGCCTCGAACGGGCGCTCGGCGTTCATGTGCCAGTTGCCCACGCGGTTCATCGTGCTCGCCGCCGAGCGCGGGTTGTCGAGCCGTGGCGCGATCTCCAGCGCGCCTTGAAATAGCGCACCTGCCGTCACATAGTCGCGCGACGCCCACAGAAACCCGAGATCGAGCAGCGTTTGCCACTCGACTTGCAGATCGCCGCTCGACTGCGCCGCAGCCAGTGCGACATCGAAGTCCTCACGCGCGTTATCGAACTCACCGACTTGCTCGTAGGCTTTGCCGCGTGCGCGATGGAGATCGAAGACTTTGAAGGTTCCTTCACTCCGCGCGGCCTTTAGGGTCTCTGCAGCCTCAATCGCCCGCGTAAAGTGCGCGATGGCTTCGCGCGGTGCGAACACGGCTTCGGCCTTCTTGCCGGCGCGGCATGCGTAGGTCAGCGCCTTTTCCCATGCCGCTGCGTGATAGAAGTGATACGACAGTTCCGCGTCGCGCTCGATCAACGTCTGTGCGCACTCCGCCTCGAGGACTTCGCCGACCGCCAGATGCAACTCGCGGCGCTCACGTTTGAGCAAGGACGAATACGCGGCTTCGCGCGTGAGCGCGTGCCGAAATGCGAATTCGTCCGCGCTGCCCTCGACGACAAGTTGAGCGTCCATCAACTCGCGCAGATTTGTAACAAGCTCCATCTCGTTCGCCATTGTGAGTTTTTGCAGGAGTGCCGCATCGAATCGCTGCCCGATGACTGATGCGGCCTGAAGCGATTGCCTGGCATTGTCGCTCAATCGCTCGGCGCGCTGCGTGACCGCGACTTGCACCGTGCGCGGCACACGCAACTCGCTCGTTTGCTTGCGTGTCCATCGTCCGTTGAGGTGAAAAATGTCACCCGACGCGACCATCGTGCGCAAGACTTCTTCGACGAAGAATGGGTTGCCCTCGGTGCGCGCGCAAATTGCCTCGAGGAAGTCGCGGCTGATTGGGTTTGTCTGCTGGAAGATGCCGCGCATCATCGCTTCGACGTCGTGTGATTGCAGCGACATGAGCGCGATCTCGTGCGCCAACCGTTCGCGGTCGAGTTGCGCGAGGAATCGTTGGAGCGAGTGCGTGGTCTCGTCGCTGCGATACGTCAACAGTAGCGCGATCGGACGCGAGACGATGGCTCGTGCGAGGTGCACCAGCAATTCGAGCGACACATCGTCGCACCAGTGCAGGTCTTCGATGACGATGAGTAGAGGCGCGCCATGGCGCTTCTTTACAATGAATGACACCCACGCGCGAATCAAGTCGCGTTTCTCCTGCTCCGGCTCAGCGATGGGCGCAAGTTCCACATCGGGGAATCGCGCCGCCAGATCCGGCGCGAGCTTCAGGAGTTGATCGAGATGCCAGGCTTCTCGAAGAAGTCTGGCATCTGCTCGATGCAACAAATCCACAAATGGCGCGAAGGGCAGCGCGTGATCCTGCTCATAGCAGTTGCCTTGCAACACCAAGATGTCAGACTTCTCAAAGGAGTCTGACATCTGAATGCACTCGCGCAGCAACCGCGACTTGCCGATGCCGGCCTCGCCGGAGATCAAGATTGTCACACCGGCTCCATCACGCGCGCCTTCGATCCAGCGCCGTAGCGCAGCTAATTCATCCACCCGGCCAGCGAGGATGGGCGATAGGATGTTTTGCTCGGCGACAGTCGGCACAGCACGATGATATGCCAGGACGCAGCAGGACGCCACCTTGGAGATGGAGTCCTGCTGCCGGGCGAACTACAACCCCGCCGGCTGCGGCAGCAAGCCCAGTTGCGCCATCAGGCTCATCGCGTCCTGGTAATTGACCAGCCGCGTCAGTTTGCCGTCCTTCCACTCGTGGACCTCGCACACGTTGAACTCGACCTTGCGCCCGGTCGGCGGGGCTGCGCCGTTCGGTGTCATCAGCGTGCCGGTGTTCGTGCCGGTTGCGCCGAACTCGACCGCCACCCAGTCACCGCTGGCGATGATGTTGCGATGGGTGATGGTGATGTCGGGGAAGGCGCTGGCGAAGCCCATGAAGAACGTGCGGAAGCCATCCTTGCCCTTGGACTGGTAGCCGTTCGAGTAGCTGACCGTCTCGATGTCGTCGGCGACCAGAGCAAGCACGGCGTCGTAGTCGGCGTTGCTAAAGGCGTTGTGCAATTGTTGGGTCAGTTGGATATAGGTTGTCATGATTGGTTTCTCCTTAAATCTGTTGATTGGTCATTGCTAACTCTGCCAACAGGATAAGTAGAAACCACCGCCGGCGCATGGGGAAAACTACGAAGATTTTGAACGGGGCGATACGCAGTTTCTCAATTCTCAATTTTCAATTTCTCCGCTGCCCACACCGCCAACTGCGATCGCGAGGTGAAGCCGAGCTTGCCCATTGCGTTTTCGACGTGCTTCTCGACCGTGCGCTCGCTGACAACCAGTTGTTCGGCGATGGCCTTGTTCGTCCTTCCCTGCGCGACCAACGCCGCCACCTCGCGCTCGCGCGCCGTCAAGCCGTCGAACGCCTGCTTCGCCGCGCGCAAGGGTGTGATCGTTGGCGCGTCCGGCAGCATGGCGTCAAAGCCGCTCAACAGCGCCGCGCGTATCGCCTTGTCGTCCAGCTCGTCTGCCAGCCCGCACACGATCGTTCGCGCCGAGTCGAATTGTGCCTGCGCCTCATCGCGCCTGCGCAAGCGGCGATACAGTCTGCCCAGCGCGACGTGGATGCGCCATTCCAGCGGGCGTAACGTCTGCTCTGCCGCCGCCTGCGCCGCCGCAAGCAGCGCTTGCTCAGCTTCGATCGGGCGATTCAACATGACCAGCGCCTCGCCGCGCAACAAACCCAACCGCGCGCTTGTATTGCTCTGTAAATGCGGTAATGCCGCGCGCATCGCTTCGACCAGCGCCAGCGCGTCCTGCGCGTTTCGTTCTGCCAGCAACAGTTCAGCGCGAACAGCGTGCGCCAGATGCTGCGACGTGGTTTGCGCTTCGGCGGGTGCGCGGTTGGGCAACTCGTCCAGTAGGTTGCGCGCCTGGTCAAGTTTGCCCAGTGCAATCAACGTAGAAGCGAGAAAGCTGATCCCCATGCGAAGAAACTCAGCCGCGCCGACGCGTCGCCCTGCCGCGACGGCATCCGCGAGATGCACGCGCGCCATTTCGAAGGATAAGCAGTCGTGATGTGTCTTGCCCATGCAAATGTTGGCGACGCCGCCCCACACGGGATTGTCAATGTCGAGCGCGATGTCCAGCGCATCGCGGGCGCAGATCAGCGAGCGGGCATACGCGCCGCGCGAACCCATCGCGAGCGCAAGAAACGCGTTGGCGTTGGCTTCACCACCGCGCCATTCGATCTCCTTCGCAAGCTGGATCGCCTCCGAGCCGAGTTGCCAACATTCGTCCGCGCTCGCCTGCGGAAAAGTGCACACGTCGCTCTGGTAACACCCGCCGCGCAACGCCGCCGTGCCGAGCGTCGAAGAAAGGTTCATCGGTTGATTGAGCTTGCGAAAAAGCGCGATGGCGGTGTCGTGATATTGCACCGACGCAATGAAATCGCCGCGCAGCATGTTGGCGATGCCGAGCAAATCGTTTGTCAACGCCTGCCCCGCCTCGTCGCTCAACGTGACGAAGATACTCAAGGCTTCACGATGCAATGTCAGCGCCGCATCGGATTGCTCCATATTCAGCCGCCAATTGCCGACGCGATTCAGACTGGCCGCCAGCGTCGCGGGTTGATCGAGTGTGCGCGCCTTGGTCAATGCGCGGTCGAGATAGTCACCCGCGGTTTGCATGTCGCGCGACGTCCACAAGAAACCCAGGCTGAAGAGGTTCTCCCACTCGGCGCGATTGTCTAGGGTTGATTGGGCCTGTGTCAGCGCCGTTTCAAAGTCGCTACGCGCCCTGTCGAATTCGCCCAAGGTCTCGTAGGCTTGTGCGCGGGCGCGATGGAGCGATCCCATCCGCTGCCACTCCTCTTCAGGGGAGGGGAGTTTCTGAGCAGCCTCGATCGCGCGAGAGAAATGCACGATGGCTTCGCGCGGCGCGAACACAGCTTGCGCCTTCTCGCCAGCACGGTGCGCATAGGTCATCGCCTTGACCCATGCCTCGCCTTCAAATAAGTGATACGACAGTTCCGCGTCGCGCTCGATCAACGTCTGTGCGCACTCCGCCTCGAGGACTTCGCCGACGGCGCGATGCAGCTCGCGCCGCTCGCGCTTGAGCAGCATGGCGTAGGTCGCCTCGCGCGTTAGCGCGTGCCGAAAGGCGAATTCATCGGCGGTGTTCTCAACCACCAGTTGCGCATCCATCAGCTCGTGCAAGCCGGCATTCAGTTGCCGCTCATCCATTCCCGTCAGGGATTGCAAGAGCGCTGCGTTGAATCGCTGCCCGATCACCGCGGCAGTCAGCAACGCTTGCCTTGCACCCGCGTTCAATCGCTCGACCCGTTGCGACATCGCCACCCGTACAGTGCGCGGCACGTGCAACTCGCTCGTTTGTCTACGCGTCCAGCGCCCGTTGAACTGAAAGATGTCGCCGGATTCCACCATCGTTCGCAGCACTTCTTCTACGAAAAACGGATTGCCCTCAGTGCGGGCACAAATCGTTTCGAGGAAGTCGCGGCTGATGGGATTCGTCTGCTGGAAGATGCCGCGCATCATGCTTTCGACGTCGGGCGCGGGCAGCGGCTTGAGCGTGATCTCGCGCGCCAGGCGTTCGCGGTCGATTTGGGCAAGCAAGCGACTGAGCGAGGCGTTGACTTCGTCGCTGCGATACGTCAGCACGAGTGCGAGGGGCTGGCTGACAGCGGCGCGCGCCAATTGCAGCAACAGTTCGAGCGACACGTCGTCGCACCAGTGCAGGTCTTCGATGATGAGCAGCAAAGACCCTAAAAGTCTACCGAGACCCTTAGGGCCCGATAAGAGAGACATCCACGCTCGAAACAAGTTGTGTTTCTCCTGCTCCGGTTCGGCGATGGGTGCGGGCTGGATATCGGGGAATTGCGCCGCCAGATCCGGCGCGAGCTTGAGGAGTTGGTCAAGATGTGGGACTTCGCCAAGAAGCCCGATATCTATCCGCCGCAGCAAATCTACAAACGGCGCGAACGGCAGCGCGCGATCCTGTTCATAGCAGTTGCCTTGCAACACCAACATGTCAGACTTCTTTGAGAAGTCTGACATCTGAATGCACTCGCGCAGCAACCGCGACTTGCCGATGCCGGCCTCGCCGGAGATCAAGATTGTCACACCGGCTTCATCACGCGCGCCTTCGATCCAGCGCCGTAGCGCAGCTAATTCATCCACCCGGCCAGCGAGGATGGGCGACAGAATTGCAGAAGCAAGGGGCGACGTTGAACTGGAAATAGGGCAATGATAGTAGATGCTCGGGTTGAGCATTCACGCTCATACCCTCGCCGTCATCCAGTCCGCGATGTCCTGAAACACCTGCTCGCGCACCGATTCGAGAAACAGGTTGTGCGCGGTATCCGGATACAGCTTAAGCATCTTGTCCTGCGAACCGGCGGCTTGATAGAAGGCGCGAGTGCCGGCAGGGTTGGCGATGGCGTCGTCGGCGCCGTGCAACAGCAGCAGCGGCGCACGCAGCTCGCCGGCGTGCGTTCGCGCGTATGCAGCCGTGCTCAGCAACGCGTTAGCCAGTCGCGGCGTCACCTTCAACGTCATCAGCGGGTCGGCCAGATAGCCCTCTAGCGCACGGGCGTCGCGGGTGATGTTGTTCTTGTCCAGCCCCGGATCAATCAGCGTCGCCGGCGCGACCTTGCTGAGGAACCCCAATAGTGAAACGAGCACCTTCGATGCGCCGGTCTCGCCCAGCGGCGGGCTGCATGTCACCACGCCGCGAATGCCGTCGGGACACCGCAGCACGTAGTCAATGACGATCAGCGCGCCCATGCTCAAACCGACAAGGAACAATGGCAAGTCAGACTGCGCGCGCTGAACGTGCTCGATGCACAGGCGCAGGTCGTCGCGATAGTCCTGCCATGCGTTGACGAACACGCGCTTGCCCTGCGACGTGCCGTGCCCGCGCAGATCGAACCGCTGCACGTTGAACCCGCGCGCGGCCAGCCACTGCGCTAGGTCGCGATAGTGCGCCATGCCGGCGTGGTCGCCGAGGCCGTGCACGAGGATGACGTTGGCGCGCGCGCTGCCTTGCGTGGGCACGGCATAGCCGTTCAGGGTAAGGCCATCGGCGGTGGTGAGGATGTGTGTGTTCATATGCACTTGTCTTACCGCGGCAGCGGCGCATGTGGCAATTGCTCTTCCACTGGGATTTCGGCGAAGGGCAAGCCGGTTTTGGCCACCCAGCCCGCCATGTTGTGCGGGATGACTAGGCGGACCTCATGATGGCGCTCGCGCAGCGCCCACGCCAGCGAGACGAACGGTTGCACGTCGCCGCGCGTACCATAGGCGATTAAAGCCAGCTTCATCGCGCTTCTCTCTGCTTTGCATCAATGCGCCGCGGTGCGCCTTCACGCCGGAAGGGTGGCTTTACCGGCGCACGCCGCTGTCGCAAATGGCGGTTGTGCGTTCAGCACCGGTTGCTTAGTGGTGGCGAGTTTCTCCAGCAGGACTGCAGCTTCGGTCGGCCCGTCGTGCCGCGCATACTCGGCCTGCAGGCGTTTGGCCTTGTCGCGAAAAGTCGAGTCGTCCAGCACTTGCTTGACCGCTGCACGAATCTGTTCTGGCAACGGTGTATTGGTCTTCAGGTTGATGCCGACGCCGGCATAGGCCACGCGGTTGCCCACTTCGGGCTTGTCTTCGGTCGTGCCGCCGCATACCACCGGCACGCCGTTGGCCAGCGCGATCGTCACGCCGCCGTAACCGCCGTTGGTCACCATGACGCGGACGTGTGGCATGAGCCGGTTGAAAGGGATGAACGGGGCCACGCGCGCGTTGGCGGGCACCGGCCCGGCCAGCGCTTTGCCACCAGTCGTCGCCACCACCAGCACATCTTCATGGGCCAACGCCTGCAACGCGGGCAGGATTAGCTCTTCGGCGTTCGTTGCCACCGTGCCCTGCGTGACCAGGACGACGGGCTTGGTTGCGCCAGTCACCTCATCCCACCACACGGGCGGCTCGAACTCGCCCTTGAACTGCGGGATGAGTGCGCCGATGAAGTGCGCGCTGGGGATCAGGTCGGTGCGCGGGTATTCGATGGCCGGGACGGACGGCTGGAGATACAGCATGTCGGAGTAAACTGGCGAGAAAGGCTCTGGCTTGAGGCCGAATTTGGCGCGCTCCTCTTTCAGTGCAGCGTTCACTTCTTTGAACACGACATTGCTGGCCATGAACGCCAGCGCCTTGTTCTTCAGCATGCCGATGGGCGAGTAGTCCGGCAGCAGGCCCAGGCCAAACGGCGGCACGTCCTTGCTGGGCAGGCCGAGCACGCTGATGTTGAACACGGCGAACGCCTCGATCTCGCCCAGCTCGTACAGGAAGCGCGCGCCGGCGAAGGCGGGGTCGCACAGCACCACGTCCGGCGTCCACGTTTGGAAGATGGCGCGCAGGTCGGCCACCTGCTCTGGCGCGCGCCGCACGAAGACTTCGGTGAAGTCGAACTTGATCTGGTTGATGCCTTTCAGCGCCGCGCGGCCGGGGAAGGCTTTGTCGTAGTCGCTGTCGTCGTAGTCGTAGGCTTTGACCATCGGCTGGAACGTCACGCCAGCCGCTTCAACCTTGGCCTTGAACTTCTGGCCGGTGTAGACGCGCACCTCGTGGCCGCGCTCGACGAGTTTGCGGACGATTTCGATGGCCGGGTTGACGTGCCCGGTGATGGGATGGGTGCAGATCAGGAAGCGTGCCATGTGTGTCCTCCTTATCTCGCGTGTGACTTGTCTTGCGCCAATGTGAAATACGCCACGGTCTTCCACGCGCTCCAATACAGCTTGAGGTGCGCCTTGCCGAGGAACGTGCCGTCGGGCAGCTCGACCAGCTCATCCAGCACGCGCTTGACGTTGCCGGGTGGGTTGCCGGGCAGGTCATAGTCGAGCTTGAACACCTGCCGATCGGGGTCGAACAGGCCGGGGCCGGTGCTGGTCTTGAAGGTGAAGGCGCGATAGGTTGCCGCAGAGTCATCGGTGTAGGCGCGATACAGCGGCCAGATCACGCGCGCCAGCGGATACAAATCGCGAGTGAAGATGTTATCGCCGCACTCGCAGGCCGCGTCGAAGCGCTTGCCCTGCCACGGCAGCCAGCGCGACAGAATCGCCTGCACAAGTTGGGTCGCGCCGGGGACGAGGTCAATCGCGGCGAGGCCACCGCGGTAGCGGCCGTCGAGTGGCTCGGCCGGCAGCGTGCCGGAGCGAAACAGGACGTTTAGCGCGGCGAATGTATCCGCTCGACTGGCGGACGTGCTTGGGCTGAGGTTCAGGTTCTGGATCATCGCGGCTCTCCTTGTGGCGGTCATCCTCCGCGCGGGAGTGCTCACTTACCAGCCCGCTTTTTGCTCAGGTGCTGCTCAAACAAAAAGGGCTCCACAATGCCGTGAAGTCCTGCCGTTCTTGATCGCTGTGATCAACACACCCCTGATCACGCCTTTCTTGCCTGTCGGGGGCGCGTTGTATGCCTTGGCCGCGTCCTTGCCGCGCATTCCGCGGAAGCCGGGATAGCTGACCTCAACGTCGTCCGCGCAATCTCTTTGTTGGACTTGCCCCCCGCAACCAGGGTCAACACTTCGGCTTCGCGCGCGGTCAATCCATGTGGGTAGTGTGCATTCACGATTCACACTAAGACGGCACACATGTTGAGCATCTTGTCGCTAGGGATGGACGGCCATTTGCGCGACCCACAATTCAGCACACCGGCTCAGGCGTTTGCGTTGCCAACCATGCCGTCTGGTCTGCCGGATGCGGACAAATTTATCGCCGCCCTGCAGGGCAATCGCCAGCAACATTTTGATAGTGGAATATAACTGCCGATAGCGCGTGAACGCCAACTGTTCACCGTCACGTGCGCGGGATGTGCGCCTTGTTGCGCGCCAGCCACATGTCGAACGATTGCAACTCCGGGTTCAACCTGCGGCTCATGTCGATGCTGCGGTTGCCCAGGACCACATCCGCATACTCGGCTTCGATCTGAAACATGTTGCCCAACTCTTCCGCGCCAGGAAAGCCGAAGCTGCGATAGACATGTGGCGGCACATCGTTGAAGGCTATGTCTTCGCCGAGCGTATGCCCCATCGCCTGCGCCATGTGCGCTCCGGTCAGAAACTCGCCCGCGATGCCGACGCGCTGATTGTGTGCCGGCAGGCCGGCCTGGAAAATGCCATACGCGCACTTGCCAATATCTTCTGCGGCCATGCCTGCAAGCTGCGCCCCCATCAACGGCAGTGTGATCGCCAGCTTGCCGTCCGCGCCACGGCGCGGCCCCATGCCGAAGTAGATGAAGTTCTCCCAGAAGAACGAGGTGAGCAAAAATGTGGTGGGCACACCCGCTTCGATAAACGCCTGATCGGCTTCGCCTTTTGCATCCATGTGCGGCACCTTGTATTTGCCCATCAGTGTGGGGATGCGTGTGTCGGATACGGGCACCCACTGGCGGCTGTCTTCGAGCGTAGACCAGATGACATGCTTGAGATTGGCCTTTCGGGCGGCGTGTGCCATGCGTTTGGCTTGGGCAATTTCGAGGTCGGGCGAGAAGTGCGCCCAGAAGAAGGTGACGCAGAACGCGCCATAGGCGCCATTGAATGCGCGCTCCAAACTGTCGGGGTCGTCCAGATCGGCAGCGACGACATCTGCACCCAACCGTGCCAACGCTTTGGCTTTGTCTGAGTTTGGGTCTCGCGTGACGGCCCGCACGGCAAAGTTGCTATGCGGATCGTTGAGGATGGCGCGAGCCAGCCCGCCGCCTTGCGCGCCAGTGGCGCCGATGACGGTGATGATCTTTTTGGTAATCATGATTGTCCTCTTCGTGGTGGTCGGAACGATCAGAATGTGCTGATCGTTGCACTACGCCGACGGCAGCCGCTCCGCCAAGCGAATGCCATACTTGCCGGCGGTCTGCACGATCTTTGCCATATCGGGTGGGCCTGCGGGCGGTGGTGGCGGCGTTTGGGCACGTGCGGGTTCGCCCATCTCCAGGAAGAAGCCCTCTACGCCGCCAGGCACAAACCAGGCCAGAAAACGAACGAGGTTGCTGCCCACGATCTTCCAATGATGCGGGATGCCGCGTGGCAAGAACACGAAGGTTCCGGGTGCCGCGTGAAAAGTCTCCTCGCCAACGGTGACATTCATTTCACCTTCCAAGATGTAGTAAGCCTCGTCTTCATTTTCGTGGAAGTGCGGTGGTGGTTCGCCGCCGGGGGCCACCACATCTTCAATCAGGGTAAAGGCGTTGCCTGTCAGCGCGCGCGTCGCCTTGAAGGTTATGCACTCCCCCATAGTCCAGATGGCCTGGCCGTCAGCTTTGGCAAGGGCGTAGCCGGGCGTAGGCGTAGGCGTAGTCGCTGTTGATGTCATTAGAAGTTGCTCCTTTGATGGGCCATCGAAACAGATTCGATGGCCTTCGCGCAAGGATATGAAACGGCGATGCATGAATCCATCCCCAATATTGGGGGGGGGTTGCGAGTGCTAAAAGCCTTATACTGCCCGCGAGGGCGCACCATGAAACAAGAATTGACACTGCGACAGGCCGAGCAAGACATCATCCATCTTTGCCAGAGCGGGCTGGATTCGATTGCACTGCGGCGCGCTGCTGCGCAACGCCTGCGCAAGGCCATTCCCTTCGATGCCTGTTGCTGGGGGACGATCGATCCTGGCACATTGCTCATCACCAGCGAGGTTTCGGAGGGCATTCCCGATTTTGCATTTGCCCTGGCCGCAGAGAATGAATATCTGATGGATGATGTGAATAAGTTCAGCGTGCTGGCACGTAGTAGCACGCGTTTTGGCATCCTCAGCCAGAGCACGCAGGATGCGCTGAAGCAAAGCCATCGCTTTCACTCGGTGATGTCCACCATTGGCGCGCGCCATGAGTTGCGGGTGGCGTTTGTGTGTGACCGTGAATGTTGGGGCGGCGTGACGCTCTTCCGCACAGCCGATTCACCAGACTTCACATCTGCCGAAGGGCGTTTTCTTGGGCGTTTGTCCGCGCCTTTGGCCGAAGGATTTCGGCTGGCATTGCTGATGGATCGGTCGGTGGTGGCAGCTAATGACCCCGGCCCAGGGCTGATTGTGCTGGGTGAGAGCGGAGCAGTTGAGGCCATGAACCCGGCGGCACATGCGTGGCTGGCTGATTTGGTCGAGCCGGGGTTTCGTGTGCCCGAAGGCTGGCTGCCCGCACCCATCCACGAAGTAGCGATGCGAGCTCGGGCGATTGCGCGGACGATTAGCAACGGTGATACGCCTGAACATCTGCAAGCTCACCTGCGGGTGCGCACGCACTCGGGGCAATGGCTCATGCTGCATGGCTCTCACATGATTGGTTCGCACGTTGGCGCAGGACAAACTGCCGTCATCCTGGAGTTGGCTCGCTCGTCGGAGATTGCCCGGCTTCTGATGCTGGCCTACGACCTGACCGCGCGGGAACGCGAGTTGCTACAGCTGGTGCTCCAAGGGTTGGCATCGAGCGAGATGGCACTCACTCTGCACATATCCGTGCATACGGTGCAGGATCATCTCAAGTCAATTTTTGACAAGGTGGGTGTGCACAGCCGTGGCGAGTTGATCGCGCGTGTGTTGGGCGACCATTACTTCCCTCACGTTGGGCCGAGATGATTCAGGATGCCGCCACAAATACCGGCTGATGGTCGCGCCCACATCCCTGAACCCGATGTGCCAATACACCGGCGTGCCGAGTTCGGTGCCGAATAGCACGCAGCACGCAGCACGCAGCACGCACGCAGCACGCAGCACGCACGCAGCACGCAGCACGCACGCAGCACGCAGCACGCCGTGCGCCAGCGCGATCGTCACGCTGCCAAAGCCGCCGTTGGTCACATAGGCGCTCCCATACGGCATCAGCATGTTGAACGGGATGAACTTCGCCACGCGCGCGCTTCGTGCACGAGCAGATCGGCAGCGACGGCGGCGCTGAGTATCTCGTCGCACACGACAAGGTGCGTGACGAGATGTATGCAGCAGCCAACGAGGTCCAGCGACGCACCTTTCATCGCCGCGCGTTGGAGTCATTGCGCGCCAACGACACCGTGCCGGCTGCGCGACGCGCCTATCACGCCATGCGCGCCGGACTGAGCGACGAGGCCGCGCATTGGAACATCGCCGCAGGCGCCAAGCCTGCGGCTATCATTTGCGACGACGAGGCTACGCTGCCGCCTCTTCTGCCCGGCGCAGGTCCGACCAGCGCAGGCCCTCGCGCAGCATGAAGAATGCGCCCAGCAGCGTCACCGGCAGCCACAGCGCCACGTGCAGCGTGAGCACGTAGGCCGCTGCCAGCGAGTCCTCCACGCCGAGCGCGCGCATGCCTAGCATGCCGCCGGCGTCGAACGTGCCCACTGCACCGGGCGCGCCGGGGATGATGGTGAACAAATTCGACAGACCGTTGACCAGCATCAGGCCACCAAACGGGAGCGCCAGGTCGAACGCCCATGCCACGCTCACGTATTTCATCGTCTCCAGCAGCCACACCACGACCGTGCCGAGGAAGATCGCCGCCAGGTCGCGCGGGCTGCGCAAGCTCTGGGCGCCCTGCACGAAGCGATGGGCGATGCCCAGCAGCGGCGCCTGGAAACGATTCGGGACGAGCCGGGTGATGGTTGCCTCGGCCAGCCGGTTGGTCCGCGCCGGCGCCAGCGCCATCCAAAAGAAGGCTGCGCTTGCGAGGGCGAAGAGCGCGAGGGCGGCGGTGACCCCTTGGCCGGCGCGTGCGCTCACGTTCGGCGCGA
This sequence comes from Candidatus Roseilinea sp., assembly GCA_025998955.1. Classification (NCBI taxonomy): domain Bacteria; kingdom Bacillati; phylum Chloroflexota; class Candidatus Thermofontia; genus Candidatus Roseilinea; species Candidatus Roseilinea sp. The sequence continues at coordinate 3,341,272 of AP024676.1, forward strand.
ATTGCAGGCCGATCAGGGCGAAGCCAACCATCACGACGCCGTCCATCATGCGCTCGATCAGCACCGTTGCCAGGCTGGAGGCGATGGGCACGCCTTCATCGCGCCGCAGCACGTAGGCGCGCAACAGCTCGCCGATGCGCGCCGGATAGATGTTGTTGCCCATGTAGCCGATCACGACGACAGGGAACAACCGGTCGGCACTCACCGCCTTCAACGGCCGCAGCAGATACGACCAGCGCCATGCGCGCACGGCGACGGCGAGGAAGTAGAACGCGATGCCCGGCAACAGCCACAGCGGGTTGGCCCGCTGCAGTGCGCGCGCGAATTCGTCGAAGTGGATGCCGCGCAGCGCCAAGAAGAGGAAGACGATGCTGATGGCGACGCCGATCCAGATGAGCCAGCGCCGCATGTCAGGGATTGGCTGCCGCGCTGGGCGCTTGCTTGGCGCGCGCGGCACGTGGCCACGCCGCCGAGTAGAACGCCAGGTAGTCCGGCACGCGTGACGTCCAGTAGCTGTCCTCGTGGCCGCCTTCGCCGACCTCGGCGTAATACGGCACACCGGCATCGTCCAGGTCGCCTATCAGCTTTTGCATGTCCACCTTCGCCCAGTCTGCATCGCCGGCGTCTAGCCAAATGCGCAGGTTGTGCAGTTCGTCAATCGAGCGCGCTGTGCTGAGCATGCTGAAGTTGGGCGGCACGCCGACCAGTTGGGTGAACACCGAGGGGCTGTGGCCGCCGACGGCGCTGAACAGATCGGGATGGGCGAACGCGATCTCGATCGCCCAGTAGCCGCCGCGCGAGATGCCACCGATGGCGCGCCCGTCGCGGCTGGCCCACGTGCTGTAATGCTGGTCAATGTAGGGGATCAGCTCGTTGACCATGAAGTCCTCATACGAGCCACGTCCCCTGTTCGTCCAGGAGTATTTGCTGGCTTCGCCGGCGCGCATGTCTGCGCCGGGCATCACGATGATGAACGGCGGCAGCACGCCTAGGCTCATCTGCACGTCGGCCACGCGCGGCACGCCGGCATACAGCCAGCCGCCCTGCTCGAAGGCCGTGCCGTGGATCAGATAGAGCGTCGGATAAGTGTAACGCTCTGGATCGTAACACGGCGGCAGATACACGTGCACCGTGATCGGCACGACGGTGACGTCGCCGTCCAGCGTCTCGGTGATGACCTGCCCGACCGGCTGCGGGCACGACACCGCCTCCTCCAGTTGTAGCACGGCTTCGGCGCGGAGCGCGCTCCGCGCATCCGGCGTGGGGGTGGGTGAGGGCGTCGCCGTCGGTTGGGCGCGCTCGGGCGCGGTGGAGCGTGCTGCCGATTCCATCCACTCGCGCCGGGCTTGGGGTGCAGTTGCTGCTGCATTCGCAGCGGCCTCCAACGACGGTGCAACGGCTGCCGGCGGATGGGTTGCCGAGAACTGTGCCGGGGTGGGTTGGACGTAGATCACCTGAATGATGCCCGGGTCGCCGGCGGACGCCTCGCGTGACGCCGAGGCGTAGATCGCGACGAAGGCGACGCCGGCGATCAGCACGATGGCCAAGAGCGCGACGCCCAACGCTGCCTTGCCGTTGAAGCGCGCAGGCATGTTGCCGATGCGTTGCGGGTTTCTTCGGGCGTGCATGAGTCGTGTCGGTGCGACGGGCGCAAGCGTGCTCGCGCGGCGTGAACCCTGCGCAGCGACGCAGCCGAGTCAGGTGGTCTGGCCGGCGGCGAGCGCCATCTCGGCCTCGCGCCAGCGCCTGGAGAGCGCGCGTGCCTGGAACTCGGCGCGGAACGAACTGCGCACCAGCGGCCCGCTCTCCACCCACTTGAACCCCATCTCGTAGCCGATGCGCCGGAATTCGGCGAACTCCTCCGGCGTGTAGTAGCGCTCGATGGGCAGGTGTCGCCTGCTCGGCTGGAGATATTGGCCGAGCGTCAGGATGTCTACGTCAATGGCGCGTAGGTCGCGCATCACAGCCAGCACTTCGTCGGGCGTCTCGCCCAGGCCGAGCATGATGCCGGTCTTGGTCACCGCGTCGGGCTGGATCGCCTTGGCGTTGCGCAACGTCGCCAGCGCCCACTCGTAGCGGTCTTGGGGTTGCACTTTCTTGAACAGGCGCGGCACGGTCTCGACGTTGTGGTTGAGGATATCCGGCTCCTCGCGCATGACGATCTCGAGCGCAGCGCGGTTGCCCTTGAAGTCGGGGATGAGCACCTCAACCGTGCAGCCCGGCTGCAGCTCGCGCACTTTGCGGATGGTCAAGGCGAAGATCGGCGCGCCGCCATCCCGCCGCTCGTCGCGGTTGACCGAGGTGATCACGACGTGCTTGAGGTCCATGGCTTTGACGGCTTGCGCCACGCGGAGCGGCTCGGCCCAGTCCAGCGGGCTGGGCATGCCGGTCTTCACGTCGCAAAAGCCGCACGAACGCGTGCACACGTCGCCCATGATGAGGAAGGTAGCCGTGCCGCGCCCCCAGCATTCAGCGATGTTCGGGCAGTTGGCCTCTTCGCAGATGGTGTGCAGCGACTTGCTGCGCATCAGGCGCTTGAGGTTGTGGTAGGTCTCGCCGGAGGGCATGCGCACCTTCAGCCATTCGGGCCGGCGCATCGTCGCCGGGCGCGCGTCGGTCGCCACGGGAATCTCAGCCGTTGGGATCACGTCTGGAGCGAGCGTCATGATGCGAAAGATTCTATCAGAAGAGGATGGGGGATGCGCTCAGGGGAGTGAAACAAGCGGGTAGGCCGGGGCACTGCCCTGGCCTACCCAATCGGCCTCACCGGCGCAGCACGACGCGCGCCGGCCCGGCGTCGTTGCCCGCGATCTTCAGCGGCAGCGCGATCAACTCGTACTCGCCGTCCGGCACGCCGCGCAGGCACAGATTCTCCATGATGATCACGCCGTGACGCAGAAAGGCTTTGTGCGCCGGCAAGTCCTTGCTCACCGCCGGGTCCACCGATGGCGCATCGGTGCCGATCAGCCGCAGGCTGTTCGCGCCGAGCCACTCGGCAGCTTGCGGGTCGAAGTAAGCGAAGGCGTCGTTCCACCCATCGTCGGGTGTGTCGCTGGCACGGGTGTGGATGAGCAGGCGCGTGAAATTGAAAATCGAGCATTGAGAATTGAGAAGGCGCAAGTCGCGTGTCGTGTGGTGCGCATCCGATGCGGGATGCGTGAGCTGCAGTGCACGTTCCAAGTCTGCGATGGTGATGGCTTCTAGCGCATCCAGCGTAACGACGCGGGCGGGGCCGATCAGCACATCCAGCGGCACGGCGTCTATGCCTGCGCCGTCGTCGCTGTAGTGGCGCGGCGCGTCCACGTGCGTGCCGGCGTGTGCGCTCATCGTGATGGCCGTGACGTTACACGAGTCGCCGGCGTGCATCTGCAAGGTGGGGGCGATGGACACCGGCGTATCGCCGGGGAAGACGGCGATGTGTGGGGTCAGGGTGCGGCTAATGTCGTATAGCATCGCTTGTGAAGTATAGGGACACCGTTCACAATAGTCGGCCATGTCGAACGATCACCCCGCTCCTCGCTTCGATGCGCTCTGTGTCCAGGTCGAACGCGAGATGGAACGGCTGCGCGTGCCTGGCGTCGCGCTCGCCGTGCTGTATCGCGGCGAAACGCGCGCCGCCGCTTTCGGTGTCACGAACATCGCACATCCGCTGCCGGTCACGCCCGACACGCTCTTCCAGATCGGCTCGATCACCAAGACGTTCGTCGGCACGGCAGCCATGCGGCTGGTCGAAGCGGGCCGGCTCGATCTGGACGCGCCGGTGCGAACCTACGTGCCCGAGCTGCGGTTGCAGGACGAAGCCGCGACGGTGCAGGTGACGATGCGCCATCTACTCACGCACACCGGTGGCTGGCTGGGCGATTACTTCGACAATTTCGGTTGGGGCGACGACGCGCTGGCGCGCTATGTGGCGGCGATGGCTAAGTTGCCCCAGCTCACGCCGGTCGGGTCGCTCTTCCATTACAACAACGCCGGCTTCAATCTGGCTGGCCGCGTGATCGAGGCGATCACCGGCCAGACGTTCGAATCGGCCATGGCGGAACTGGTCTTCGCGCCGCTGGGGCTGGAGATGACCTTCTTCTTTCCGTGGGACGCCATGTTGCACCACTTCGCGGTCGGGCACACCTCGCCCCACAACGCCGACGAACCGGTGAGCGTGGCCCGGCCTTGGCCGATCGGCCGGTCCAGCCATCCGGCGGGCGGCGTCATCTCCACCGTGAACGAGCTGATGCGCTACGCGCACTTTCACCTTGCAGCGGAGGGTGCTATCCGTGAGATGCAAACGACGTTGGTGCAGACGACGCTGGCGGGTGATTGGCGCGGCCTGAGCTGGATGATCCGCCAGGTGGGCGAGGCGCGCATCATCGGGCACGGTGGGGCGACGAAGGGCCAGCAGGCGACGTTGCAGCTCTGTCCGGCCGCCGGCTTCGCTATCGCCGTGCTCACCAACTCCGATCGCGGCGGTGAGCTGCACGGCGCCGTGACGACCGCGGCGTTCAAGGCATACCTTGGTGCGGTCGCCGATGAGCCGGCCTTCATCACCCTGCCGCCCGATGCGCTGGCCGAATACGCCGGCTGCTACACCGCGCCGCTGAACGACTTGGCGTTGAGCGTCGAGGAAGGCGCGCTGAAGTTGCAACTGCTACCGAAGGGCGGCTTTCCCGAGCCCGACTCGCCGCCCGGGCCGACACCGCCGCCGGCGCATCTGGCGCTCGCCTCGCGCGACCTAGCCTACGTCGCCGATGGGCCGGGCAAGGGCAGCACTGCGGAGTTTCTGCGCGGCGACGACGGGCGAATCCGCTGGCTGCGCATGGGCGGGCGGGTGCACCGGAGGGTTGAGGGGTGAGGGCATAGGGGTCAGAGATCGGGGCCAGGGGCAGGTGCCACGTGTTTTGCGTCTTCCGTCTTGCGTCTCCATGCGCGGTCACTGCCTCGACTGGAGCCGGTGCTGAAGATCGGCGAAGTCGCGGATGGTCGCGATCTCGCGCAGGAAGGCGCCGAGTGACGGGCTGCGCTTGCGCAATTCCTGCACCGCCGGGCCGATGGGATCTTTGCCGGCCGCCGGTGAGCCGCCCGGATCGGCGTTGTATGCGCCGTGGAAGGCGAAGTAGGCCTGATTCAGCTTGCGGATGCGATGGCCGTTCTGCACGAACAAGATGCGGCGCTGCTCCATATAGGCTTCGGCCTCTTCGATCCTGCCCTGTGCCAACAGTTCGTCCACCCGCTCGCGCGTCTTGCGCATCTCGGCACGAAAGTCGAACGCCTGTTGGTTGGTGGGCGGCGCGACGGCCTGTGCGTCGCTGGCCAGCGCCGCGTGTAGCTCTGGGTAGTAGCGCTGCGCCACGCGCTCGCGGATTTCGCGCTCCACGATCACCGCTGCGGTCTCGTTGATGGTACGTGCCTCTGCGCTGGAGAGGAAGTTCAGCCCGACCGGGCTGAGGGTGAAGATCAGATAGTTGTGCACCCATTCGTGGGCGATGACGCCGAGCACCCACTTCAGCGCCGACGTCTCCGGCAGCAGGGTCGGATAAGCGCCTAAGCCGCCGATGGGCGTGACGAGCGACGACACGTCGAACCGACGATCCACCATCTCCTCGATGCGCGCTTTCTCCTCCAACGTCAGGCCGGTGGTCAGCTCGCGCGAGGCGATGCGCTCGATCTTGTCGCGGCGCGAGACGACCAGTAGATCGGGCAGCTCGGTGAACCGAAAGCGCAGCGGCGGCATCACCTGACCGCCGATGGCGAAGCCTTCGTCGCGCAGCACGCTCTGCACTTGGTCTTGCAGAATCGCCTCGGCGATGTCCTGCCGGGCGTTTAGGCTGGCGCGCAGGGCGTCGCGTTGGGCACGGAGCGTTGCGCTTGCCGCAGCCGCGTCTGCTACGCTCGGGTCGCTGTAGATCTCTTCGATCTGGTTGACCAGGCGTTTGAACTCGGCTACGTCGCGCATGTAATCCTGCACGAAAGCGACTTGGTCGTGATCGCTCATGCCATCGTGCGGCAGGATCAACTCATAGCCGAGCTTGACTACCATCGCGCCGACCCACCAGCCGGCCAGGTCGAAATGCTTACCGGCCAGCATGCGGTCAAGGTGCGCCTCGCGGTCGCCGTAGGGCGGCACGTCGAACCGCAGCAAGGTGAGGAGCAGGCCGGCAGCCAGCGCCATCTGCAGGGTGCGCCGCAGCCAGACGCGGGTCGAGCGCCAGTTCAGGCGACTCGCTATCCACAAATCTTTCACAACGCGTTCACAAACGGCGAGCATGGCTTCCGCTATATATTGGGCTTGAACGTGTATCACCCCCCATAGACGGCGCTCACGTTCCGCTCAGGCAACGTTATCTCCGGCTTAAGAAAAGCAAACAGACATCATAAAAGGGCGAAAATGTGGACAAATCCTGAGCGAGCTGGGGATAAGCAAGGTTGTTTGGGGATAAATCCCGGCGCAGTCACGCTTTGAACATAGCTGCGTAGGCTTAAATTTCACTTTGAAAATTGCCATTATTGCCTGAGTACAACTCAAAACACTGCGCCGTTATGGGTGTCGCCATACACGCCATGGAGTGCATCCTCCACGCGCGCCGGCGGTGCAGCGCGCGCAAAGGCCACCGCCTCCTCGATCAGTGCCAGCACTTGGCCCTCGACGTCCTCGATTGTCCCTTCCTCGACCCCGCGCTCGACGAGCACGCGGCGGAAGCGGGGGATCGGGTCACGCGCCTGCCAGTGTTCGACTTCCTCGCGTGAGCGATAGACCTGGGGATCGCCCTCGTAATGGCCGCGATAGCGGTAAGTCATGCCCTCGATGAACGACGGGCCGTCGCCGCGCCGCGCGCGTTCGACCGCGTGCTGCGTCGCCTCATATACCGCCAGCACGTCGTTGCCGTCCACGGTAATGCCCGGCATGGCGTAGCTCTCGGCGCGCTTGCTGAGCTGGGTGATCGGCGCTTGCTTGTGCTGCGGCGTGCCCTCGCCGTACCGGTTGTTCTCGCAAAAGAACACCACCGGCAGCCGCCACAGTCCGGCTAGGTTGAGCGCTTCGTGGAACGCGCCCTCGTTGGTTGCGCCGTCGCCGAAGAAGGCCAGAGCGACGCGTAGCCCGGCCCTGTGGTGCGCGTCGGGCGAGGCCGCGGCCTGCATCTTGAAGGCGAGCGCCGCGCCGACGGCCATGGGGATGCCGCCGGCGACGATGCCGTTCGCGCCCAGGATGCCGAGGTCGAAGTCGGTCATGTGCAGCGAGCCGCCCTTGCCGCGGCAATAGCCGGCCTCGCGCGCAGCCAGCTCGGCCATCATGTAACGCACATCGCCGCCCTTGGCGATCAGGTGGCCGTGGCCGCGGTGTGTGCTGGTGATCACGTCGTCGCGATTCAACGCCGCACATGCGCCCACGGCGCACGCTTCTTCGCCGATATAGGGGTGGATGAAGCCGGGGATCAGCCCCTGGCGTCGCTCGTCAATCGCGCGCAGCTCGAACTGGCGGATCAGCACGAGCTGGCGATACAGTTCGAGCAGGCGATCGGTTGATAAAGTCACGCGATGATTATAAAGTTGGGGCGTGTATCAAGCTGCGCTCGACACTCCGATCGGCCGGCTGATGATCGAGGGCACGCGCAAGGCCGTCACAGCGGTGCGCTGGGTCACGCCCGATGTGCCGGTCGGCAAAGGGTGCAAGGTCGTCATTCAGGCGCGCAAGCAGTTGCGCGAGTACTTCGAAGGTAAGCGCCGGACGTTCGATGTGCCGATTTCGCTCGACCGGCTCACCGACTTCCAGCGTGCGGTGTTGATGGAAGTGCGCTCGGTCGGCTATGGCGAAACCATCACCTATGCCGAGATCGCCCGGCGGCTGAAGAAGGCCACCGCGCCGCGCGCAGTCGGCCAGGCCAACGCCCGCAATCCGATCAACATCATCGTCCCCTGTCACCGCGTGCTCTCCAGCAATGGCAAGCTGACCGGCTACGCCGGCGGCGTGCAGGCGAAGGCGTGGTTGCTCAAACATGAGCAAGCCGTGCTCGTTTGATCGGCGGTTGCGACTGTCGAGAGAGCAACGATGTCGAGCGTCGCCGATCGCAGACTTTGTGCGGTCCTCGTGGACTGCCGGCTGATGTATTACCGCAAGGCGGGCGTGTCGTACTACACGCGACGCCTGGTGCGTGCCCTGTCGGCGCTGCGAGCGCCGGCGTTCACGCTGCGCATCCTGCTGGACCGGCGCGATGCCGACACCGGCTGGGTGCCGGCCAACGTCGGCATCGTCCGGGCAGCCACGCCGGCCCATCACCGTTACGAACATCTGACCTTGCCCGTCGAGCTGGCCTCGCGGGGCCTGCTTCGCGCGCCGCATGCCGTGTTCCATTCGCCGGACTTCATCACGTGCTGGGGGCGGTTCCGCAAAGTGATCACCATCCACGACCTGTATTTCATGGAGCATCCGGAGGTGATGAGTGCCGATGGCATGCGCTACTACGGCCGCATCCGCTGGTCGGCGTCGGTCGCCGATCGCATCATCGCCGTATCGCACTTCACGCGCCAGGACATCCTACGCCTGATCCCCGAAGCCGCGCCCGAGAAGGTGGTGGTGGTGCACGAAGCTGCCGACCGGGAATTAAGAATTGAGAATGAAGAATTGAGAAAATCCAGCGCGAGTCTTCATTCTCAATTCTCAATTCTCAATTCTCGATTCATCCTGTTCGTGGGCACGCTAGAGCCGCGCAAGAACCTGGGCACGCTGCTGCGCGCGCTGGCGCGCTTGCCAAGCGATGTCCGCCTCGTCGTTGTAGGCGCGGTGGGTTGGCGCAACGAGGCACTCGGCGATGTGGCCCGCGAACTGGGCGTGACCGATCGCGTCACGTTCGCCGGCTGGGTGAGCGACGACGAACTGGATGCGTTGTATCGTCAGGCGCGGTTGCTGGTCATGCCGTCGCTTTCGGAGGGCTTCGGCCTGCCGGTTCTCGAGGCAATGTCGCGTGGCACGCCGGTGGTATGCAGCAGCGCCGGCTCGTTGCCCGAAATTGCCGCCGATGCCGCTTTGCTTCACGAGCCGATGGACGCTGCGGAGCTGGCGCAGCACATCCTGGCCCTATGGACGGACGATGCCTTGCACGCCGAATATGCGCGCCGCGGCCTGATGCGTGCGCAGCGTTTCTCTTGGGCACGCGCTGCGCAAGAGACCCTCGCCGTCTATCGTGCGGCACTCGGCTAATCTCTAAAACTCCTGTCTTCAATCGCCAATCGTAAGTAAGTCTCCATGCGCCTGCTCTTCCTCACGCCGCAATTGCCGTATCCGCCCCAACAGGGGACGGCGCTGCGCAATTGGGGATTAATCTCGCACCTAGCGGCGCGACACGAGGTTTGGCTGATCTCGTTCGATGAACGGCCGGCAGGCGCGAGAGACGCGCTGCCCGAGCCGTTGCGCCGAGCCTGCCGGAGCGTCGTCACCGCGCCCGTGCCGGCGCGTAGCCTGGGCGACCGCCTGCGCACGCTGGCCACTTCGGCGTTGCCCGACATGGCCTGGCGGCTGTGGTTGCCGGCGTTCGAGCAAACGCTGCACGCGCACCTGTGTGATCACCATTTCGACGTGGTTCAGTTCGAGGGAATCGAGCTGGCGCGTTACATGATCGGTGCTGCCCGGCTGCCCCATCGCGCGCGCTTCGTCTTCGACGAACACAACGCGGAGTATCTGCTGCAGAAGCGCACCTTCGAGTCCGACATGCGCATCCCCAGGCGCTGGCACGGCGCGGCGTATTCGTTCGTGCAGTGGCAACGGCTGCGCGCGTTCGAGCGCCGGGCGCTGCGCGCTGCCGACGCAGTCTTGTGCGTCTCGCCGGAAGATGCGGCCTCGTTGAAGCGACTCGCGCCGTCCGTCCAGCCGACCGTGATCTACAACGGCATTGACGTCGCGCAATATGCCAAGTTCGCACTCCCCACTTCCCACTCCCCACTTCCCACTCCCCACGCTCCACTCCCCACCATCGTCTTCACCGGCAAGATGGACTTCCGGCCCAACGTGGACGCCGTGTTGTGGTTCGCCCGGCGCGTGTGGCCGGCAGTGAAGCACGCCCATCCGAACGCGCGCCTGCTGGTCGTCGGCCAAAAGCCCAGCCCGCGACTCGACCCGCTGCGCGCCGACCCGGACATCGTGTTGACCGGCCAGGTGGACGACGTACGGCCCTACATCGCGCAGGCCGACGTTTACATCGCGCCGTTGCTGGCCGGGGGCGGCACGCGCTTCAAGCTGCTCGAGGCGATGGCCATGCGCCGCGCCATCGTCAGCACGTCGCTCGGGTGTGAGGGGTTTGCAATCACGTCGGGGCGCGAGTTGATTGTGGCCGACCGGCCGGAGGAATTCGCCAGCGCCGTGGTCGAGTTGTTGCGCAGCCCGTCGCATCGCGCTGCGCTCGGCGAGAGCGCTTATCGCTTCGTCTCGGCGACGTACGACTGGGGCGCTATCCTACCGAAGCTGGCGCAGGTCTACGAACGGCTCACTGCCCGTTAGTCCGCTCGCGCATCGCCCAGGCGCGTTCGGCGCGCGCCTTGATGCCCAGCAACATCTGCCGCTCCATGATGAACGCGCCCGGCTCGAGCAAAGCGCGGATGACGAGGGTGTTCGAGAACGTCGGCTCCCAGTCGGCGCGCCACCGCTCGATCAGCCGCGTGTTCGTCGCGTCAATCGGCTCCAGGTGAAACGTCCAGGTCACGCGCCGGTAGTAACCGGCCTGCATCACGGCGACCCGCGCCTTGATGGGCGCGTCGGCGTGCATCACGATCGTGCGGTTGGGCACGACGATGTCCACCGGCAGCCCGGCGCCGTCCGGCGCGAGTGGCACGGCGTCGGCAGCGTGCAGCTCTTGGAGCGACGGGATGATGTGATTGGCATTGCTGGGATAGAGGCCGAGCAGGCGTTCGATCCACTCGTAGCTGTAGAAGCCGCCGCGTCCCTGGCCCATCTGCACCAGCCACGGCCAGATCGCTTCCGGCGGGGCGTGGATCGAGACGGCGTGCGTCGCCTGCAACTTCGCGTTTTCGATCAGTGAGTCGCCGAGCAGCGGCCGCTTGGCCTCTTCTTCGGTGGCGCCCCAGCGCAGATGCCAAGGGCGAATGAAAGCCACGTAAGCGCCGATCGCACTCGCGCCAGCCAACGTCAGCGTAGTCAGAAAAGACGAGAGAAACGACGAGCGCTTGGGCGAATCAGACAAAAGAGTCCTCCATTGATTCGGTGTGAGATTAGCCAGACCCAGAAGTCGTGAGCATCGCTGCATTACGGGCGCTTTGGCATCGCTCAAATTATCGTGCAGAACGCAAAAAGCAAAAAGCAGCCATCTGCCCCTAAACCAGTCCCATCCAATACAGCGGGTAGAGATACTTGGCGGACTGCGCGGTGTAACCGTAGGGGGTGAGCGCGAGATTGACGAACGCGATGGCGCACAGCAACAGCACGCTGCGCAAGAGCGGCGGCACTTCCGGCCAGCCATGCCGAATCCGCAGCCGGTTCCACCCGTGCTCGATCACCAGCAACAGCCCTAGCCCGAAGCCCCACACCGCGCCGAACAAGCTCACCGAGTGCCACAGCCCGCACGCCGTCATCGTCAACAACACATTGCGCACCGGATGCCGGCGATGCCCGCCCAGCGGTTGATACACATAGTCGTTCAGCCAGCGCGTGGTGGTGATGTTCCAGTTGCGCCAGAAGTCGCGCATGCGGTTGATGCGCACCATCTTGAGCACCGGGGCGAAGTTCTCCGGCAGCGTGATGCCGTAGAGGCTGGCCGCGCCGATGCCCAGGTCTATGAACGCCGAGAAGCCGATGTAGTAGGCGATGGCCGAGACGATGGCCGCGGCGAAGAGTTCGAGGAACGGCCGGCCGGTAGGACTGAGCAGGACGCCGTTCGGGTTGAACGTGAACGTGATGAAGACGAGCGCCAGAAAGACGCCCTTGAACAACGCCTGGCCGATCCGGAAGATGCCCTTGCGCAGATGGGCGATCTCCAATCGCTGCGGCAGGTTCGTCAACTGCTCCGACCAGCCCTGGTAACGGATGAGCGGCAGGTGTACGAAGGTGGGGAAGAACAGGCACCACGCGGCGTAGGTAAGCGGATGCGGCGGCGGAGCCGGCGCGCGCGGCGTCGCTTCGTTAGGCCAGGGGCCGGCGCCGTAGTCCACGCTGAAGTGCACCATCCGCAGGAAGGTGAACGCCGCCGTGAGGCCGATGGTAGGCAGCACATACTCCGGCGTCAAGCCCGACCAGCTTAGCCAAGGCGTGAACGTGAGCAGGCCGAACAATCCATGCAGCATGGCGTAGAGCGCGACGACGCCGGCGACGATCAGGGCGCGGGGCGCGCCCCGGCAGATGGCGAGATAGACCAACGCGCAGATCCCCGCCGTGACGACGACCAGCATCGCCGGCCGCTGGTAGCCCAGCAGCACGATGGCGATGCTGATCGGGATGAGCGCCTTGGGCCGGTGCGGATGCGGGATCAGCCAATAGGCGACTGCGCCGAGGCCGATGGCCGCCAGCGTGCGAAACGACACCAGCACCTGCAGCGCGCTGGAGGCGTAGGGCCAAAACTGCTCGAACGACGCCATGCTCATGGCTGCTTACAATGCTAGTCTATGCAACTTCCCGACCTGCGCATCCTGCCGCTCGATCTGCTCATGCCGCACGAGCGCACCGATCCGCGCCGCGTCAACCCGCTGCTCGCGCGCATTCGCGAGGAAGCCGTGCTGCGCAACCCGCCCATCGTCGCGCCGTTCGGCAACGGCGACAGACACTTCGTCGTGCTCGACGGCGCGAACCGCATCACGGCCATGCGCGCGCTCAATGTGCCGCACGTGCTCGTCCAGGTAGTGGACTACGGCCAGGTGCAGTTATTCGTTTGGCATCATGCCATCACCCAGTGCAGCATCGAGGAATTGCTGGCGCAAGTGCGCCGTATCCCCGGGCTGCATATCTGCGAAGGGGATCTGACCCATGCCCGCGCCATGCTCGCGCGGCGCGAGGCGCTGGCCTTCATCTCGTGTGATCAGACGCACAAGACCGACATCTTGTGTGGCGGCGGCGACATGCGCGAGCGCACCGAGCTGCTCAACCGGCTGGTAGACACGTATGAAGGCTGCGCCAGAGTTCAGCGCACCACCAGCGACAACCTGCGCGAGGTGCGCCAGTCGTTCCCCGACGCCAGCGCGGTCGTGGTCTTCCCGCGCTATGAGCCGGCGGAGATCATCGAGCTGGCACGCACCGGCGTGATGCTGCCCGCCGGCATCACGCGCCATGTGCTGCCGTTGCGTGCGCTGCGCGTGAACTATCCGATGGAGGTTTTGTGTAGCGATATGCCGCTGGCGCAGAAGCAGGGCCACCTGAGCGAGTGGATTCACGAATGCATCATGAACCGGCGCGTGCGGACGTACGTCGAGCCGACCGTGTTGTTCGACGAGTGACGGGGCGTCAATCATTGGTCATTAGGTGCTGGTCGCTGGTTGCCGGTCGTTGGTACAATCCGCGCGTCATCGTGTCCAAAGTTCAGCCTTCGTTGAACGATCTCGCCCGCTGCGTTGCTGCCGCGCTCCTCTCGGCGGCGCTCTCGCTTTCATCTTCCTACGCACAAGACCAGCCGCCGCCGGCAGACGCACCGGCCGCGCCGCCCACCGCCGATCCGAATGTGCTGCCTCAGCCGGCCGAATTGCCCACAGCGGTGATCGAAGTCGTGGCGACGCCCGAACCCCTCCACACGCCCATCCCGCCGCCGCGCAGCGACGACCCGCTGGTGCGCTTCGTCCAGCTAGGCGAGACGCTGAACAGCCTCGCCGCGCAGTCCGGGTTCTCGGCCGGCGACCTTGCCCAGCGCAACAGGCTCACCAACCCACACCTGTTGCTGATCGGGCAGAAGATCCGCATGCCGGCGCCGCCCTCGAACAACATCCAGTTGTATCGCGTCTCGGCCGGCGACACGCTGGTGAGCATCGCGGCGCAATACGGCGTTTCGCCTCACGCGCTGCGCCGCGTCAACGATCTGCCGTGCAGCGCGTGCTTGGTATTCGGCCAGATGCTGCGCGTGCCGCAGGCCGGCGCAGCGAGCAACCTACCGGAACCGTTCGAACGGATCGAGGTCTCGCCGGTCCTACCGCGGCAGGGCGAGGTCGTCGTGATACGCATCGCCGCCCGCGCGCCGCTACAACAGATTACCGGCATGCTCGCCGACCGACCGCTGCGCTTCGCCCAGAAAGACGGTGAATACATCGCGCTGAGCGGCGTGTCGGCGTTGCAGGAGCCGGGGGTCTACCCGATCACCGTCCGCGCCATCACCCAGAACGGCCTGGCCAGCGTCGTGCAAGGTCGACTGCAGGTGGCTGCCGGCCGCTTTGGCTACGAGACCCTGATCCTGAGCACGAAGCTGATGCCGCTGCTCGAACCCCACGTCAACCAGGAGGAACGCGCTGAACTCGACGCGATCTTCAGCGACTTTTCGGGCACCCAGTGGTGGCAGGGTCCGCTGCAATGGCCGATCAAGAGCAAGATCATGTCGTATTACGGCACGCGGCGCAACTTCAACCGCGGCAAGTTGAACACCTTCCACAGCGGCATAGACCTCACCGCGCGCGTCGGCACGCCGGTGAAGGCCGCTGCGCCTGGGCTCGTCGTCACTGCACAGGCATTCCCCATCCGCGGCAATACCATCATTCTGGATCACGGTCGTGGCGTATTCACCGTATATTGCCATCTCTCGAAGTTCGAGGTCGAGTTGGGCCAGATCGTCAACGCCGGCGACGTGATCGGCTACACCGGCAACACCGGTCGCACCCTGGGCCCGCACCTCCACTTCGAGCTGGCCGTCGGCGGGGTGACGGTCAACCCGTTAGTGTGGCTGGAGAGCGAGCTACCCTGATATGCGCCTGTCGTCCCTCTTCGGTACCACGTTGCGCGAGGCGCCCGCAGGCGTCGAGGCCGCCAGCCACCGGTTGCTGTTGCGCGCCGGCTTCATCCGCCCGCTCGGCGCAGGCATGTTCGCCTACTTGCCGCTCGCCCATCGTGCATTGGCCAAGATCGAGCATGTGCTGCGCGAGGAGCTAAGCGCCATCGGCGCACAGGAGATGCAGTTGCCGATGGTGTCGCTTGCGGAAGCCGGAAGCACAGCCGGCCTCGAAACGGCGCGATTCAAAGATCGCAAGGCGCGCGACCCGGCGCCGGCAGCACCCTCCGCAGCTGCGATGGCCGAGATCGTCAGGAGCGAGATTCGGTCGCATCAGCAACTGCCGCAGCTCGTGTTTCATATTCAGGCGCAGTTTCGCGACGCGCTGCGCCCGCACGGCGGCTTGCTCTACGCGCGCGAGTTCACGGCGCTACGCGCGTTCGCGCTGGCTGCCGACGAAGCCGGCATGCAGGCGCAGTATCGCGCGTTGTGCGAAGCCTATCAACGCGCCTTCCGGCGTTGTGCGCTGCCGGTCAGCATGGTCGAGGCCGGCACAGGCGACGTCGTCGCGCATCGCTTCGTGCATCTCACGCCCGAAGGCGAAGACGAGATCGTCTCGTGCGATGCCTGCGGTTACGCCGCCGACCGGCGCGTGGCGACCTTCCGCAAGCCGCCGGGTGACGCCGAGCCGCCCAAGCCGCTCGAGAAAGTCGCTACGCCCAACGCCAAGACGATCGAGGCGCTGGCGCGTTTCCTCGATATCCCCAGTCGCAAGACGGCCAAGGCAGTCTTCCTGGTGGCGGCGCATGAGGACGCCGAAGGCCGGCGCGAACAATTCATCTTCGTCGTCGTTCGCGGCGACATGGAGGTAAGCGCAGCGAAACTGGCGGCCGTGCTTGGCGCGACCGAGCTGCGACCGGCGACCGATGATGAGATCCGCGCTGTCGGCGCAGAGCCGGGATACGCCTCGCCGGTTGGGTTGGCCGATCCAATCCCGCGGTCGCCGTTGCCGGTGATCATCGTCGTGGACGACGCCGTGCCGGCCTCGCCCAACCTGGTCGCCGGCGCGAACGCGCATGGCTACCACCTGTGGAACACCAACTATGGCCGGGACTATGTGGCGCACATCGTGGCCGACATCGTCATTGCCAGCCCGGGCGACGCTTGTCCCCACTGCGGCGCGCCGCTGCGCCTGGATCGCGGTGTGGCCATCGGACGCATTCGCCAATTCGGCGCATCGTATGCCGAAGCAATGCGCCTGACCTACCTGACCGCCGACGGCGCGCCGCGACCGGTGATGATGATTAGCGCCAGCATCGGCGTCAGCCGGCTGCTGGCGTGCATCGCCGAGGCACATCACGACGACGAAGGGCTGATCTGGCCGCCGAGTGTCGCGCCGTATCCGGTGCATCTGGTAGCGCTGGCCGGCCGGGATGGCGATGCTCTAGCCAAAGCCGAGGCGCTCTACCACGACTTGCGACGCGCAGGGATCGAAGCGCTCTTCGACGACCGCGCCGAGTCGCCCGGGGTGAAATTCGCCGATGCCGACCTGATCGGCCTGCCGTTGCGCATCACCGTTGCGCCGAAGTCGTTGGCCACTGGCGGCGCAGAGTTCAAGCGCCGCGATGCCGACGCGCGCGAGATCGTGTCGCTGGAAGATGCCGTTGCACGCGCGCGGGACGCGCTCGAGCAGATGGCGGCTGAGGTCGCGACTGGCGCGTGGCGCGCTCAGACAAAGGCCGAGTAGCCGGTGATCGCCTTGCCCACGATCAGACTGTTGATCTCGTACGAGCCTTCGTAGGAATACACCGCCTCAGCGTCGGCGAACAGGCGCGCCACGTCGTGCTCCAGCAAGATGCCGTTGCCGCCCAGCATGGCGCGGGCGATGGCGACCGTCTCGCGCATCCGCTCGGTGCACCAAGCTTTGGCCAGCGAAGCACGCTCCGGCGAGAGGCTACCTTCGCGCTGCATCAGCTTGGCCAACTGCACCATCATGCTCTGCATGGCCGTGACGTTGCCGAGCATCTTGGCCAAATTGAGCTGCTGAATTTGGAAGGCCGCGATCTTGCGCCCGAACTGCTCGCGTTGCAGCGCATAGGCCAGAGCGCGCTCATATGCGCCGCGCGCGATGCCGACGGCCTCCCACGCCACATCTGCGCGGGCGTTCGTCAACTGACGCGCCACGTCATCGAACGCGCGCGCGCCGGGCAAGCGGTTGGCCTCCGGCACGCGGCAGCCTTCGAGCCGGATCAGCACATTTTGTACCACGCGCTTGCTGATCTTGTCGTGGATCTTTTCGACGTGATAGCCCGGCATGCCGCGCTCCACCAGAAAGCCGTGTACGGCGCCGGTCTCGGCGTTCTTCGCCCAGATGCAGTTCACGTCAGCGAACGTCGCGTTGCCGCTCCACTTCTTCTCGCCGTCGAGCACCCATACGTCGCCTTCGCGCCGGGCCGTGGTGAGCAAGCCACGCGCGGCGCCGCTGCCGACCAGTGGCTCGGTCAGCACCCACGAGCCGATCTTCTCGAAGCGCAGCATCGGCGGCAGCCAGCGGTCTTTCTGTTCTTGTGAGCCGAACAGCCAGATCGAGGTCATGCACAGCCGGCGGTGCACGCCCAGGAACGAGCACAGCGATGGGTCCACCCGCGCCACCTCGGCGCTCAGCATGCCGGAGAGCAGCGGCGACATGCGCGGGTAGTGCGTCTGGCCTTTGCCGATGGTTTCCATCGTCAACGCGCCGATCTTGGGGATGAGCTGCATGGGGAACTCGCCGCGTTCCCAGTAGTCGTTGATGATCGGTGCGACCTCGTCGCGCATGAAGGCGCGCCAGCGCAGCAGGATGGCGCGCTCATCGTCGTTCAGCTCCGACTCGATGTCATATAGGTCGCCGTTGATCGGCGGTGGTTGTTTCGCGGATGGCTGGGACATAGTCGTCTCCTCATGAGCGCACGTGACCCTAGCGATTGTAGAAGTGTTCGGCCGACGGACCGCTGCGCCCAGGGCACGGGTCTAGCGCAGATGTGTGGGCGTCGGTCATCGCGCCGGGAGGAATCCCGGTGCTGAGCATACGGGCAAGCCGCACACGTCCCGCCCCTTTCAGCTCAGGCGTCTACGCCGGGGCGGTCTCCGCTATACCCCTTGGCGCTGAGTGCTTTCGCTGCAGGGCATGGGCGTTGTGCGGTAAGGTTCTGCCCGAGAGCGCCTCGCATGGCGGTTGTGGTAGATTCACCTTCGGTTCACGTCATGCGCTCCATCTCTCGCCGCCACTTCTTTGCCCTGGTGTTGGCTGCGCCGCTCGCCGCTTGCGGTCCGGCGCGTGACTCTTCTCCTACGCCGACTGCTGGCCGACCGACCTTCATCCTGTTCTACGCGCAGGGCTGAGGGCCTTGAGCGCAGATGAGGCCCATCGTGGATGAGGTCAGAACCCAGTATCAAGATCGCGTCGAGTTCCGCTACCTGGACGCGAACGGGGACGGCCGAGATGCTTTCAAGCGATATGGCCTGCTCGGCCACCCGAGCTACGTCCTGCTCCGGCCCGACGGCTCGGTGGCTTGGCGCTTCCTGGGCTACCGCACGCGCGAGCAATTCATCGTCGAGATCGAGAAGGTGCTCGCCGGCGACTAGCGACCGTCGGCGCGTGCGCCGTTGCGCTGCATCCTCGGCCCTTCCGGCACGAACAGACTCATGAAGAAGACCAGGATGGGCAGCAGCGCGATCAACGTCATCACTGTCGGTAGGCCGACCCAATCGGCCAGGCCGCCCAGCGCGCTGACGCCCAGCCCGCTGGCACCGTAGGCCAGGCCGAGCGTCAAGCCGCCGGCCAGCCCGACGTTGTTGGGCATCGCTTCCTGCACCATCACCACGCTGATCGGCCATGGCATGGTGATGAACGCGCCGGCGATGCCGATGGCGATGAGCTGGGCCAACCCATCGGTGCGCAGGAAGACGAACAGCGCGGCCAGCACGATCAACATGGCCAGGCACATGGTGTTGCGCCGTCCGATGCGTTCGCTAATCGGACCGCCGAAGAGCGTGCCGAATGCCCCGCTGAAGATCAGCACCGACACCATCGCGCCGATGCGCTCCTTCGACAGGTCGCTGTAGCCGGTGAAGTAGAGCGGAATGAACGTCTGCAATCCGCTTAGGATCAGCGAGCGCACAGCGATCAGCGCGAGCAGGAAGACGACGAGCCAGAACGCGCGCCGGACGTTCGCCGCGGGTGATGCGCCGGGCAGCCGGCCGCCGGCGACGCCGGCGCGCGCGCCGAATGCGCGCCGTTGCAAGAACAGCACGCCCATCGCCAGCAAGGTGGGTGCAATCATGCCCAGCGCGCCGGGCGTGCCATAGGCAGCGATGAGCAGCGTGGCCAGAAACGGGCCGAGCGCGAAGCCCAGGTTGCCGCCGAAAAAGAAGAACGATGTGCCGCTGGCCGGCTTGTCCCCGCTCACTGCGCGGACGGCGGACAGCCCTTCCGGGTGGAAGGCTGCCGAGCCAAGCCCACTCAGCACCACGGCGATCAGCACCAGCCAATAGCTGGGTAGCAGCGTCACGCTCACCATCGCTACGCCACACAACATCGCGCCGGTGAACATCAGCCAGCGCATCGGCTTCCGGTCGCCGACGATGCCGAACAGCGGTTGCGCTACGGCGATCACCAGGTTGTTCACGCTGACGATCAGCGCCGCCAAGCTGTAGTTGAGGCCGAACGAAGCGAGCAGCAACGGCAGCAGCACGGTGAGCGAGCTGGTCTGCATGTCCACGCTGATGTGCGCCAGGAAGACAGAGAACAGCGGAAGCTTTTTGACGCGGGTGGCCGGCAACGCGGCTGACTCGGATAAGTAGGGTTGGGTTTGGACAGGGGCTTGGGTGGCCATCGGATGAGGAAGAATACGATCAATGATTGTATGCTCCTCACTTTACCGCATTTAGCGCGGGCGCATTTCTGGGTGGGAGATCGCAGGCCTGCCAGGAGCGATTGCAGGGGCTGGAGAGAAGCGCGGTGTGTGGGGCATGCGCGGCCCATACGAAATCTGCTCTAGAATCCGCACATGTCTACTTCAAACGCGATCAACGTTACGATCTGGCACGAGTATCGCCACGAAAAGACGCACAAGGTCGTTGCCGAGCTGTATCCGCAGGGCATGCATCAGGCGATTGCCGAAGGGCTGCGACAGAACGACCGCGGCGGCGAATTCATCATCCGCACGGCCACGCTCGACGAGCCGGAGCATGGCCTGCCGCCGGCCGTGCTGGATGCCACCGATGTGCTGATCTGGTGGGGGCATGCGGCGCACGGCGAAGTGCGCGACGACGTGGTCGAGCGCGTCGTCAAGCGCGTGTGGGACGGCATGGGGCTGATCGTGCTGCACAGCGGCCACTTCTCCAAGCCGTTCAAGCGGCTGATGGGCACAGACTGCGCGCTGCGCTGGCGCGAAGCCAACGACAAGGAGCGCTTCTGGGTGGTCAACCCTGCGCATCCGATTGCCCAGGGCCTGCCGGACTACTTCGAGCTGGAAGCCGAGGAGATGTACGGCGAGTTCTTCGGCATCCCGCAGCCGGACGAGCTGGTGTTCATCAGTTGGTTCACCGGCGGCGAGGTTTTCCGCAGCGGTTGCTGCTGGCATCGCGGCATGGGCAAGGTGTTCTACTTCCGCCCCGGCCACGAAACCTATCCCACCTACTTCAATCCACTGGTCCGGCAAGTCATCGCCAACGGCGTGCGCTGGGCTGCGCCCACGCGCATCGCCTCGTTCACGCGCGATGTTTCGCGGCCCTCGAAGCCACTCGAAGACCTGGGTGTGGCCGAGCTGACCAAAGATCCATCGCTGCACGGCCATTGAGCGCGCGAACCGTTGACCGGTGATTAGGGGAAGTGAGGTGCGTCAATCATAGCTCGCAGCGCCGTGCTCTCCGGCCTGTCGGTCGCTGCCTATGGCGCGCCCTGCCACCAATCTTTGCGCGAGCGCGGGTCCATGAACCTGGCGACATCGCGGATCGCGATCGTCAGCCGGTTGTCGCGGGCGATGCCGACCGGCTGATCGTTGCGGATGGCAGGCAGCTGGCCGGTGCTGCGCCTGCCATCGCTCAACTGCGCGCGATAGGCAGCGACGAGCTGCGGATCCACGCAAAATCCCAGCATATACACCACGTAGATGCCGCCCGGCAAGTACACGGCGTCGTGTCGTGTGTAGGTGATCGTCAGCTCATCTTCGTCGGCATAGAGCACCATCGCTACGACGCCGCCGGCGTAGATCGGTATACCGCGGGTGGGGATGTAGAGAGGCTCACCGGCGGCCGTCTCGAAATCGAGGACGGTGACGCGAAAGAACGGATCATTGTTGAGCGCGCCGCGCGAGCCATACGGCGGTGTCGAGCCGGGACCGTCGTTCCAATCCCACAGATAGTTCAAGTATGCCGCCGTGAAGCGCGGGCGGCGATTGGGTCGGAAGATGCCGTGCAGCCTCGGCGCGTTGGGGTCGCTGCCGCCGCTGTAATCCACCAGCGTCAGCGGCTCGTTCACCTTCCCGTAGCCCAGGATGGAAAGCCGGAAGTCCGGGTTCTCGTCGGTGATGCGATTGTCTTTGTAGTAGCCCCCTTCGATCGGGATGACGTCATAGGTGTTGGCCGAAGTCGTCGGACAGTTGGTCGTGCGCGTTCCCTCGCCGCCGATGGTGATGGGCAAGTATGCGCGCGGCGTGATGTTCTCATCAGGCGCGGGCGGCTGCGCGCGCAGAGGCGTGGCCTGGCCAATCCGCAGGCCGGCGCCGAGCAGCACAACGCTCAGGAGGCAAAGTAAAGAGCGTCTCATAGGGTGATGAGGCTAATCGCAGGGCTGCGACGGCTCGCAGATCCGGTAGCTCTGCCCGAAGAGGGTGAAGATGACCGGCTGCGACGTTTGCGGCCGGGCGAAGGAGAGCTGGAACACCAACGTCTCGCCTGGCGTGATGTTCCACGGGAAGGCCGGCAGGCTGGAGTTGAGCGGATACAACTGGCCGCCTGGCCCGCTCAGCGACACGTCGCGCAGCGAACCGGACAGGAACTGGTTGGTCAAGTTGCGGACGTTGCCGACGATGCGCAACTCGTTGCCCTCCGGCGAGATTTGCGCGCTGGTGATCGTGACGTCGGCAATCGGGGCCTTCGTAGGCGTCGGCGTCGGCAGGAGCGCGATCGGGCGATACGGGATGGCGACCCGGGCGATGTAGGGGCTCGCATCATCCAGCGCAAAACGCCATTCCAAACTGGGGCCGGGCAGGGTGCTGGGCACTTCGAATCCCGCAGTCGCTGTCACCGTCTCGCCGGGTTGCAACGCGCCCTGGGTGAAGCCTCGTCCGCCGGCTGCTGCGGAGGCTTCGCGCGAGAGCGGGAACGCTGTGCCGGTGATGTCGGCAAGTTCGCTGAAGAACTGGCTGGCATCTAGGACGCGCGTGACGACGTTGGTGACCTCGAAGTCCACCTGCAGGTAGTTCTTGCCCGCCGGCAAGCCGACAGCCGAGCCCGGCACCAGCCGCTGGGTAATCGCCCGAACGCGCGCGTCACCCAAGTTGATCGGCGTGCCCACGGCGGTGAGCTGGTTGGGCGTGCTCTCGTCGGTGAAGGGCGCGAGCACGATGCGGCGCTGACCGCCGCCCTCGCCCAGCAACACCAGTGTGAGCCGCGGGCTGTTTTGCTCAAGCAGTGTCGAGACGTCGTCGTCGCGGATGGTTGCCTGCTGCGCCACGCGGTAGCGTTGCGTGCCCAAGCTGGTGTCCAGCGTGATCAGGTCGCCGGGGCGCAAGGCATCTACGATTTCGCGATTTTCGGGCGACGCGTGCAGGCCGATCACGTAGTTCACCAGCGTACCCGGTGCCCAAAACGCCGTCCGTTGCGCGCCGGGGTCGTACTCCCAGCGCGTCCCCTGCACGCGCATCGGCGCGACGCGATAGGTGGTGCTGCCGATGTTGAGGCGGTTCGGGATAGGCGCCGGCTGAACCGTGTCGTTGACGCGCACGATGAGCGTATCGGTAATCGGTATCGGCGTCTCCTCGGCAATGCCGGGGCCGGGGAGAAACGGGTTTTCGCGCTCGGACAGCAACACCAGGCTGAGAATGAAGCACGACAGCGCGCAAATGCCCAGCAGGGCCAGGCCGCTGACCAGCAACAGCGGGCGACCGCGTGGATCGTTCCACAGCGGGCCGAAAGCAGCGTTCAGCGCGCCGCCCCGCTTACGCGCGTTGCCCGACGCCTCGTCGTTCTCCCACCGGCCAGCAGCGCTCTCCGGCAACCCCCAATCATCCGGATCGTCCTGCGGTGTCGCGCTCGGTGCCATATCGAGATTTTATCGAGGTGCGGGCGTGGGAAGAGTTGAGATTAGAGATTGGTAACTGGTAACTCACGTTACGCAGTCGCGAACTGACTGCGCGACCATAGAATGGCGACATGACACAAGACTTGCTTGACCTGTATAGCGATTATCTGTTGTGCACGTTTGGACAGGCCACGGCAACCGGGTTGGGTCAAGTGGTCGAAGGGAGCGTCAGCCATGACCAAATCACCCGCTGGCTGAGCGGCCAACAGCGCGGCGGGGCGGCGTTGTGGCAGGTGACGAAGCGATTTGTGCGGCAGATTCAAAGTGAGGATGGGGTGCTGATCGTGGACGACACGATCAGCGAGAAACCCTACAGCGACGAGAACGACATCGTGTGCTGGCACTATGATCACACCAGCGGCGAGGTGATCAAAGGCATCAACCTGATGACGGCGCTGTATCACGTGCCCAGTCGGGGGCTGTCGTTGCCAGTGGAGTTTCGCTTGATCGCCAAGACCGAGCAGTATGTGGACAAGAAGAGTGGCAAGACCAAGCGCCGAAGTCCGATCACCAAGAATGAGTATTACCGCATGATGCTGCAACAAGCGGTGATCAACCAGATTCCCTTCAAATACGTGCTCAACGATGTGTGGTTTGCCGCGGCCGACAACATGAATTTCGTCAAACACAAGCTGAAGAAGGAGTTTGTCATGCCGCTCAAGGCCAATCGCAAGGTGGCGCTCAGCGCGGACGACAAGCGGCACGGCATCTACGTGCGTGTGGATGAAGTCGTGATCGAACCAAACACGGTGCGGCCAGTGTATCTGGAAGATGTGAGCTTCCCGCTGCTTTTGGCCAAGCAAGTCTTTACAAACAAAGATGGCTCTACCGGCGTATTGTTTCTGGTCACCAGCGACACCACGCTCACCTACGATGGGATCACCTCGCTCTATCAAAAACGATGGACGATCGAACCCTTCCACAAGTCGCTCAAGCAGAATGCCGCGCTCGAACGCTCGCCTGCCCACACGGTCACGACGCAGACCAATCACATCTTTGCCAGTTTGTGTGCGTTCATCAAGCTCGAGATGCTCAAGCGTAAATCCAAGTCGAATCATTTTGCCTTGAAATCGCATTTGTATCTGCACGCCGTTCAATCAGCTTTTGACGCCCTGCGCCAGCTGCAGCCCGTCACACTGGCTGCGTAACGTGAGCTGGTAAATGAGGCACCATCTCTTTCTCAATTCTCAATTCTCAATTTCATCCGCCGCCGGCAGGCCCGCCGAGGCCACCTTCGGTCAAACGGCGCAGGTCGGATAGCACGGCGTCCACTTCCTCGAGTGTCAGCGGCGAGCCGTCCTTCTTGGTCAGCGTGCCGTTGGCGATGCGCTCCGCTGCGACTTCGCGAATGGTGGCGTTGCGCTTCATGGCCTCTTTCACCAGCTCGGCGCCGACCAGGTAGCCGATGATGGGGTTGAGCGCGGTGACCACGATGGCATTCTTCGCCAGCCAGCCGCTGGCCTTCTCCGGCTGCGCCACGATGCCGACGACGCAGAACTTGACGAAGGCGTTGATCGAACCGATGGCCACCTGCATCATTTCGTTCAGGTTGTGGGCGATGACGGGCATCATCACGTTCAACTCGAGTTGGCCGGCCTGCGCCGCTAAGGCCACCGTGTGGTCGCAGCCCTGGATGTGAAACATGGCCATGTTCAGCATCTCGGCCAACACCGGGTTCACCTTGCCCGGCATGATGGACGAGCCCGGTTGCACGGCAGGGAGCCGGATTTCGTCCAGGCCGGTGGTGGGGCCGGAGCTGAGCAAGCGCAGATCGTTGGCGATTCGCGTCAACGTGATGGCCAGCGTGCGCATGCTGGCGCTGAAGTCGGCGGGATCGGCCATGCTTTGCATCCCCTCGAACAAGTTGTCGCTTTCGTGCAATGGCTGGCCGAGGAGGCGCGATAGCACCTGCACCATGCGCTTGTGATATTCGGGATGCGCGTTCAGGCCGGTGCCGACGGCGGTGCCGCCGATGGGCATGCGGCGCAGCCTATCGGCAGCGCAGTGGATGCGCTCCAGGTCGCGCTCCACCGCCCGCGCGTAGCCGCTGAACTCCTGACCAAGGCGGATGGGCACGGCATCCTGTAGATGCGTGCGGCCGGACTTGACAATCGGATCGAATTCCTTCGCCTTGGCCCACAGCGCGTCAATCAGTCCTTGTACGGCGGCCTGCAGCTCCGGCAATCGCCATAGCACGCCCAGGCGAATTGCCGTCGGCGTGGTGTCGTTGGTGGATTGCGCCATGTTTACGTGGTCGTTGGGGCTGACCGGCTTCTTCTCGCTGCTGTTCAACGGCACGCCGAGGATCTCACTGGCGCGATTGGCGATCACCTCGTTGGTGTTCATGTTGTGGCTGGTGCCCGCGCCGGCCTGGAACGGATCCACCACGAAGTGATCGTTGAACTTGCCGGCCATCACTTCTTCAGCGGCCTGGATGATGGCGTTGGCGAGGCGCGGCTCTAACAGCCCTAGGTCGCGGTTGACCTCAGCCGCGGCGCGCTTGATGGCCGCCATGCTCCACACGAACGCGAAGTAGGGCTTGCGGCCGGTGATGGGAAAGTTGTTGACGGCGCGCTGGGTCTGTGCGCCATAGTAGGCGTGCGCCGGCACGCGCACTTCGCCCAGCGAATCTTTCTCGATGCGGTATTCCATAGCAGAACGTGCCTCGTGACGTAAAGGATTATCCATCAGGCTGTGCCGAACTGGCGGTCGCCGGCGTCGCCCAGGCCCGGCACGATGTAGCCGGTGTCGTTCAGGTGGTCGTCCAGCGCCGCCAGGTAAATGTGCACGTCGGGGTGCGCTTCGCTCAACTTCTTCACGCCCTCCGGCGCGCCGATCAACCCGACGAACTTGATGCGTTGCGCCCCCCAGCGTTTCAAGATATCCACCGTGGCCACGGCGCTGCCGCCGGTCGCCAGCATCGGATCGAGCACTAAGCACACCTGCACCGTCGGACCGACCGGCAGCTTGTTGTAGTACTCCACTGGCCGCAAGGTGCGTTCGTCGCGATAGAGGCCGATGTGCCATACTTCGGCGGATGGCAACATTTCCAGCGCGCCCTCGACCATGCCGAGGCCGGCGCGCAGGATCGGGATCAGCCCGACGTTCTCGGCCAGCTTGTAGCCGATCGCTGCGCCCATCGGCGTGGTGATCGGCATCTCCATCAGCGGCAAATCGGCTGTCGCCTCGATAACGAGCATCATCGCCAGCTCGCGCACCACTTCGCGGAACTTCTTCGGTTCGGTCTTCTGGTTGCGAAGAATGGTGAGCTTGTGCAGCGCGAGGGGATGGTTGCAGATGTGCAGTTGTGTTGTCACGGTTGTCGCCTCGACCTGTTGATACACCTGATTCTACCGAAGCAGGCTGGCGCAGCGTGAGGTGGAGTGCATTCGTGCACAGGGGCGAAATTCGCATCGTAGGGCGCAGACTCCGTTCCGCGCCCACATGCGCAAAAGGGCGCGCTGCAGATGTGTGCCCCGAATTCGGCAGAAGCACGTCATCGCTCCTACGTCTGCCCCCGCTGGCGGATGCGATTAGGTTGGCAACTGGGCAAAGTGCGCCCCGTGAGGCGACTCAACGTCGGAGCGGATGCCGGCCGGCATATTCCGGGCACAGCCGGAGGCAAGTGCCGGCGCAGTGGGGACGGAGCTATCCGGTAGAGACGCGCTGCGTGACCGGACCTCACAGCGCGTCTCTGGATTTGGCAAGCTAACGTGCGGCTTGCTCGTCGCGCTTCTCGGTGGCGTGCTGTGGCAACTGGCTCTCCTCGACGGCGTTTCGATCGGTCGCCAAGAAGAGCACGAACAACCCGGCCGAGCCGAGCAGCAACAGCACCACACACAACAGCGCTTCTGTGCTTGGGATTAGCATATTCAACCTCCCGCTTCGGCGATTAGTTGCTGGTGGCTAGTCGCTAGGGGCAGCCGCTAGTCGCCGTTCATAGTCATTCACCTATGCGCCAGGCACGTCCGTCAACCCGGCAAATGCAGAGCGGCCCTTCGCGCGGGTGACGAATGCCTCGCGCGGCATCGCAATCAACAACGCCAGTGCCACAGCGATCAACACCATCTCGGCGGCATAGACGGATGTGTAGCCGCGCGCCAAATCGCCGGTCATGCGCGAGACGATGTCGCGCATGTTGCTGCCGGCCAGCGCAGCCAGCCCCGCTGCCGATGTCTGCACCAGCCCCCACATGCCGACGTACATGCCCGCCGTCTTGATGTCGGCGAGGTAGACGATCAGCGAGAGCGTGGAGATCAGGAACAGGCCGCTGGCCATGCCGATGACGCTCGTCCCGCTGGCGAACACGACGACCGACTTATTGGCGCTGGCCAGGGTGATGAGGCCGAAGCCGGCCAGGCCGACGAGGCAGCCGGCCAGCGTGACCGGAATCGGCGAATCCAGGCGCGGGATGACCTGCCAGGCGATGAGCATGGCGATCAGCATCCCGATGCCCCACAGCGCCGTCAGCCGCGTGGTCTCGGCGACGCTCATGCCGAGCACTTGCCCGCCGTACGGTTCGAGCAGCACGTCCTGTGCCGTCAGCCCCAGCGTGCCGAAGAACAGGATGGCGAAGAACAAGCGCATCTTGTGCGTCCCCAGCACCGTCCAGATTTGGCTGGAGAAGTCCTCCGCGTCGTCTTCCAGTTCCACCGGCTGATCCTGCTTCCAGATGGCCGCGATGGCCAGCACCAGGAAGATCACCGAGGCCGACTGCATCACCTGGATCAACTTCATCGGGTGGAAGTCCTGCAAGAAGAAGCCGATCACGAACGAGCTGATGATCTGGCCGGTGATCAACGCGACCCACAGCAGCGCCATGGCGCGGCTGCGCTCGTGCTTGGGAGTGAGGTCGGTGACCAGCGCTAGGTAGCCGGTCTGCCCGACGTGCGTGCCCACCGCATACAGCAGGAAGATCAACGTGCAGAAGAAGACGGCGACGGGGAAGGGCACATCGCTGTTCAACTGCGATGCTTTGCTCAGCAGCAGCAGCGAGAACGGCGCCGCGGACAGGCCACAGAACACGAACATCGTGCCGTACCAGGCGTAGGGCAGGCGGCGGTAGCCGAAGGTCTTCTTCTCCTTGTCCGATCGGAAGCCCATCAGCGCGCGGACGGGTGCCACGAACAGGCCGAGGCTCAGCAGCCAACCGACGATGCCGGCCGGGATGCCTTCTTCCGCGATCAGCACGCGGTTCAGCGCGCCGTTGAAGACGACCACGCTGAACCCCAGGCCGAGTTGGAAGAGGCTGAGTCGCAGGAGCCGTTTGTTGATCACGACGCTTTTCGATAGAGATTAGAGATTGGGTTGATCTAGAGAGGGGTCACAATCTCCAATCTCCCAATCTCTAATCTCGATTCACTACTGCGACGGCAGCTTGGGCGCGGGCACCGGCAGGTCCACCAACGGCTTGATCTGCGGGTCGCTCACCTTCTGCGGCACTTCGCCCTCGCCGGGTGTGTAGGCGCCGGGCGGCACGACGTTGCCGCGGTGGCACATCCAGCAGTTCGGCTGCGCCAAGTCACCGCGCGCCGGATCGGCCTTGGGCATCTGTGGGAACCAGTTGATGGCGATGTCCTGCACCATGCCGAGCATGTGGCGCGCCTGCGACTTGGGCCACTTGAACGTGCCGTCTTCAAGCACATACGACTTGAAGTAGCCGCCGTAGTGGCAGAAGTCGCAGCCGACGGCCAGCGCCGTGTTCATGTGGTACATCGCGGCCTGGTTGCGATACGTGTCGTTCAGGCCGGGCGGCGTGTCCTTGGTGGCCGTCACCTGGAAGTAGTTGACGTTGCCCTGCGCGTCGGGCCGCGCAGCCAGCAGCTTATCGTCCACGATCTCGTAGCTCGCGGGCGGCTTGCCGTTCAGCGTGATGCCGTAGTGCTTCATGTCGTATTGCGTCGGGTTGCCGCCGCCGGCGATGCCGAACATCGCCAAGTTCTCGATGGTCGGGACGTTCTTCTGGTCGGTGTTCCAGAACTGCGCCTTGCCGTAGTGGCAGGTCGCGCACTGCAGTTGATACAGCGGTTGACCCTCCGGCCGAGGGATGCTGCTGATCCACTTGTTCTGCAGCTCGAACTGCATGATCAGCATCGCCTTGGCAACGGTCTTCTGCGGCTTGTCGTAGGCGGCGAAGTTCTGCAGGTTGTGGCAGTACTCGCAGCTCTGGCCTACACCCGGCGTGAAGTACTTGCTCATGTACTCGAATACCTTGGACGTGGTGTTGTACTGCGGGCCAAGATATTGGTTGAGCACCTGCACGTTCACCGTCTGCGGGTTCTGCTGCTGCCAGACGTTATAGGCCTGGAGCGCCTCGGCGCTCGGCTGCGCGATGGTCTGCTTTTGACGATTCAGATACTGGACGAAGTCAATCTGCTGCACGCCGGCGTAGTTGTAAGTGCTCTCGGCGCGCCAACCCTGGAACGCGCGCCAGTCCACCAGCGCCATAGACAGGGCGATCACGCCGCCGAGCGCGAGGATGGTCATGGCAACTAGGCCGACCAGCTCGCCGCGCAGGATCTGGCGCTGTCGTTCATCGTAAACGGCAACTGCGCCGGGAGGAGCAGGGTCATTCTCGAAAGACATGACAGCCTCCTATGGCACACAGGCTTTTTGCAAGCCCGGTACGATGTCCGCACGGCAGCCCCACTGGAACCAGTCGGGCACGGCCGGCCCGCTGAGCAGCACGCCGATAGCGCCGGCGACTGCGACGAGCGTGGCGAAACCCAGCGCCCACTGGTGGATGGTGTAGGCTGTCGCGTTGAAGCCCATCACCCAGCGCCACAACAACTGCGCGCGGTGCGTCCCTTCGTCGCTCTTTTCGATCTCATCAATCTCGCGATGCGCGCCGTAGGACAGTGTGGCCAGAATGGTGGCGCCGTGCATGGCCAAGATCAGCGTGCTGCCCAGCAGCGCGAAGATCGAGACCATGTGGAACGGGTTGTAGTAGAAGTTGCCGTACTTGACGCTGAAGTGGTTCGTCCACAGCAGGATGCCGCGCAGGCCGTGCGGCGGCGCCTCGTTCCACGAGTTCACCCAGATCGGGTGGATGATGTAAATCGCCGCGTAGAGGAACAGCGCCGCGCTGAAGGCGATCGGCACCATCGGGCGCAGGCCGTTGGCCACGGCGCGCGTCCAGATGCGGATCGTCCAGAACACCAGCGTGAGTGTCAGGAACAACGTGGCGAGCTGCCAGTAGCCGCCCTCCTGCAGCGGCGCCATTCGCAGGCCGGCCGATGGCGGCGGCGGGTAGAGCGTGAGCACCGGCAGTTCGCGCAGGAAGCGGATCGGGTTGTAGCCCACCTGCTCACCGAAACCGATGGCGGTGATGAACACGCACAGCAGGTAGGAGAAGAAGGCCAGCGCACCCCACATCCCGAGGTAGATCGGCCCGACTTGCGTATCGGCCAATCCCTCCAGGAAGCGGAGATACCTTACGGTTTTGGTGCGCCGCTCAAAACTCTCGCGATACACTTCTGTAGCCATAGTTTCTCCAGAAGGTCAGATGTCAGAGTTCAGAATCCAGAGGCCAGGGATCAGCAACCGGAAGGCTGAGCTGGAATCCGGATCTGAGTTCCGCCATCCGAGCTAGTTGAAGGGGAAGTTCCTCCAAAACGGCGCGTAGTCCCAGAAGTCCCAGAAAGCGCTCCAGTCCTGGACGACCGTGCCGGACAGCACGAAGCACAGGTTGCTCATCAGCACGCACATCACCGCAGCCCAGAAGGCCAGGCGATGGATGCCGATTTCGCCGATGCTGTAGCCGAAGAAGTCCCAGTAGAAGCGGTTGACGTTCTCCTCGGTGACGCCCTCGCTCTTCTTGCGCGCGGCGCTCAAGATCGTTGCGCCGTGCAACGAGAGCACGAACGCGCTGCCGAACAGCAGCGTGATGCCGATGGCGTGGAAGGGGTTGTAGAAGAAGTTGTAGTAGCGATAGCCGAAGGCCGACAGCCAGTCCAGGTGGGCAATCACGCCGAGCGGGAAGCCCTCCGACCAACTGCCGAGCAGGATGGGGCGCACGATCTGGATGGTCACCCATGAGGACAACACCGCCCCGAAGGCGATCGGCACTTGATACCCGATCTTCAGCAGGCGCGAGATGTCTATCTGTCGCATCATCCATGCGAAGAACGTCACCGTCGCGCAGAAGACCACGAACAGCCACCAGAAGCCCTTGTTGGGGTCGAAAGTGATGGCCAGGCCGACGCTGGGCGGCGGCGGCGCGATTTGCCCGCGGATGAAGTTCAGCAGCGGGTTGTTCGTGCGGTTGGGGTCAACGAACAACACTTGCCAGAACCACACGCCCGATCCCAGCACGCCGAAGACCAGTGCTACTACGCCCCAGAAACCGAGGTAGAAGCGACCGATCCAGATCTTCAGCAGGCCGAATGAGGCGCGCGGGGGGACGGCCATCGCCTCTTGGCGATATTTCGCCTCGAACGACAACATAAGCCTGTCTCCTTTTAGAGTCAGGGCCTAGGGTGC
This sequence comes from Candidatus Roseilinea sp., assembly GCA_025998955.1. Classification (NCBI taxonomy): domain Bacteria; kingdom Bacillati; phylum Chloroflexota; class Candidatus Thermofontia; genus Candidatus Roseilinea; species Candidatus Roseilinea sp. The sequence goes on from AP024676.1 coordinate 3,372,985, forward strand.
ACGTAGGCTTTATCGTCGCTTATGCGGTCGTCCGTGCAGAGGCGGGGCGAATGATGGAATAAAAAGATAATGAAAACACTCGCAGCGTCGCTGACTCGAACACGGCTCACCGCACTTCACAAGCGCCTCGACGACCCGACAGCCCAGACTCGACTATTCGATTAAGAAACCGGCGGAGGGTGCACCGCCGCGCTATCCAACTGATCTCGCTCGTTCAGCCTCTCCAGCGCTGCAGCCCTCCACCGGCGAATGATGACTAACGCTTCACTTCAGCCAGAACGTGTTCCAGCTTGAGCTGAGTAGCACGAAGTGGATCAACAAGGTCGTCAGCACCGCTGTCACGACGTAGATCCCCAGTGCGGTCTTGAAGTCAATGAACTTCGGATCTCTCATGTCTGCTCACCTCCTATTGATGAGAGCGAAAGAACTGTGGTCACGGATTCGGCGAGATCCAGGGCTTGTACATCGCGATGATGATGTGAATCAGCCCGGCCAGGATGAAGAAGATCCACGAACCCAACACGACGAGCTGGTGCTGCAACCACTCCTCGTTGGTGAACAGTGGCCTCCATCGCTCTGGGACCTTGTCGTTCATCTGTCTTGTCACCTCCTTTGTCAGAGATGGCGCCCGGCTACCGCCACGCGCCACGAGCGAGCAGATGGATATTGCAAATACATTGTATGACGGGTCGCCTCTATGTCAACTGGTCAGTTGACGAGATTTGCCGGCTTCGACAAGCTCGGCCGGCGGAGGTGCATTACGCCACACGCGGCAGGCTGAAGCTGAACCGTGAACCGGGCCGGCCGTCGCCGTTGCTCTCCACCCAGATGCGGCCGCCGTGCGCCTCGACGATGGCTTTGCTCAGGTATAGGCCCAAGCCGGCGCCGGGCGTGCCGCGCCGGATGGCACTCTCCGAGCGGTAGAAGCGCTCGAAGATCTTGGTGCGCTCTTCGGGCGGCACGCCCGCGCCCTGATCGGCCACGGTGATAATCACCTCGTTCGGCGTGGCGCGGCCGGTGATGCGGACTTCGCTGCCGGCCGGGGAATATTTCACCGCGTTCGAGATCAGGTTGCTGAGCACCTGGGTGATGCGCGCTTCGTCGGCGAACACCAGCGGCATGTCCGATGCGATGTCGGCGACGATCTTGTGCGACTGCGTTTGCGCCTCGAACTTCTTCGCCACCCGCACCACCAGGTCGTCAATGTCCAGCTCCACGGGCGTCAGCTTGAAGTTGCCGGCCTGGGCGCGCGAGGCGTCCAGCAGATTCTCGATCAACTCGGCCAGGTGGTCGGCTTCTTCCTCGATGACCTTCAGGCTTTCGCGGACGGTTGCCTCGTCCCACTTCGCGTCGGCACGGCGCAGCGTGCTGGCGTAGCCTTTGATCAGCGCGACGGGGGTCTTCAATTCGTGCGACACCGCGGAGATGAAGGTCGCTTTCATTTCCTCGGCAGCGCGGAACCGGGTGAGGTCGTGCACGTCGGCGATGATGTTCACCAGCCGCCCTTCGCGGTTGAGCAGCGCGGCGAACGCGATCTCCACGCTGACCACCCCGCCGTCGCGCCGCTGCAGGTCGCCCTCGACGAACAGCGTCGGCGATGATCCGACTAGCGGCCAACCCTTCGCCTCGGCCTCTTCGAGCGTTGTGCCGGCGCGTTTGTTCTTCAGCACCAGCACATCCTCGAACTTCTTGCCGATCGCCTCGGCCGCCGGCACGCCGACCAGGTGCGACATCGCGCGGTTGAACATTTGAATGCGGTGCGCGCCGTCCATGATGACCACCCCGTCGGCGCTGAACTCCAGGATGGCATCCAGCCGGCGCTTCTCCTGCGTGAGTTGTTCGTAGAGGCGGGCGTTGTTCACGGCGATGGCCGCTTGGTCGGCGAAGCTCTGTAACACGCGCCGGTCGTCGCGGCTGAACTCGCCGCCGCGAATGCGGAAGACGTAGAGCGCGCCGAGGAATTCGTCGCCTTCCACCTTCAGCGGCAGCGAGACGACCTGCCATAACCCTAACCCTACGCTCTCCGCGATGGCGACCAAGTTGCGCTCCAGCGCCGTCACGGCCTCATCCACATCCTCCATCCGGTTTAGAATCGGCTTCAGTTGATCCAGCAGCGGCTGGGGGATGCCGTAGGATTGGCGAATGGTGTAGCGCGCGTCCGGCTCGACCAGCGCGATCAACGCCGCCTGGCCGTTCAGCATGTCGGTTGCCTGTTGTAGGATCAGCCGCAGTACCTCGTTCAGGTTGAGCCGGGAGGTGAGCGCGCGGCTGATCTCGAGCAGATAATCTCGCTGACGGACGCGGTAATCGGGCAACATGTTGGGCTCCTGTTCTGAACGGCGGCTAAGTGATTTATACTGGCGGCAGTAATCTCACGCTCGACTAATATACCCGTGATACTCATAGAAGTCTGAAATCAAATCGGTTACGCGGGTGATCATCCGGCTTGACTGTAGTAATAGAGGGACAAAGCGATGCCTAAGAGTCTACGAAATAACGTTATTCCGATCATATTGATTACGCTGGTGATCGCATACGCGGTGATGCAATTTGCGAGCACCACGCGACGAGCCGAGAACTCCGACCTGACCGAACTCGTTCGCCAGATCAACGCCGGCAACATCACCGAGCTCACAATCTCCGCCGATGGCTCCACCATCCGGGCACGGCGCAAAGACGCGCCCAACACCCCCATCATCGTCAACAAGGAAACCAACGTGGATGCCAGCGCGCTGTTGAAGAACTTTGGCGTATCCACGGAAGCGCTGAACGGCCTGACGTACTCCGTCGAGTCCGTCCCTTTCATTACCCAGATATCCAGCGTGTTGCTGTATCTGCTGCCGGTGCTGCTGATCGGTGGGTTCTTCCTGTTCACCATGCGCCGGGCGCAAAGCGGGGCTGACCAAGCGTTTTCGTTCGGTCGCAGCCGTGCGCGCCGTATGACCAGCGAGAATCCGGTGGTGACGTTCGCCGACGTGGCCGGCTGCGACGAGGCCAAGCAAGAGCTGGTCGAGGTCGTGGAGTTCCTGAAGAATCCCGAGAAGTTCATCCAGCTCGGCGCGCGCATCCCCAAGGGCGTGCTGCTGGTCGGTCCGCCGGGATCGGGCAAGACACTGCTGGCGAAAGCGGTCGCCGGCGAAGCCGGCGTGCCGTTCTTCAGCCTGTCCGGTTCGGAATTCGTCGAACTGTTCGTGGGCGTGGGCGCCAGCCGCGTGCGTGACCTGTTCGACCAGGCTAAGAAGGCCGCGCCGTGCATCGTGTTCATTGACGAGATTGACGCCGTTGGCCGCCAGCGCGGCGCCGGCTTGGGCGGCGGCAACGACGAACGCGAGCAGACGCTCAACCAGATGCTGGTCGAGATGGACGGCTTCAACACCGATACCAACGTCATTATCACCGCGGCCACCAACCGGCCCGACATTCTCGACCCGGCCCTATTGCGCCCCGGCCGCTTCGACCGGCGCGTCACCGTGGATGCACCCGATGTCAAAGGGCGCGAGGCGATCTTGAAGGTGCACACGCGCGGCAAGCCGCTCAAGTCCGACGTGGACCTGGCGCTGATCGCGCGCCAAACGCCCGGCTTCACTGGCGCGGACATCGAGAACCTCGTCAACGAAGCTGCCATCCTCGCCGCGCGCAGCGGCAAGACGGAGATCGGCCAGGCCGAGCTGCAGGCGGCCATCGAGAAGGTCGCCCTCGGCCCGGAGCGCCGCAGCCGCCTGATGACGCCGCGCGAGAAAGAGATCGTCGCCTATCACGAGGCCGGCCACGCCGTCGCCGCGGCGCTGACGCCGGAAGCGGAGATCGCCGTGCAGAAGGTGACGATCGTGCCTCGCGGCATGGCCGGTGGTGTGACCTGGCTCACGCCGGAGAAAGATGAGACGGCGCTTTCGATGACCAAGAAGCGCATGGAGGCCCAACTGGTCTACATGCTCGCCGGGCGCGCTGCCGAGGAGATCGTGTTCGAGGACGTGACCGCCGGCGCGGTCAGCGATCTGGAGCGGGCGTCGAATATCGCGCGCAACATGGTGCGCGCCTACGGCATGAGCGACGAACTCGGCCCGGTGTCGTTCGGCGAGCGCAGCGACCTGGTGTTCCTGGGCCGCGAGATCGCGGAAGGTCGCAATTACAGCGAGAAGGTGGCCGAGAAGATTGACAGCGAGGTCAGCAAGATCATCTGGCGGGCCTACAGCCGGGCCAAGCAGTTGCTGATTGACAACCGCGATAAACTGGTCGCCGTCGCCAAGGCGTTGCTCGAACGCGAGACGCTGGACGCGACCGAATTCAGAGCCGTCATCGGTATGGCGGCATTGCCGGCGCCTTCGCAGAACGGCATGCCGGCCTGAGCCAGCGTGCATCCACGATGAATCTGCTGCGGCGCTTCGTGAGAGGCGCCGCAGCGCTTTTGCAATCCCGCATCATCCTCGCTCGAATTGGCGGAAGCCCTCGCCGTATACCTCCTGCGCCTGGCCGATCACCACGAACGCTTGCGGATCGGTCTGCGCGACCAGCGCCTTGAGCACCGACGTCTCGGCGCGGCTGATGACGATGAATAGCACGGGGCGCAGCGCGCCGGTGTAGGCACCGGTCGCCGTCCAGCGCGTCACGCCGCGCCCCATGCGGGTCATCACGGCCTGCGCCACTTCCTCCGGCTTCTGCGTGATGATGAAGGCAGTCCGTCCGATGTGCACGCCCTCGCTGATGGTCTCGGCGGCCAGGCCGCTCACATAGAGCGCGATGACGGCGTAGAGCGCCTTCTCCCAGCCAAAGGCGAGGCCGGCCAGCGCGATGACGATAACGTCGGTGATCAGATAGCTCTGGCTGAGCGGGATCGAGCGCCAGCGCACCAGCAAGAGGGCCAGGATGTCGGTGCCGCCGGTGGTGGCTTGCGCGCGGAAGACCAGGCCCATCCCGATGCCGCCGATGATGCCACCGAACAACGTGTTCAGGACGATGTCGTCCGTCACGCCGCCCACGCCGGCCCGTTCGAGCAGGGCCGTCGCCCCGCCGTAGAGGACGACGGTGATGATGGTGCGGATCAAAAAGCGCCACCCGCCCAGGTAGCGCACGCCCAAGGCGAACAGCGGCAGGTTGAGCAGCAACACCCAGACGCCGATGGCGATGGCGAACGGCAGGGCGCGGCTGAGGATGAGCGCCAATCCACTCACCCCTCCTGGGGCGAGGTCGGCAGGCGCCAGGAAGACCACCACCGAGATGGCTTGGATGATCGCGCCGGAGATGATGAAGACATAGTCACGGGAGAGGAAGAACCAACGACGCAACGTTGAAGGCATGAAGGACGATTTCACGCCCTGAACTGTAGCGCATGACGCTGCTGTGGCGAGAGCGCGATGATTTCGCGATAGCACATTTACATCCGAACACTTGTTCGATACGATGGCCACTCATGGCGAAGCTCCCTCGCAAACGCACTCGGCGACGTGGTGGGCGCGTGCTGATGCGCATGACCGGCGAGACTCTGAAAGATGGCTGGCTGACTGTTCAGGTACCGGCCCGGCTGGCCGTTGCCGTGATCCTTGCCGCGCTCGTGCTATGCGTCGCGGTGGCGCTCTCGCCCGAACTGGCCGCCCGGATCGCGGCGCTGCTGGCGCCCTTGGCACAGCTTCCCTCCTGGTTCAGACCTTGAGGATGCCGATGTTAGAATGACCTTGCGTATAAACCAGGCTTCTTAGCGAAGCCTGGTTTCTCATTCGACTATGGCAGAAACCAACAAGGTCATCTACTCGATGGTGCGCGTCGGGCGCATCCACCCGCCCAACAAGCAGGTGCTGCGCGATATTTCGCTGGGCTTCTACTACGGCGCAAAGATCGGCGTGCTGGGCCTGAACGGCGCCGGTAAGAGCACGCTGCTGCGCATCATGGCCGGCGTAGATCAGGACTACATCGGCGAGACCGTCCTCTCGCCCGGCTACACGCGCGGCTTGCTGGAACAAGAGCCGCAGCTCGACCCCACCAAGACCGTCAGGCAGGTGGTCGAGGAAGCCGTGCAACCACTGGTGGACCTGATGAAAAAGTATGAGGCGGTCAACGAGAAGTTCGCCGAGCCCGACGCCGACTACGACAAACTGCTCGAAGAGCAGTCTCGGCTGCAAGAGGAGCTGGACAAGCACGACGTCTGGACGCTGGATCAACGGCTGGAGGTGGCGATGGACGCCTTGCGCTGTCCACCGCCGGATACACCGATCCGCGTGCTCTCCGGCGGCGAACGCCGGCGCGTGGCGCTCTGCCGGCTGCTGCTCACCGAGCCGGACATCCTCTTGCTCGACGAGCCGACCAACCACCTGGATGCCGAGTCGGTCAGTTGGCTGGAGAAACACCTGCGCGACTACAAAGGCACCGTCATCGCCGTCACGCACGACCGCTACTTCCTGGACAACGTGGCCGAGTGGATTCTGGAACTCGACCGCGGCTATGGCATCCCGTGGAAGGGCAACTATTCGTCGTGGCTGGAGCAGAAGAAGAGCCGGCTGGCCCTGGAAGAGAAAGCCGACCTCAAACGGCAGCGGACGCTGGAGCGTGAGTTGGAATGGATCCGCATGTCGCCCAAGGCCCGGCAGGCAAAGGGTAAGGCGCGCATCAACGCCTACGAGAAGTTGCTCTCGCAGGAGACGGAGAAGCGCCGCGAAGACCTGGAGATCTACATCCCGCCCGGCCCGCGCCTGGGCGACGTAGTGATCGAGGCGCGCAACGTGACCAAGAAATACGGCGACCGCGTGCTCTACGAAGGGCTGAGCTTCAACGTGCCGCCCGGCGCGATCGTCGGCATCATCGGCCCGAACGGCGTGGGCAAGACCACGCTGTTCCGCATGATCATCGGGCAGGAGAAGCCGGACACCGGCGAGATCATCGTGGGCGAGACGGTCAAGCTCGGCTACGTGGACCAGAACCGCACGCTCGACCCCAACAAGACGGTGTGGGAGGAGATCAGCGGTGGTGAGGACTTCATTCAGCTCGGCCCGCGCAGGGTGCAGAGCCGCGCCTACGTGGCCAGCTTCAACTTCCTGGGCAGCGACCAGCAGAAGAAAGTCGGCGCACTCTCCGGCGGTGAGCGTAACCGCGTGCATCTGGCGAAGATGCTGCGCGAGGGCGCCAATGTGCTGCTGCTCGACGAGCCGACCAACGACCTCGATGTGAACACGCTGCGCGCGCTGGAGGACGCCATCGAGGAGTTCGCCGGTTGCGCGCTGATCATCAGCCACGACCGTTGGTTCCTCGACCGCGTGGCCACGCACATCTTGGCCATCGAAGATGACGGCGAGGTGCGCTGGTTCGTGGGCAACGTGAGCGACTACGAGGCCGCCTACCCGCGACCGGTGCGCCGAAAGCAGCGCAAGCTGCAATTGTGAGTGCTGCGCTGCGCTCGGTCTACAATCGCCGCTTCGATGAACGCCCGAATGCTCAAGCGCATCGTCCGCTGCGCGTGCGCTGTGCTCATCCTGGCCGGTTGCGGCAGCGAACCTCAGCCCGAACCGACGCCGGAGATCACCATCATCTTTCACGCAACGCCCACGCCGACCCCTGAACCTACGCCCACGCCTATCCCGGTCGAGACGATCTGGATAGACCCGGCGCTGCCGGCGGGCTGGCGCGAATCACTCGCCCGGCAGATCGGTGACTTCGCGCAGCGCACCGCGTTGCCACAACGGCAGGTGATTTTGACCGACGGCCAAGACGGCGATGTGCGCATTGGCGTCGGCACTGATGGCATCCCGCTCATCACCCACACGCTAGCCGTGGCTGCGCCGTTCCCCACCGTGCCCGACGGCATCGCCTTCGATGCCCTCGCGCGTTTCTGGCGCGGCGAGCCGGATGCGCTGGCCGTCCTCTCCGACGACGGGCAGACGCCGCCGACGCTCTTCCTCGACCCGGAGACGCGCGCCGCCTTGACGCTGCTCCTCGGCCCGCCAGCGGAGTCGTCGAACGTTCAAGTCGTCCCCTCCGCAGAGGTGATTTCAGCGACCTGGGTGGCCCGGCCCGCCTCGTTCGCCGTCGTGCCCTTCGACCGACTGGAGGCACGCTGGAAGCTGCTCCACGTGGACGGCATTAACTTGTTTGAGCGCGAGGCCGACATGCGCGCATATCCGCTCACGCTGAGCGTGCGCGCGCAAGGCGACCCGGCGCTGGTCGCCGAAATCGCCGCGTCTGTGCCGGCGGCCAACAACCGCGACCTGAGCAAGATGGCCATCGTCGCCATGACCGGCGTGACGGCCCTGGTGCGCGGGACGGCCGTGCGCATGGAGGAGAAAGGCATCACCTATCCCGCCGAGAAGATCCGCGATTGGCTCACCACTGCCGACATCACCCATATCAGCAATGAGGTCTCGTTCTGGGAGAACTGCCCGCCGCCGTCGTTCAGCTCCGGCGTGGTGATGTGCTCCGACCCACGCTACATCGAGCTGTTGCGCTACGTGGGCGCGGATGTGATCGAGCTGACTGGCAACCATCTGTGGGACTACGGCTACCAGCGCGTGATCCCGACGCTCGAGATGTATGAGCAGGAAGGCTGGGGCTACTTCGGCGGCGGGCGCGACCTGGCCGATGCGCTGAAGCCGTTGACGATGACGGTGAACGGCAATCGGATTGCCTTCATCGGCTGCAACCACTTCGGCGCGAATTGGGCCACCGAGCGATTGCCCGGATCGGCGCCGTGCAGCCCGAACGATCCGAAAGACCTGACCTACCAGATCGAGGTCATTCGCCAACTGAGGGCCGAGGGCTATAACGTGATCGCCACGTTGCAGTACGAGGAATACTACTTCTATCAGTCCACGCCTCAGCAGCGGCGCGACTTTGCCGCACTGCGCGATGCCGGCGCGGTCGTGGTCAACGGCAGCCAGGGCCATCACGTCCAAGGCTTCGACGTCAACGCCGATGGCTTCATCCATTGGGGCACCGGCAACATCTTCTTCGGCGATCAGACCTTCTCGCGTGGGGCGCTGACGACAATGGTGGATCGGCACGTGTTCTACGACAACCGTTACCTGGGTGCCGACCTGCGCACGGCGTTCATCGAGGACCTATCGCAGCCTCGCCCGATGACGCCGGAGGAGCGCGCCGAGCTGCTGCGCACGTTGTTCGCCGTGAGCCGGTTTCAGTGACGGGCGACTTTACCGCGGAGGAGCAGAGGCGCGGAATAATCCATCGGCCAACGCGATCATCCGCGCCACGAACAGTCGCATAAATCGCTCGGCGTCCACGTCCAGCGCGACGCGCATGTTCGGCGGCCGGCCGGTCAGCCGCCAAAAGTCGGCGCAGGTGGCGGCGTGCGCCGGCCCGTCGCCCGTCTCCACGTCCACATACAGCGCCTCTGTAGTCACCAAGTCGGGGGCGAAGACCAGCGCCATGGCCAGCGCATCGTTGATGGCGCAGCCTTCGATGTTCTGGGCGGTCTTGTGATACTCGATGTAGTAGCGCGTCGCGTCGGCGATGAAGCGGACGACCGGGGAGCGCGCATCAGCTTGAGAAGCGATGTGCTGCATGTCCGCCTCGCGGAACAGGCACCGGTATGTCACATCCAGCGGGACGAGGGTGATCGGCAGGCCGCTGTGGAAGACGATGCGCGCGGCGTGTGGGTCGCACCATACGTTGTATTCGCCACGCAGAGGCATGTTGCCCTCATGCCGGAACGCGCCGCCCATGATGATGCAACGCCGAACGGCGGGGACGATGCGCGGCTCGCGGCGCACGGCCAGCGCGATATTGGTCAGCGGGCCGGTCGCCACCAGCGTGATCTCGCCCGGCGCAGCGAGCAGCGTTTCGATGAGAAAGTCCACAGCGTGTCGAGCGAGTGGTTGAGCGCGCGGCATCGGTAGCTCGGCATAGCCCAGGCCACTCAAGCCATGTGTGTCGGTGGCGGGGATCAGGTCCTTGATCAGTCCACGCGCGCATCCTTGCGCCACCGGCACATGCAATGCGCCGGCCAGTTCCAACACGGCCAGCGCATTGCGCGTCTCATACTCCACCAGCGCATTGCCGCCGACGGTAGTGACGCCGATGAGGTCAATCTCCGGCGAGGCACACGCCAGCAAGATCGCCAGCGCGTCGTCAATGCCCGGGTCGCAGTCAAGCAAGACGCGGGAACGGTTCATGGGTGATTAAGCGAAAGTTGCGCTCAGCCGAGGAGAGAAGCGATCAGCCCTGCCAGCACCGCGATGCCCGCGACGAGAAACCAGACGCGATTCTCGTGCAGCACGTCACGCATCGAAGGCTTGCTGGGCGTCTTCGCGGCAGTCGGTCGCGAGAGAGCTTCGGTGCTGAACAGCATGTCCCTGAATTCGGCGATGCTGGACGGCCGGTCATCCGGGTGCATGGCGATCGCGGCGATCAGCGCGCGCTCCACCGATTCGCTGATGGCCGGGTTGTGCTGGCGCGGCGGTGCGAGCGCGCTTGGGTTGAGGAAGCGCTGGCGCGCATCGGCCGGCGGCGTGTTGGTGAGCAGGTGGTAGAGCGTAGCGCCCAGCGCGTAGATGTCGGAGCGCGTGTCGGTATGCGAGTCGTCCTCGCCATATTGCTCCAAGGGCGTGTAGGCCGCTGTGCCGCGCCCTTGCAGCACGGTGATCGTCTGCGACATGTCCTTCGAGAGCAACTTGACCAGGCCGAAGTCCACCAGTTTGACCAGCCCGGTAGGCGTGAGCTTGATGTTGCTGGGCTTGATGTCGCGATGGAGCACCGGCGGATCCTGGCTGTGCATATATTCCAGCGCGTCGCACAGCTGGCGCGCCCAGGAAAGCACCTCGGCCTCGACCAAGAATTGCCCGTTGCGCCGCGCTTCGTCCATCAACTCCTTCAGGTTCTTGCCCGCCACGTAGTCCATGACGATGTAGTCCAGCTCATCTTCGCTGAAGTAATCCGACACCTTGGGCAGGTTGGGGTGGTCGAGCCGGGCCAGGATGCTCGCTTCCCGCGAGAACTGGTGCTGCAACTCGGCGATCAGAGCCGGTTCGATGTTGGGGTCAATGCGCACGGCTTTCACCGCACACTTTCGACCCTCGAGACGAAGGTCCTCGGCCAGGTAGACAGAGCCCATGCCGCCCTGTCCGATGGCAGCTTCGATGCGATAACGCCGGCGCAGGACCGTACCGGGCTGGAGCATATCGCGCATTGTACCGTTAGTCGCTCATCCTTCGATTACTCTGCGAAGCGCAACGTGGGGCAATCGTATTCTAAAACGCGTCACTCGTCAGGTAGCGAGCATGCGCGACGTCCGGCGCGTCAACGACTGTCTGATTGCTGGCGCGTGGATGGCAGCGCACCTGCAGACGCGCGACCGGTGCACACGCTGATAGAATTGAAGCGCGATGAACCAAGACGCACCCATGCTCATCATTGAAAGCGGCCAGTTGGCCGGTCAGCGCTGGCTGGTGGATAGCGACGTCGTGGTAATCGGCCGCGAAATCGGCATCGCTGATCTGATGTTGCCCGAGCGCCAGGTGTCGCGTCGCCACGCCAAGATCGAACGCACGCCGGAAGGATTCGTGCTGACCGATCTGAACAGTAAGAACGGCACGTTCCTGAACGGCAAAGAGGTGAAGGAACCCAAGTTGCTTCAGGATGGCGACGAGATCCAGATCGCGCTGTGCGTCAAGATCGCCTTCGTGGGCAGCGACGCGACGGCGCCACTCAACGCCCGCCCGATCAGCAAGGCGATGCGCCCGGTGGTGCGCGGCATCCGCATTGACAAGGAGAGCCGCCGCGTCTACATCGCCGAGCAGGAGCTCGAGCCGCCGCTCTCGTTGCAACAGTATCGCCTGCTCGAGCTGCTCATGGACGCGAACGGTGGTCTGGTCTCGCGCCAGGAAATCGTCGAGCGCGTGTGGGAGGGCGAGAGCGCCTACGGCGTGAGCGAGCAGGCGATTGACGCCCTGGTGCGTCGCCTGCGTGACCGCATCGCCGAGCGCGACCCCGACCACGAGTACATCGTCACGGTGCGCGGCCACGGCCTGCGGTTCGAGAACCGCTACCAATAGCGGCGCTGTAGTTCGGCGAACTATATCCCCCATATTCTGCACAGCCGCTACGCCGGTCGTGCGGCTGGCCGAGCAGGACGTCCCTACTCGCAAAGCGCCGGGTGGATCAATCGTTGAGCCAAGCGTTGGCTCAACGATCCGCAACCCTGTCGGGCTGCCGTGCTTCTGCCAACGTACGTTCTGCTATCATCCCCGCACATAGAGCGACCACGCGAGTGAGGTGAATGCCGATGACTACAGTTAGCCCATCCCCGGCCACACAAAGCGCGTCGCCGCCAACCTCGGCGCCGCACACGCGGTGGACAACCGCCGATCTTGTGCTATTGCCGGATAACGGTAGGCGCTACGAGATCATTGACGGAGAACTCTACATGTACCGGCAACCTCACTGGCACCACGAACAGACGACCGGTCTTATCTTTGCTGCCTTGCAGGATTGGTCTGGACGAAGCGGCCTGGGGCAGGCAAGCCCGACGCCGGGTGTTATCTTCGATGATCTAGAAAACATAGTGCCGGATGTGGTCTGGGTGAGCAACGAGCGCCTGAGCAGACTGATGGACGAAGCCGGCCACCTGACCGGCGCGCCTGAACTCGTGGTCGAGGTGCTTTCGTATAGTGGGCAGAACGAAGATCGCGACCGCAAGCTCAAACTCAAGCTCCATGAGTCGCGCGGCGTGCTGGAATACTGGATCGCCGATTGGCGTTTGAAGCAGCTCGAGGTCTATCGCCGCGACGCCGGCCAGTTGCAATCCGCCTCCGTCTTCCTCCCGCAAGACACGCTCACTTCGCCGCTGTTGCCCGGCTTCGCCGTCGAGGTGGCGCGGCTCTTCCCCAAAGCCATCTGACCGACGCATGGCTGTTGGCCTCTCTCTGCCGCGCATAGACGCCCGCGCAAAAGTCACCGGCCAGGCGCTCTACCCGGGCGACCTCACCCTACCGGGCATGGCGCACGCCAAGGTGCTATTTGCGCGACGGCCGCATGCGCGCGTCAAATCTATTGACCTGCGCGAAGCACTGGCGCTACCCGGCGTCATCGCCATCTTCACCGGCGCAGACGTGCCGAACAACGAATACGGCCTGGTGCTCTTCGATGCGCCGGTCATGGTAAGCGCTGAGACACAACTCCCGCCTGCCGACTTTCCAGATGGGAAGTCGGCAGGCGGGAGTCGGGCTGCAAAACCGTTCGACGGCGTCGTCCGCCATGTCGGCGAAAAGCTGGCTTTCATCGTGGCCGAGACTGAGCGCATCGCCGAACGCGCGCGCGATCTGATCCGCGTGGAATACGACGACCTGCCGCCGCTGACCGACTTGCATGCCGCGCTGCAGCCCGATGCGCCGCAGATTCATCCCCATTACCCCGGCAATGTGATGAAGCGCTATCGCATCCGCAAGGGTGATGTTGCAGCCGCATTTGCGCAGTGCGACGTCATCGTCGAAGACACCTACACCACCGGCGCGCAGGAGCACGCCTATTTACAACCCGAAGCCGGCTTGGCTTACATTGACGAGTCCGGCCGCGTCACCGTTCAGGTGGCCGGCCAGTGGGCGCACGAAGACCAGCATCAGATCGCGCACGCGCTGGACCTGCCGCTCGATCAGGTGCGGGTGATCTACCCGGCCATTGGCGGCGCATTCGGCGGGCGCGAAGATATGAGCGTGCAGATCGTGCTGGCGCTGGCGGCGTGGAAGCTGCGCCGGCCGGTGAAGATCGTCTGGACGCGCGAAGAGAGCATCATCGGCCACCACAAGCGCCACCCCATGTGGTTCCATGCCAGGCTCGGCGCGACGCGCGATGGCCGGCTGCTGGCCGCGCAAGTCGAGGTGCGCGCCGACGCCGGCCCGTACGCCTACACCTCGACCAAGGTGCTGGGCAACACGACGGTGACCTGTGTCGGGCCATACGAAATCCCGAATGTCGCGGTGGATGCGTGCGCCGTGGTCACCAACAACGTGCCAAGCGGCGCATTCCGCGGCTTCGGCGCGCCGCAGGCGCTCTTCGTGGCCGAGACGCAGATGAACAAGCTGGCCGAGAAGCTGGGCATGGATCCGATCGCGCTGCGCCTGAAGAACGCCCTGCGCGACGGCAGCCTCACCGTCAACAACACGCCCATCCCGCCAGGTTGCACCATCGCCGACGTGATCGCACGCTGCGCTGCGCAGATTGAAATTGAAAAGGAAGAAGTGCCTCCTTCTCAATTCTCAATTCTCAATTCTCAATTTCTCCGGCGTGGGCGCGGCTTCGCCTGTGGGCACAAAAACGTCGGCTTCTCGTTCGGCTTCCCAGAGCGCTGCGAAGCCACGGTGGAGCTGCATGGCGACGCGGCCATCCAGCGTGCGGTGGTGCGACATGCCGGCGCCGAATGCGGCCAAGGCGCGCACACCGCCTTCCTTCAGCTCGCCGCCGAGATGTTGAAGCTGCCGTTTGAGAAGATCGAGCTGTTGCTCAGCGACACGGCGACCAGCGGCAGCAGCGGTAGCGCGTCGGCCTCGCGCCTGACCTTCATGGCGGCGCATGCCATCCAGGGCGCAATCGCCGATGCCCTAAACAAATGGCGCGATGAAGAGCGGCCGGCCATCGCACATCATATCTACCGCGCGCGTCCCACCACGCCGATGGATGAAGCAACCGGCCAGGGCGACCCGAACATCACCTACGGCTACGTCGCGCAATTCGCCGAGGTCGAGGTGGACGTGGAGACCGGCCATGTGCGCGTGCGGCGCATCGTCTGCGCCGACGATGTGGGCCGGGCCGTCAACCCGCAGCAGGTCGTCGGACAGATCGAGGGCGGCGTGGTTCAGGCGCTCGGCTGGACCAACCTCGAAAACTTCGTCACGCGCGACGGGCAGGTGCTGTCTTCGCACTTCAGCACCTATCTCATCCCGTCCGTGCTCGACATCCCTGACCGAGTCGAGTCGGTGATCGTGGAGAATCCAGACCCGCACGGCGCGCTGGGCATCCGCGGCATGGCCGAGATGCCGTTCCTGGTCGTCGCCCCGGCGGTCGTAGCAGCAATTCACGATGCGACCGGCGTGTGGATCAACGACCTGCCGGTCACGCCGGAGCGGCTGCGCGCCAAGCTGAGGGAGAAACATGAAAAGTGAAGCGTGCAGAATCACGCTTCAGGCGATCCGCGCCTACGTGGGCGAGAAGGGCTTTTCGCGCGGCGCATCCTATGCGCACGATGGCCATGTGTCGAACTTGCGACAGGCGGGCGCGATGATCAAAGCGGATTGCCAAGGCTCGGAGCTGGAGCCGTATCGCGTCGTTGTCCAAATCGCCGATGGCAAGATCGTCACTTCGTCGTGCACATGCCCGATCGGCAGCGCGTGCAAGCACGTCGCGGCGGTGATGATCGAATACGTCGAGCACCCGGAGGACGTGCGGCAGGTCGAAGATACGCGCAGCGTGCTCAACCGGCGCAGCAAGGAGCAGTTGATCGAACTGATCGAGCAAATGCTGGAACATGCGCCGGAGCTGGAGGATCTGATCGAGATCCCCGTGGTCGCCGATGCGCAAACCGAGGAAGACGTCGAGGCACTCGTCCGCGCCTACGAACGCCAAGCCGAGCGCGCGTTCAGCCGCGCGGGCTATGAATGGGGATACCAACGCGCCGTCGCCCGCGAACTGCAGACCTTTACGCGCGCCGGCGACCGGTTTCTTGAAGAAAGACGGATTGCGCAGGCCGCTGCGGTCTTTCAAGCCGTGCTCGACGCAGTGCTGGCGCACCCAGACGAGATGATTGAAGACGAAGAAGGCGCGCTGTTCGACACGATTGACGACTGCACCGAGGGACTGTCTCAATGTTTGACCGCCAGTGCCGACGATACGTTGCGCGGGCACATCCTGGATCTGCTGATGAAAGCCGTGCTGGCGGACATCGAATACGGCGGCGTGGGCCTGGGCGACGCAGCTTGGCAGGCGATTCTCGACCAGGCCAAGCCACAGGAGAAGGCTTGCCTCGCCGGACGCGTGCGAGACGAGATCGGCAAACGGAGCAGCGAGAGTTCCCATTCGAATTGGCAGCGAGAAGCGTTGGGCAATCTGTTGCTCCAACTCGAAGGCGATGCGCTGGACGATGAGGCGTTCATCTGTATCTGCCGCGAAACGGGACGCACCTACGACTTGATCAAGCGCTTGCTCTCGCTGGAGCGCATAGACGAAGCGGTTGCCGAGGCCGAACAGGCTCATAGCTACGAAGTCCAGCGCATCGCCGAGTTGTTCGTCGCGCACGGCCAAGCCGAACGAATCATCCCTCTGGTCGAACGGCACGCGAACGCATCGAACAACGTTCAGCTCGATGATTGGCTGTACGCCTACTACGCGAAGCAGGAGAACTGGCCAGCGGCGCTCGAGCGAGCCTTGCACCGCTTTCGCACTTGGTCCCATCTCGCCGGCTACCAGGGCGTGCGACAGGTCGCTGAGAAGCAAAACGCCTGGGATGAGTTGCGCTTACACCTTATCCGAGAGATCGAACGAAAAGGTGATTACGCCTTGCTCACTGAGATCTACCTGGATGAGAGCGACATTGATACTGCGCTCCAGACATTCGCCAAAGCCCGGCAGACGCGATTGTCGAGATGGCAATCCGATCAACCGGATGATCTGACGATTCGCGTCGCCCAAGCTGCCACGAATACACACCCGCACGAAGCTCGTAAGATCTACCTGGACGAGGTGGAACGGCTGGTCGCACTGCGCAACCGAGGCGCCTATCAGGAAGCTTGCATGCTGCTCAAGCAAGCGCGGGAGATTTACAAAACACTCAGCGAGACAGAAGTCTGGCGCGCGTTCCTCAGCGATTTTCAACTGCGCCACAAGCGATTGCGCGCGCTGCAAGAAGAGATGCACGCAGCAAAGCTGATATGACGACCACACCCTCAACGCTCATCGCCGCCGCCGCCGCCGTCCGCGCTGGCCACTGCTCGCCCATCGCGCTCGTCGAAGCGGCAATTGAGCGCATCGCCCATTTCCGCGACCTCAACGCGATTGCCTTCCTAGATGCCGAGCGCGCCCTGGACGAAGCGCGCGCACGCGAGCGCGAGGCGCGCGAAGGGTGCATTCGCGGCTCGCTGCACGGCGTGCCGTTGACGGTTAAAGACCTGTTCAACGTGCGCGGCATGCCCACACGCGCCGGCACGCGCGCGCCGTTGCCGCCGATTCACCCCGACGAGGCAGTTGCCGTGGCGCGGTTGCGCGAGGCCGGCGCGATCATCCTAGCCAAGACCAACTTGCAGGAGATCGCGCTGGGGTTGAACGGGGAGAACCCATGGACCGGCGACGTGAAGAACCCGCACGACCCGGCGCGGCAGGCAGGCGGGTCGTCATCCGGCTCGGCAGCCGCGACGGCAGTCGGCATCGGCTACGGCTCGCTGGGCACCGACACTGCCGGCTCGATCCGCCTGCCGGCGTCGTTCTGCGGCGTGGTGGGCTTCAAGCCATCGCATGGCACGGTTTCGCTCGACGGCGCGCTGGCGCTGATCCCGAGCTGCGATCACGCCGGGCCGATCACGCGCACGGTGGCCGATGCAGCGGCGATGTTCACAGCCTTGTCGGCCCGCGATGGAAACCTGCACGGCTTCGCAGGTGGGGCGCCGCGCTTCGTCGTCCCACGCGATTACCTCGAGGGTGCGCTGACGCCGGAGGTGCGCGCCGCGTTCGAGACGCTCGTCGAGCGCCTGCGCGCAGCCGGCGCTACCGTTACCGATGTCGCGCTGGACATCGGCGACGCCGGCGAGGCTTTTCTGCCCTTACGTGCGGAGTCGGTGATGGTGCATCGCCGCGCCTTGGAGACGCAGCCGGAGACGTTTGCGCCCAACGTGCGCGAGGCGCTGATGCGCGGCTATGCGTTCAGCGCAGTGCAGTACTTGGAAGCCAAGCAGCGCCAGTTGGAGATGCGCGCGGCGATCCATCGCGCGCTGCGCGACGCCGACGCCCTGCTGATGCCGACGGCGCCATGCGTGGCCCCGCCGCGTGGCACGGTCGAGATCGAGTTGGAATCCGGCCTCAAGAATCTGCGCTTGGCGATCTTGCACCTCACGTCGCCGGCGGCATTTGCCGGCGTGCCGGCGCTATCGCTGCCGTTCGCGTGGCTCGGCGGGCTGCCGGTCGGCGTCCAGGTGATCGTGCCGTTCGGTGAAGATGAACGCGCGCTGCGCGCAGGTGCGTGGATCGAGCGCACGCTGGCCGAGTGACCGGCCAGTCGTCGCTTGCCGACGGCGCGCGGCGCGCCTACCATGACGGCATGATCCAAGACGATTATCCGACCCTCGACGGCCGGCCGCTCAGCCCCGAGAGCTTGATGATGAGCTACGGCTACGATCCGCATCTCTCGGAAGGCGCGGTCAAGCCGCCGATCTTTCAGACCTCGACGTTCGTCTTTCGCAGCGCAGAGGAGGGCAAGGCGTTCTTTGAGATCGCCATGGGCGAGCGTCCACGCGGCGCCGCCGAGCCGATGGGTCTGATCTACAGCCGCCTGAACAATCCCAACCTGGAGATCCTGGAAGACCGCCTGACGCTTTGGGATCGCGCCGAGGCTTGCGCGGTCTTCAGCAGCGGCATGTCGGCGATCGCCACCACGCTGCTCTATCTGCTGAACCCGGGCGACGTGATCGTGCACAGCGAGCCGCTCTACGGTGGCACCGACTACCTGATCAAACGCATTTTGCCGCGCTTTGGCATCGGGAACGCGGGCTTTCGGGCGAGCGGCCGGGCGGAGGACATTCAGACGGCGCTGGCGCAGCCGGAGGTTGCAGAGCGGGTTGCCGTGATCTTCGTCGAGACGCCGGCCAACCCAACCAACGCGCTGGTGGACATCGGCGCATGCGTCGCAGCCGCCAGGCTGCTTTCGACGCCAACCCGGCGCGTGCGTGTCGCAGTGGACAATACCTTCCTCGGGCCGCTCTTCCAACATCCATTGCAGATGGGTGCAGACCTGGTGTTGTATTCGGCGACGAAATTCATCGGCGGTCATAGCGACTTGATCGCCGGCGCGTGCCTGGGCCCGGCCGACCTCATCGAGGGCGTCAAGGGGATGCGGCTGATGCTCGGCACGATGGCCGACGCGCACACGAGCTGGTTGCTGCTGCGATCGTTAGAGACGCTGAAGGTGCGCATGGAAGCGCAAGCTGCCGGCGCGCGCCGCGTCGCGCGCTTCCTCGCTCAACATCCTAAGGTGGAGCGCGTGTATTACCCCGGGTTACTCGCGCCTTCCGACGCCGGATATGACATCTTTAAGAAACAGTGCCTTTCGACCGGCAGCATGGTCACGTTCAATGTGCGCGCCATGGAAGGCAGCGACGGTGAAGCGGAGGCCTTTCGCTTCCTGAATGCACTCAAGCTCTTCCACCTCGCCGTGAGCCTAGGCGGGACCGAATCGCTGGCCGAGCATCCGTATACGATGACCCATGCCGACGTCGCGCTCGAAGACCGGCTGGCAATGGGCATCACGCCGAAGATGGTGCGATTGTCCATCGGGCTGGAAAGCCCGGAGGACTTGATCGCTGACCTGGGACAGGCGTTGCGAAGCGTGTGAATCGTCTCCTTCGCACAGCAGCGTGGCGCAGGGATCAACGAAACTTAACATTGCACTCATGCTTCAGTGGTAGGGTCTCTGTAAATCTGAACGAAGGATCTTTACCCGCTTGCCTATCCTCAAAGAACGTCCTGTCAAAGCGCTCCCGTTCACCGAACAGCGTGGCTTTCGCCAAACCCTGAACCAACGCGTCAACGACTATCTGAAAGCGAACAATCTGCCCGCGCGCGACATGCCGGCGATGTACGCGAAGACGGCCGTGGTGCTGGCCTGGTGGTTGATCATCTACCTGGCGATCATGCTCGGTGGCCTTCCGCCGCTGGTGAATCTCCTGCTGTGCGTCGTGTGGGCGTTCAGCATCGCCGGCATCGGCTTCAGCATCATGCACGACGCCAACCACGGCGCCTACTCGAACCGGCCGCACGTGAACAAGCTGCTCAGCTTCAGCGCCGAATTCTTGGGCATCAGCGGGTTTCGCTGGCGCACCAAACACAACGTGTGGCATCATACCTACACCAACATCGCCGGCCTCGATGACGACGTCGAAACGTTCGGCACAATGCGCCTTTCGCCGCATGAGGCTTGGAAGCCGATCCACCGATTCCAGCACTGGTACTTCCCGCTGATCTACAGCTTCATCGGATTCGACTTCATCATCCGCGACTTTTTGATGATCTTCACCGGCAAGAGCGACGCAAACCATGTGTATCCGAAGATGAGTCGCAACGATAAGCTGGTGTTCTGGGCCGGTAAAGCTTTCTTCTTCACGATCATGATCGGACTACCGCTCTGGGTCTTCCCGTGGTGGCAGGTATTGGTCGGGTTCGTGGTCGTGGTGCTCACGGTCGGGCTGCTGACCGGGTTGGTGTTCCAGCTGGCGCACATCATGGAAGCGGCGGATTTCCCCGAACCGTCTGGCGACCCGTTACATATCGCCAACGAGTGGGCCATCCACGAAGTGCAGACGACGGTGAACTTCGCGCCGCGCAACCGCATCTTGAACTGGTATATCGGCGGGCTGAACTATCAAATCGAGCACCATCTGTTGCCTCACGTTTGCCATCTGAACTATCCGGTGCTTGCGCCGATCGTGCGTCGCACATGCGAGGAGTTTGGGATTAGGTATCACAGCCATCCAACCTGGCGCAAGGCGTTCATGAGCCATTGGCAGATGCTGCGCACGCTGGGGCAAAGGCCGGGAGGTTGCGACTTGCGCCGTCGTAGCCAAGTGACGGCGTGAATCACCTCATGCGCCGTTACAATCCACGATGTGCGTGCAAGGATCGTTCGCCCGGCGCTTTTTGCGCTCGGGATGGCCACCGGCGCAGCGCTGGCCGTGCGCTGGGTCACGCGCCGTGCTACGCTCATCACGCCGCCTGCGTTGGCGCCGCTGTTGCTCAGCCCGCTACGCCTGGCCTATCGCGCGCCGTCGCAGCTCATTCGCTTCCTCGCTCCACAGCCCGGCTGGGTGGTGCTGGACCTGGGCTGTGGCAACGGCGCGTTCACGTTGCCGCTGGCGCGACACGTGCGCCGCGTGCATGCGGTAGATGTGCAGCCGGCGATGGTGGAGGCCTTGCGGCGCCGGCTGCGCCAGGAGGGCCTCGATAATGTTGTCGTGCATGTTGCGCCGGCCACCCGACTGCCGTTCGAGGCGCACACCTTCGACGCGGTGCTGATGATCTCTGTCCTGCCGATGTTGCACGACCGCAGCGCCGCGCTGAGCGAAGCGCGGCGCGTGCTCAAGCCGGACGGTGTCCTCATCGTCGGCGAAGAGTGGATCGAGCCGGAATATGTCGGTTGGCGCACGGTGATGCGCTGGGCCGAAAGCGCCGGATTCGCGCTGCGTGCGCATACGTCGAACCTAATGTGCTACACGTTGAAGTTGGTTCAGAGGTCGGATTTCAGAAGTCAGAGGTCAGAGGTCAGAGGTCAGAAGCCGGAGTCCAGAGCCGAGTGCATAGCCTACGGCTCGGAGCTCACAGCCCATAGCCCGCAACTTACAGCTCGGAGCTCACAGCCCATAGCTCATAGCTTCTCACGATGAGCCTGAACCTCAGCTTCGATCCGCTCACGAACCCAGCGTCGCTCTGCTTGAGCGTGCCGATCCTGGCGCTGTTCGTCTTCCTCGGCTACGTCGCCGTCGCGTTTGTCAAAGACCAGGCCGACGCGCGCCAGAGGAACGAGCGCATCGAGGAGACGCTGGCATTGTTCGGCGTGGACCGTATGCGGCAGGCGGAGTTCCGCCGCTTCGTGGCCGGCGTGTTGCAGAGACAAGGCTACGTTGTGCGCATGCCCCACCCTAGTCGCGACGAAGCCATGACTGACGTAGGACTGGAGTTGATCGCGGTCAAAGACGGCGCCTCCTATGCCGTCTGTGCCATTCGCTACGATAAGCCGCTCTCGCCCGGCTCGATCAATCACGCCAACAACTGCCGGGCGCGCCATGGCTGCGATGCGGCGATGGTGATCACCAACCGTGCCTTCCGCGCCGACGCGCGCAAGTTGGCCCAGGCGACCGGCTGCGTGCTGGTGGATCGCCAGGGGTTGGTAGCGTGGATCGAGCAGAACGGCATAGCATCATCTGCGTCTAGTCAGATAGGCTAGATCCGGTAAACCTGCAAAGGTGGGCAAACGCGCGATGCACAAGGACGATCGAAAACCTCGCAATAGACGAAATGAGTGAGGCGCTGCAACGCGCTGAAATCACTCGCGACGCGCGTTTGAACGGCGCGCACCTCGCCGAGATCGAAGAGGAAGCGAACAACGTCCTCGATCTTATCATCGCGTTGCGCGTCGCTGCGCGCGAGAACGACGCGGAGGCCGGGCAGGAAGTCCTCGCCGAACTCGTCGTTACCCTGGAACATTTGGTTGACCATGCGCGGTTCCCGCTGCCCAGCCTGAAGGCCCAACTGGACCTCGAGGATGAAGAGGCGACGACGCTAGAAACTCAATGACCGCTCGCCTGCGCCCGCACCAGCGCGGCGTAGTAACCATCCGGCTTGTTCACCAGCGTTTCGTGGTTGCCCACCTCGACGATCCGCCCGTGCTTGAGCACCACGATCTGATCGGCCTTTCGGATCGTCGAGAGCCGGTGCGCAATCACGATGGCCGTCCGCCGGCCGTGCGGCGAATCCTCGGCTGCCAGCAGCTTCTCGAACGCGTCCTGGATCAGCCGTTCGGTCTCGGTGTCCACCGCTGAGGTCGCTTCGTCGAGCACGATCACGCGCGGATCGGCCAAGATGGCGCGGGCGATCGAGAGCAACTGGCGCTGCCCCACGGAGAACTGCGAGCCGCGCTCGTGGGCCACGGTCTCGTAGCCGTCGCTCAGCCGCATGATGAAGTCGTGGCAGTTCGCCTTCTTGGCTGCGGCGATCACTTCGTCCATCGAGGCGTCCGGCCGGCCGTAGCGGATGTTGTTCGCGATGGTGTCGCTGAAGATGAACGGCTCCTGCAGCACCACGCCGATCTGCGAGCGGAGCGATTGCTGGGTCACCGCGCGCACGTCGTAACCGTCCACCGTGATGCGCCCGCCGGTCACGTCGTAGAAGCGGCACACGAGGCTGGCCATCGTCGTCTTGCCGGAGCCGGTTTGCCCGACGAGCGCAACCAACTGCCCCGGCTCAATCCGCAGACAAATATCCTCCAGGACGTTGCGCGACCCGTCGTAGCCGAAGTACACGTGATCGAAGACGATCTCCCCCTTGATAGGCGGCAAGGTGACCGCGTTGGGCGCATCGGTGACGGTCGCCGGGGTATCCAGCAACTGGAACACTTTGTCCGCCGAAGCCAGCGTCGCTTGCAGCACCACATACATGTTGGTCAACGTGCTGATCGGCGTCCATAGGTTGTTGATGTAGGCCGTGAAGGCGACCAGTGTGCCCACGGTCAACGCTTCGCCGCCGACGCCGAGCCGATTGGCCGCGATGAACAGCACGATCACCAGCGCCACCGAGCGGGTGATTTCCACCAGCGGCGAGAACCACGATTGCAGCCCGATCACCTTCATCCACTCGGTCACCACGCGCCGGTTGGCGGCCTGGAACTGACCCAGGTTGACGTGCTCGCGCACGAACGCTTGGATGACGCGCATGCCGGCGATGTTCTCGGCCAGAAAGATGTTGAAGCGCGTCATATTCTCGCGCACGCGCTCCCAACCTTCGTACAGCCGCGGGCGCATATACAGGCCGATCACGGTGAGCACCGGCAGCATGCACAGGGCGATCAGGGTGAGCGTCGGGTTGATGGCGAACATCAGCACGATCACGATCAGGCCGGACATCACGTCGTTGACCACGTTCGCCACCTGGTTGGTGAGGAAGTCGTTCAGCGTGTTCGCGTCGCCGATGAAGCGCGTCATCGTCTTGCCGACCGGCTCGTTTTCGTGAAACTTGAACGACAGGCCAGCGACGTGGTGGAAGAGCTGCCGGCGCAGGTCCACTAGGATGTCCCAGCTAATGCGCTGGATCAGGTATAGCCGGACATACACGCCGGCCCAGTTGAGGGCATGCATCACCACCGCCAGCAGCAACAGCGGTAGAAAGCCATCCGGGTTGTTGATGGCGATGTGCTCGTCAATCAACTTGCGGTCAACAAAAGGGTAGAGCTGCCCGAGCGTGACACACACGATGTAGATGCTCAGTGTGAGCAGCATGCGGGCGCGATAGGGCCGCAGGTACCCGAACAGCCGGCTCAACGTCCGGCGCGGCGGCGACGAGGGCGGCTCGTCCTGGCTAATGCGTGGGAGGGATTTGACCAGACTCCTGAGCATGAGGGTTCATCCGCTGATCGCGTAGACCTCTTCTTTCAACAGCAGTTCGTCCATGGATGCATGCCTCTTTGTGTTCCTTCGTGGATCATCCGAAGGCATTCCCGACGATCGCGCGTGGGTTGACGTTGATCGTCTCGCTCATCGTCTCGGCGGCGCTCATGCGTTGCATCTCCAGCACGTGGCGGTAGTAACCGCTGCTGCGCACGAGCTCGGCGTGCGTGCCTTGCTCGACGATCCGGCCCTCGCGCAACACAATAATGTGATCGGCCTGCTCCACGGTAGACAGCCGATGGGCGATGAGGATGGTCGTCCGGCCGCGCATCACCGCGCGGATGGCCGCCTGCAGCAGCTTCTCGGTCTCGGCGTCCACCGCCGACATCGCGTCGTCCAGGATCAAGATGCGCGGGTCGAGGAGGATGGCGCGTGCGATGGCGATGCGCTGGCGCTGCCCGCCGGACAGCCCGATGCCGCGCTCGCCGATCTTAGTGTCATAGCCTTCCGGCAACTTGACGATGAATTCATGCGCCTGCGCCAGTTTCGCTGCCCGCTCAACCGCTTCGCGTGGCGCATCCGGCCGGCCGAACGCAATGTTCTCTGCAATCGTGGCCGAGAACAACAATGCATCCTGAGCAACCATGCCGATCTGCCGGCGCAGCTCAGCAAGGTCGAGCGTCCGCACATCGTGTCCGTCCACCCGCACGCGGCCCGCGGTAGGGTCATAGAAGCGCCCGATCAGGTGCACCAGTGTGCTCTTGCCGCTGCCGGTCGCGCCAACGACGGCGAGCGATGAGCCGGCGGGGATGCGTAGGTTGATGTCCTGCAGCGTGTTCGCCCGCGACGTGGGATAGCTGAAGCTCACCTGCTCAAATTCGATCTCGCCGCGCAACTCGCCGTTCAGGCGCTGCGGCTGCGCCGGGCTTCGGATCGCCACCGGCTCGTCGAGCAACTCGAAGATGCGCACCGCTGCCGTCGCGGTTTGGCTAAAGGCGTTGAGCTGCGTGCCGAGTGCGTTCACTGCGCCGAGCAGCAGCATGCTCAGGCTGATCGCCGCGACCAGCGCGCCCAAGCTCAAGCTGCCGCCCATGACCATATACCCACCGACCCCGATCATGAGCAGTTGCATGAAGCGGCCGATGCTGCCGATCACCGCCCAGCGCTTGTTCCACAAGTCGTTGATGTGTTCGCTGCCGGCGCGGACATCGGCTACAGTCGCCATGAACTTGTGCTCCTCCTGGGCCTCTTGCGCGAATGCCTTGACCACCTTCACACCGGATAAGCTATCCTGCAGCGTGGCCGACATCTTGGCGACGAGTTCGTGCTGCCGCGCCCATGGCTCGCTGAGACGGCGGTGGGCCAGATACATGCCCAGGCCAGAAGCGACCATCGGCCCCGCGGCCAGCAGCGCCAGGACGACGCTTTGTTCAAACAAGGCGATGGTGGCCAGCACGATGGTCGTCGCGTGGTTGAGCGACTCGATCAAGATCTGCGACAGGAACAGGCGGGTGCTCTCCACGTCGCTGCTCACCCGACTCATCAGCCGGCCGGTTCGCTCTTTGTCATAGAAGCTGTAGGGAAGCACGAGCAGCTTGCGATACAGCGCCGCGCGCACATCGGTCATCACGAGTTGGCCGAGCTTGTTCTGCCCATAGGAGTAGAAATAGGTCGCCGCTGCGCGCACACCGGTGACGAGTAACAACAAGGCGAGGTAAGGCAATAAGAGTTCCAGCCGCTGCGCGCCGATCACGTCGTCCACAATGGCCTTGATGACCAGGGGCGCGACGATCAGCATGGCGGACAACAAGAAGTTGACGAGGATCAGGGCAACGACGAGCTTCCGATGCGGTTTCAGGAAGGCGAGAAGCCGGGGCATGCGGGTATATCAACCTCGAACGCCGCAAGATTATAGGAGGGTGCGTGAAATCCGCCAGACGTTAACCCAACACTTAACTTACTGCGTATCATAGCCGCTGCGTCGTCAACTGCATCCTGTGCATGCAGCCTGCCGGCGAAGGTGAACGTGCCATCATTCGTGGTTCTTGGGCGCTGCAGCGCAGCCGAATTCGCGCTTGCGGCGACCAAGGGAAGGCATCTCAAGATTCAGGAGGTGATTGCAAAATGTCTCGGACAACGATCGGTTTCGGTATCGCGTTGATCGTCGTCGGCTTGGGTGGGTATGTGCTGGGCGGCGCGTCTAGCTTCACCGCGCTCATCCCAGCGTTGTTCGGTCTGGTGCTGGCCGGCCTGGGCTGGTGGGCCGGCCGGGGCAGCGAGAAGACCGCCATGCACATCGCGTCGGTCGTCGGCTTGCTCGGAACGCTGGCGCCGCTCGCGCGCATCATCCCCGGCCTGACGAGCGGTGGCGAACTGGGCATCGCGTTCTGGTCAAACGTCGCGATGTTCGTGATCAGCGGCGCCTTCTTCGCCCTGTGCGTGAAGTCGTTCGTGGATGCCCGCCGGGCGCGCGCAGCGACGGCCAAGTGATCTCACCCGCGTTACACGGCAATTCGAGATCGCGCGCCGCGCAAGGCAAAGTCGCCTTTCGCCGACCGGCGGATCAATCCACGGAGGCCACTTTGCCCCAGTCGCCCGCGACTCGGAGACCCGCCCCGGCGTAAACGCCTGGGCTGGAAGGGACGGGATGCGCGCGGCTTGCCCGTATGCTCAGCGCTGGGATTATCCCAGCGCGACTGAGGCGAATACCGCTGCGGGCCAGTCCGCGTTCCCCCATTTTGAAAAGCTCCCGTCTGCCGTGTAACTTGGGTAAGCTTCTGCCCATGGGCTCTCTATGAGCCTCGTGGGGCAGCATCAGCGCTATGCCTGCGCGGATGCCACCTTCGCCGGCGCGCGATGACGCAACACCAGCAGCGTCGCCGCGACGCAGATCGCCAGGAACGACAACACGTGCACGACGTTGAACGGCGTGCCGGGGAAGAACCACGAGTCGGTGCGCAGGAACTCCAAAAAAAACCGCCCCAGCGGATACCAGATGGCATACAGGAGGATCAGATCGCCATCGCGCAGTTGCTTCTCGAACCGGCGCGAGATGGTGTTCAGCAGTGCAAATCCCATCAGGTTCCAGATCGCCTCATAGAGGAACAGCGGGTGAAAGCGCGTGCTCTCCGGATAGTGCGTTAGGTCGTTGAACGGCGGGATGCGATTGGGCGGGTCAATGCGCAAGCCCCACGGCAGCGTCGTCGGCGGCCCGTAGAGTTCCTGATTGATGAAGTTGCCCAGCCGGGCGATGGCCTGGCCGAGTGGCATGCCCAAGGCGGCGCCGTCGAGGTAGATCGCCGCCGGCAAGTTCCGCCGGCGCGTGTAGAGCAGCAGTGCGATCGCGCCGCCGATGAACCCGCCGAAGATATGCAACCCGCCTCCCATCACGTTGAGGATTTCGAGCGGGTTGGTCAGGTAACGCTCGATGCCGTTCGGCCCGCGCGGGGACTGGATGAACACATAGTACAGCCGCGCGCCGATCACCGCGCCCACCAACACCCAGAGCAGCCCATCCCATACGTTGCCGCTGTTCTGCCCTTTGCGCTCCACATAGCGCGCTGCAATCGCCGCCGCAACGATGAACGCCGTCACCATCAGCACGCCATACCATCGCAGCGAGAGCGGTCCGATCTCGATCAACACAGGGCCAACCGGTGGATACATCGCATTCACTCCAGATAACCCAAATCTCTCAAGCGGTTCAGCACGAGCGGGTCGTCGCTCGTCACAGCTTGTTCGGTAGCTTGGCGGCCTGATTGCTGCAGCGCGAACGCGCGCAGCCGCTCCTGCAGCGACTCGACCTGCGACGGCAGTTTGTTACATAGGTTCTCCGTTTCACCGGGGTCGCGCACCAGGTCGTAGAGCTCGAAGCCGTCGGTGCCAATTTGGATGAGCTTGTAGCGCCCGCTGCACACGGCGATGCGCCGCCGATCCGCACCGCGCTGGCGGGCCAGCTCCGGCTTGCGGCGCATGAGCAAGTGTTGCACGTTGAGCGGCAGGACTGCCTCGGAGAACGCTTCACCCTGTTCGGGGTCGTTCGCGCCGACGTTCACCAGCGAAAGCGCGCGCTCCGCCGGAGAGGCGAGTTCGGCAGCGGCGAGCGTCGTGTGAAACAGCCGCCGCGACGACACAAAGCGATCCACGCACGCGCCGGGTGCAAATTCGCCTCGCGGATCGCGCACGAGCAGCGGCACGTGGATCAACTCGTTGTAGAGCGAGATGGTGTGGCCGACCAGTTGCCGTTCGCCCAGGTGCTCGCCGTGGTCGGACGTGATGATGAACAACGCACGGTCGAGTGCGCCGCTCGCGCGCAATTTGTCGAAGAACGCGCCGACCATCTCATCTTGCCAGGCCGCCTGCGCGTCATACATGCCGTCCAGCAGCGCTTTGTGCGCCGGCGCGATCTCGTCTTCCAGCGGCGCCAACCAGCCGAAGGCGTCGCTGTTGAAGCGGCGCAGGTAACGCTGCAACTCGCGATCGCGCAGGAACTGCGGCGCAAAGCGCTCCACCAGCCGGCGCGGCGCGTGATACGGCATGTGCGTGTCCATCAGGTTGATGAAGCAGAAGATCGGCTGGCGCGGCGAAAGCCCTTCGCGTCGGATGAGCAGGCGGGCAGCGTCGCTGAGTGAACGCGCCGAATTGCCCTTCAAGCTCAGCGCCGCCTGCCAGATCGGGAAGAAGAGCGGCGTGAACGACAGCTCGGTCAGCCGCTCGGAATTGGCGACGACGCCTTGCACGCCGGAGACGAACTCGGCGAATTTACGCTTGAACCATTGCCGGTATTTGTCCAGGAGGCCGGACTGCGGGCTGGCCTGATTGGGATGCGTGGTGATCAGGCCGACGTAGTTGAGGAAGCTCTGGAAGCCGCGCCGCAGTCCGTTGTTCACCACGCCGACGAGCGGGTTGTTGCAAAAGGCGGCCGTGAAATAGCCGCCGTCACGCAGGCGCTCGGCCAGCGTGGGCAGCGCATCGGCGAGCACGCTGGTCGTTTGGAACATGCCGTGGACGGACGGATACTCGCCCGTAAAGAGCGAGGCGTGCGCCGGAATGCTCCATTGCGCGGGCGCGATAGCCCATTCGAAGCGCGTGCATTCGCGGGCGAATGCGTCGAGGTTCGGCGAGGTGTGGGTGGGGTAGCCGAGGCAAGCGAAACGATCTACCCTGCGCGTGTCGAGCACGAGCAGCACGATGTCGGGTTGGCGATGAGCCATGCGGCGGGAAGTATAGGCGTGTTGTGTTAAAGCGGATTTAATGTGGGTGCATTCGTGCACAGGGGCAACATTTTGCATGGTCGGGCGCGGACTCCGTTCTCGCGCCTCAATATGCCACGAATGGGGCAGAGCGCGCCCTAGCTCATACGTCTGCCTCCGTTTGGCGAACGCACCCTTGAATATCCACCGCCGTCGAGCGAATATAGAATTCGCCGGCGTGAAGCTGCCATCCTTCTTCCGGCGTGCGCCCCCGCGCGCCTTTGTCGTGGGGCTGGACTGCGCCGCGCCCGAGCTGGTGTTCGACCGCTGGCGCGACGATTTGCCGAATCTATCGCGCCTGGCCGCCGGCGGCGTATGGGGCGAGCTACGGTCGTGCATCCCGGCGATCACCGTGCCGGCGTGGAGTTCGATGCTCTCTTCGCGCGATCCCGGTGTGCTCGGCATCTACGGCTTTCGCAATCGCGCGGACACGTCCTATGGGCGCATGACCACGGCGAACGCGGAGCACGTCAAAGAGAAGCGCGTATGGGATTACCTGACCGAGGCCGGCAAGCGCAGCGTGGTCATCGGCGTTCCGCAGACCTTTCCGGTGAAGCCGCTCAACGGCTGTCTGATCTCGGACTTTCTCACGCCAGGCCGGCACAGCCCGTTCGCCTATCCGCCCCACCTGAAAGACGAGGTGCTGCGCATCGCGCCGGACTACGCGTTCGACGTCAAGGAGTTCCGCACCGAGGACAAAGCTTGGCTGCTCCGGCAAATCTACGCGATGACCGAAGCGCGCTTCAAGGTGGTGGACGCGCTGCTGACGAGCGAGCCGTGGGACTTCTTCATGGTGATGGAGATCGGTGTGGATCGAATCCATCACGGCTTCTGGCGCTATCATGACCCGCGCCACTGGCGTTACCAAGCCGGCAACCCCTACGAGCGCGCCATTCACGATTACTACGTCTATCTGGACGCCAAGATCGGCGCGTGGCTAGAGATGATCCCTGAGGATGCCATCGTGCTGGTCGTGTCCGACCACGGTGCGAAGCGCATGGACGGCGGCATCTGCCTGAACGAGTGGCTGTGGCGCGAAGGATATCTGGTGCTGAAGGAAGGGCCGCAGCCGGGCGAGATCGTCTCGCTGGAGAAACTGATCGAGCGCGACGCGGTGGACTGGTCACGCACGCGGGCCTGGGGCAGCGGCGGCTACTATGGGCGCGTCTTCCTCAACGTGCAAGGCCGCGAGCCGGAAGGCGCAGTTGCCCTCACCGAGTATGAGGCCGTGCGCGACGAATTGGCGGAGAAACTCGCCGCCATCCCCAATCATCGCGGCGAGGCCATCGGCACGCGCGTCTTCAAACCGCAGGAGATCTACCAGCAGGTCAACGGCGTCGCGCCGGACCTCATCGTGTATTTCGGCGATTTGTTGTGGCGCTCGGTCGGCTCGCTGGGCCACGGCCGCATCCACACCTTCGAGAACGACACCGGGCCGGACGATTGCAACCATGCGCAGAATGGGCTGTTCATCTGGCGCGACCCGCGCCGTCCCGGCAACGGTCGCAAGGTCGAGGGCGCGCAATTGATGGACATCGCGCCCACCCTGCTCCGCGCGTTGGGCCTGTCTGTGCCCGGGCGCATGCAAGGGAAGGCGCTGACCTGAACATCTCAGCGGCCGCGCCCGCCGAACACGCGGTTGACCTCGAAGACGTTCCTGACCTGCTTGAGCTTGTTCATCACCGGCGCGACCTGATCGGCGCTGGCCAGCTCCGCCTTGAGCCACACTTGAACTTCGCCGTGTTGTAGGTCGCGCTTGGCAATGCTCACGTCGGTGATGTTGATCTTGTTCTCGGCCAGTACGTGGGTCAGCTCGGCCAACAGGCCGGTGCGCTCGGCAGCGGTGACCAT
Organism: Candidatus Roseilinea sp.; assembly: GCA_025998955.1. NCBI lineage: Bacteria > Bacillati > Chloroflexota > Candidatus Thermofontia > Candidatus Roseilinea > Candidatus Roseilinea sp. The sequence goes on from AP024676.1 coordinate 3,404,366, forward strand.
GAACTGCACAGGATACGTCTCGTCGGGATTGCCGACGTAGACGACCTCGATCAGGCGCTCTTGCTCGGCATTCAGGATGTTCTTGCAGTCGCGCCTGTGCACCTTGACGCCTTGACCGCGCGTGACGTAGCCAATCACCTCATCGCCGGGCAGCGGGTTGCAGCACTGCGCCGGCGTGCAATACATGCCGTGTACGCCGGCGACGATGAACTGACCGCCCTTTGTCAGGGTGTTGCCGTTGCGCTTGGGTCGGATCAGGTTGGTCAGGCCGGCCAGGCCGGGCAGCCGTTCCTCGCGCTGCTTCTGCCGGCGGCGCTCCTCCTCCAGCACGCGCGATGACACGCTCATCAGCGTGATCGTGCCGTAGCCCACCTTCTCCAGGAAGTCGTCCTCCTTGCCTGGCTCTACCTTGAACAAGCGATACACGTCGGCCAACTTCATCCAGTCCGATACGCCCATGCGCTTGAGTTCGCGCTCGATCATCTCGCGGCCGGCGGCGATGTTTTGCGCGCGGTCTTGCCTGCGGAACCACTGACGCACCTTGTTGCGCGCCGCTGAGGTCGCGATATAGGACGGGTCGTGCAGCCAGTCGCGGCTGGGCTGGGCATTCGGCCGGGTGATCACTTCGACCTGGTCGCCGTTCTTGAGCTTGTAGGTCAGCGGCTCCATGCGCCCGTTGACCTTTGCGCCGCGGCAATGGTCGCCGATCTCGGTATGGATGCGGTAGGCGAAGTCAATGATGGTGGAGCCGGCGGGTAATTCGATCAGCTTGCCTTTGGGGGTGAAGCAGAAGACGGTGTCCTTGAACTGGTCGGTCTTCAGCGCGTCCACGAACGACGCGGCGTCCTCCGCCTCGCTGCCGATGGACTTGATGGCCTCGCGCAGTTGCTCGATGTGTTTTTGATATGCGCCGCTGATCTGAGCGTCGTCTTTGTAGAGCCAGTGCGCGGCCACGCCGTACTCGGCGGCCCGGTGCATCGCCCGCGTGCGGATCTGCACCTCCAGCGTTTTGCCGTCCTCGGTGATCACCGCGGTGTGCAGGCTTTGGTAGCGGTTGTCCTTCGGCACGGCGATGTAGTCGTCGAACTCACCGGGGATGGGCTTCCACAGGCGATGCACGATGCCGAGCACGATGTAGCAGGTCTGCACGGCCGGCTGCGCCATCAATTGCGCTTGCTCCGCCAGCTTGCGTTCGCGGTTCTTCGCAGCGCGATCCTGCTGCGCCTCTTTCTGCAGCTCGTTGACGATCGCATCCACGTTCACTTCGCCGCCCTCGTCGTCCACCGGCAAGCTGGGCTGCGGCTCGGACTCGGACGTTTCATCGCTGCCATCTTCGATGATGACGCGGATGGCTTGTGTGTCGTTGATCTGGTCGAACGAGGTGTTCTTACGCTGCATCTTGCGCCAGATGCTGTAGATCTGCTTGGCGCGGCCGGTGATTTCGACGTGGTAGATGCCGGCCTCGGCCAGCGCGTCGCGCAGCGCCAGGATGTAGCGGCGCACCCGTCGTTCGCGCTCCTCGGCGCCGGCTTCGACCATGCGCGATAGGAAGGCATACTGCTCGGGATCGGCGTAGCGGAAGCCCAAGTCTTCGAGCTGCGTTTTCCACTCCCAGATGCCCAGGCGGTTGGCCAGCGGCGCGTAGATGTCCAGCGTCTCACGCGCGATGCGGCGCTGCTTCTCCGGCGGCAGCGCGTCCAGCGTATACATGTTGTGCAGCCGGTCGGCCAGCTTGATCAGCACCACGCGCACGTCCTCGGCCAAGCCCAGCATCATCTTGCGCAGGCTTTCGGCGTCGCGCTCGGTGCGGTAGTTGAACGTCTCCGGCGCCTCTTGTTCGTCGTCAGGCGCGCTTTCTCCGGCGGTGAACTCGCGTTTGATCCCCTCTCGTTTGCTGAGCTTCGTGACGGCGTCCACCAGCCGGGCAATTTCATCGCCGAACTGGGTGCGGATGTCATCTATGGTGACCGATGTGTCCTCGGCCACATCGTGCAGCAGCGCAGCCGCGATGGTGGGCGGGTCGAGCTTGGTCTGGGCGAGGATGCCGGCGACGGCCAGCGGATGCAGGATGTAGGGCTCACCGGTCGAGCGTTTCTGGTCAATGTGCGCGGCTTCGGCGAGCCGATAGGCGCGCTCGATGAGCGCTAGATCCGCGCCGCTGCTCCGTGGAGCCATCAGGCTCAGCAGCTCGTTGAGGGACTTGACCGTACGGTGCTCCTCCATCGTGCTCAGGCGCCTCGCCCGCCTCTCACACCTGCTATTCTAATCGCGGAAGGGCCATCCGGTATCCGGTCGGGGTCAAACCCCTATCCCCCTCCCTCACCGCAAGTGGTATCCTCGCGACCATGAGCGTTACCCATGGCTTTGAGCTGATTCGTGAAGCGGTGATTCCTGAGATCAACACCAAGGCGCAGTTGTATTGCCACGTCAAAACCGGCGCGCAGTTGCTTTCGCTGATCAACGACGACGAGAACAAAGTCTTCGGCATCGCGTTCGCTACGCCGCCGCTGGATTCGACCGGCCTGCCGCACATCCTCGAGCACAGCGTGTTGTGCGGCTCGCGCAAGTATCCGGTCAAAGAGCCGTTCATCGAGCTGGCCAAAGGCTCGCTCAACACTTTCCTGAACGCGCTGACCTACCCCGACCGCACCCTCTATCCGGTCGCCAGCCAGAACGTCAAAGACCTCTACAACCTGATTGACGTGTATCTCGACGCCGTGTTCTATCCGCGCATCACGCCGTGGACGCTCATGCAAGAAGGCTGGCACTACGAGTTCGAAGATCCGAATCAGCCGTTGCAATTCAAGGGCGTCGTCTTCAACGAGATGAAGGGGGCCTACTCATCACCCGACAACGTGCTCGCCCGAACGATCCAGCACACGCTCTTCCCCGACACGGTCTATGGGTTCGACTCCGGCGGGGACCCGTCCGTCATCCCTGACCTGACCTACGCGCAGTTCAAAAAGTTTCACGAGACGTATTACCATCCTTCTAATGCGCGCATTGTCTTCTATGGCAACGACGATCCGGAGGAGCGGCTGCGTTACCTGGATACGTGGCTGAGCGCGTTCGACCGCATCGAGGTAAAGCCGGAGATCGGCCTACAGCCGCGCTGGGATGCGCCGCGGCGTATCGTCGAGCGCTACGACGCCGGCGACGAGCCACAGGCCAAGCGCGGCATGGTCTCGATCAACTGGCTGCTCACCGACGAGAGCGACCCGGAGACCGCGCTCGCCCTCAACATCCTCTCGCACATGCTGGTGGGCACGCCGGCCTCGCCCCTGCGCAAAGCGCTGATTGACAGCGGCCTGGGCGAGAACTTGACCAACAGTGGCTATGACGACGAGCTGCGCCAGTCCACCTTCTCCGTCGGCCTGAAGGGCATGAACCCCGCCGACGCCGACAAGCTGGAGCAACTGGTGCTCGACACACTGACGCAACTGGCCCGCGATGGCTTCGAGCCAGACCAGGTCGAGGCTTCGATCAACACCATCGAGTTCCGCCTGCGCGAGAGCAACTTCGGCAGCTTCCCGCGCGGCATCGTCTTCATGACCCTGGCGCTGCAGACCTGGCTCTACGGCGGTGATCCGTTTGCGCTGTTGGCCTTCGAGCGGCCGCTGCAGTCCATCAAGGAGCGTCTAGGGCGCGGCGAACCGGTCTTCACCGACTTGATCCAAAAATACTTCCTCGATAACCCGCACCGCACTACGGTGATCCTGGTCCCCGACGCAACCGTACGCCAGGAACTGGCCGCCAAAGAGCGCGCTCGCCTGGATGCGGCGCGCGCGCAAATGAGCGACGCCGACCTTCAGCGCATCCTCGCCGACACTCAGACGCTCAAGGCGATGCAGCTCACGCCCGACCCGCCTGAGGCGCTGGCCGCTATCCCGTCGCTCAAGCTCAGCGACCTGGATCGGAAGAACAAAGTAATCCCTATCGAGGTCTTCACGGAGGCCGATGGCGCGACCGTCCTGTATCACGATCTCTTCACCAACGGCATCGTCTACCTGGATCTTGGCTTCGATCTGCGCGCTTTGCCTGATGAAGATGTGCCCTATGCCGCACTGATGGGCCGCGTCCTGCTGCAAATGGGCACGGACAGAGAGGACTTCGTCAAACTACTGCAGCGCATTGGGCGCAAGACCGGCGGCATCAGCTCCAGCACGTTGAACACCATCTCGCGCGAGAGCCGCCAAGCCATCGGACGCTTCTTCCTTCGCGCCAAGAGCACCGTCGCCCAGTTCGACGACCTGCTCGACATCCTGCGCGACGTGCTGCGGAACGCCCGACTCGACAACCGCGAACGCTTCAAACAGATCGTGTTGGAGAACAAGGCCAGCATGGAGAGCAGCCTCGTCCCCAACGGCCATGCGTTCGTCAACGTTCGCCTGCGGTCGGCTTTTAGCCGGTCCGACTGGGCTGCCGAGCAGATCGGCGGCGTGAGCCAGCTCTTCTTCTTGCGCCGGCTGGCCGAACAAGTGGAGCGCGATTGGGACGGGGTGCTGGCCCGGCTGATTCGGGTGCGCGACCGGCTGATCACGCGCCAGGGCATGGTCGCCAACGTCACGCTCGACGCGAAGAACTGGGACGCGCTTCAACCGAAGCTGCGCGACTTCATCGGCCAATTACCATTCACCAATCATCAGTCCTCCGATTGGCCCGATGGCGCCGACACGGTCAACGAAGGGCTGACCATCCCGGCGCAGGTGAACTATGTGGGCAAGGGCGTGGATCTATACGCGCTCGGCCACAAGTTGAGCGGGACGTGGCTGCCGGTGCAGAACTACCTGCGCACCGGCTATCTGTGGGAGCGCGTGCGCATGCAGGGTGGCGCCTACGGTGGCTTCTGCACCTTCGACGTGCGCAGCGGCGCATTCACCTTCCTCTCCTATCGCGACCCCAACCTACTCGGCACGCTTCGCAACTACGACGGCGCCGCCGCTTTTCTGCGTCAGCATCCGCCCAGTGAGGACGAGGTGACGCGCACGATCATCGGCGTGATCGGCGACATGGACGACTACATGCTGCCCGATGCCAAAGGCTTTACCTCGATGGTGCGCTACCTAGCCGGCGATACCGAGGAAGCACGCCAGCGCATTCGCGAAGAGGTGCTCGGCACCACGCCGCAGGACTTCGTGCGCTTCGCCGACATCCTGGACGATGTGAACGCGCATGGCCGCGTGGTGGTGATGGGCGCGCCGCAGGCCATCGAAAAGGCCAATGCCGAGATGGGTGATGCCTGGCTGAACGTGACCAAGGTAATGTAGGCAGGCGTGGAGCCGGCGGCTTCATGTGTGCCAGCAAGAGATGGGGCGAACGACTCGGTCGCCCCTGCAATTGTGCGAATCGCCGGCTTTACGAGGACGGCGAGACCGGATCGGCAGGCGGCTCGGGTGGGGAAGGCGGCGTTTCCGGTTCTGGTTCAGAGGACTTCGGCGCTTCGGGCTCGCGACTTCGGCCGCTCCGGTCGCCTTTGCGCTGATCGTCGAGCTTCTCGTCCATCTCGCGCAGGATCGCCTCGACGCGTGCGTGCAGCGTGCCCTCCGGGAAGCGTCCATCTGCGCCGCGTACGCCCGCCGGCATGCCGAACATCAACTCGATCAGATCGTCCACGTGCTCGATGGCGATGACCTTGAACAGCCCGGCGCGCACTGCCTCGACGACGTCCTCGCGCAGCATCAGGTCTTCGGCGTTAGCCGCCGGGATGATCACCCCGTGCGTGCCATCCAGGCCGCGTGCCTGGCACACATCGAAGAAGCCCTCGACCTTTGCATTCGTCCCGCCGATGGGACGAACGAAGCCGAACTGGTCGAGCGTGCCGGTCACCGCGTAATGCTGCGGGACGGGCAGACCGGTCACTGCCGACAGCATTGCAATCAGCAGCGCGCACGATGCGCTGTCTCCCTCGTGGCTGCCGTAGCTCTGTTCGAACGTGACACTGGCCGACAGCGTGAGCGACCGTTCGATCGAATATAGGCCGCTGAGGTAGCTGTCTACGATGGCGAGGCCTTTGTTGTGCGTCGCGTCGGTGAAGTTCACGTTGCGGTCAATGTCGCTGATGCCGCTGCGCGTGAGATAGCTGCGCGCCGTGATGCGGCTGGGCTGCGCGAACTCGTACTCGACCAGGTCGAACACCGACAGCGCGTTGATCTGCCCAACGGCGACGCCGGTGGTCTGCACGAAGTAGAAGCCTTGCAACAAGTATTCCCGCTGGTCTTCCTCATAGCGATTCAGTCGTTGGCGGCGTTCGCGCAGCGCCGTGCGCACGTCCTCGGCGCTCACGGCGGCGCGGCCGGCGCGCTTGGCCCAGAAAGCCGCTTCGCGTGCAACGTCGGCGATCTCGCTGAAGCGCGTGGTGAGCTTGCGCTGGTCTTCGATGTAGCGTGAGCCGTGCTCCACCATCGCTGCAACGCCCGTCCGGTCGAACGCCATCAAGTCCTCGTCTTGCATGCGGTTGCGCAGGAAATACGCGTAGGCCAGCTCGTTCTCCGGCGTGCGCGGCATGCGCGTGCTGAACTCGGCTTTGACCTTGAACAGCGCGCCGAAGTCCTCATCGCGGCTGGCCGCCCAGTAATCGGTCGAGTTGCCCAGCAAGATGACCTTGACGTCCAGCGGGATAGGCTGTGGCTCCAACGTTGGCGTGGTGATCAGTTGTGTCTGCACGTTCGGTTCCTCGATCGTGACAGAACCTCTGAGTAAGCAGCGCTTCAGCGCGAACCAAGCATCCTCGTGGCGAAGGATGTCGCGCGCGCGCACGATCAGATAGCCACCATTGGCGCGGTGCAATGCGCCCGGCCGCAGCATCATGTGATTGACTCCGTTGGTCAGATTGGGATCGTTCGCGATGGTCAATGCGCGATCCAGCCGGCCGACGAGGTTGAAATAGGTGGGGTAGTCTTCCACATAGACCGGTGCGCCGCAGGTATCGCAGTTGTTCACCAGCACGTTGACGCGATAGCGATTCAGGAACATCTGGAACGCCGCCGGGGTAGTCTCGCCGCTGCCGCGGTTCACCGGCTTGAACAGCGTGACATTCGCGATGAGATCGTCGCGCGCAGCCCGTAGATAGTCCTCGACCGCAGCGCGGTGCGCTTCGTCGGCCAGGTCGGCCAGACGGCTTGCGATGTCCTCCACCAGCGGGCCAATGATCGAACGTGCGACCTGTGCATCCAGGTTGGCCAGCGCCGCGCGTGCTTCGCGTTCTGCGTTGTAGATGCGCCGGAGCGCGTCGTCCAGCGCGTCGTTCAGGCCCGCCTGGGCTTCGGTAGAGCGGTTGTCATCGGCCGGGGCGATCGCCAGGCCGGACGCCGTGCGCGTGAGCGTAAAGCCGGCTTGCATCGCCTGGGATTGCACCTGCGATAGCTCCTCGCTCTGAATCCGTTGCAGCCGCGCTGCGATGGCCTCGGCGGCGTCACGGTATTCGTCGGTCTCGAAAGCGAGCGGGAGCTTCTGCAGCACTTGGGCGATGGCGTCTTCCATCAAATCGCGTAACTGGGTCGCTCGGCCGGCCCGCAGCCGTAGGGCGATTGGCTTGCGCGGCTCGGCAAAGTTGTGGACGTAGGCCCAGTCGCTGGCTTGCGCGGCCTTGGGCGCGGTGCGCTCCAAGTAGCGCCGGATGGCCGTAGCGCGCCCCGTGCCCTCCGGGCCCACCACGAACAGGTTGTAGCCTGGAGCGGTCATGCTCACGCCGAAGTCAATGGCGTGCACGGCACGCGGCTGGCCGAAGATGTCGTCGGTGTAGGGTAGCTCGGCGGTGGTCTCGAACGGGAACAAACGTGGGTCGCACAGTCGGCGAACGCGCTCTGCGGTGAGGTAGGTGATAGCCATGGCCGCGGCGGAGATCAGCTAGTGCAGTCGTGCCAGCAGCGAAACTTCAACTCAGCTCATAGCTCACAGCTCATAGCCCACAGCTCATGCCTTCGGTAGGTGCATCGGCATCACCAGGTGGAAGAAGTGGTCGTCGCCGATGGCACGGATGACGGCCGGGCTGCGCGGTTGCGTGGTCTCGATGGCCGCCTGCGGCGTGTCCACTGCAGAGAAGGCTTCGATCAGGTACTTGACGTTGAAGCCGATCTCGATCTCGTTGCCGACGACGGTTCCCTCCAGCTCGCTTTGGTTATCGCCGGTCTCGTCGGCGCGGGCGACCACGGTGACCTTGCCCGGTTCGAGTTCCTCGCCCGGCTTGATGAACACGCGCACGGTATCGAGCGAATCGCGCGCGAAGATACTGGCTTGTCGGCACGCCTTCAGCACCTCGGCGGTATTCACGATCGTGCGCGTGTCGTGGCGCTTCGGGATGATCGGCTCGTAGTCCGGGAACTTCTGGTCAATCAACTGTGCGACCACATCTACGTCCTTCATGTGGAAGAGCACCTGGCCGTGCGAGGGCGTGATGCTGATGGCCACCGGCTCTTCCTGGTTGCCCATGACGCGCCCAACTTCCACCAGCGCCTTGGCCGGAATGAGGATCGTGCGCGGTTCGCCCACGGGCTCCTTCAATCGGTCGGAGCGCACGCTCAGGCGAAACCCATCCGTCGCCGCCATGGTGATCTTGTCGCCTTCCAGCTTGGTGAGCACGCCGGTCAGCGTTGGGCGGCTCTCGTCGGTGGCTGCGGCAAACACCACCTGCGTGATCATCTTCTTCAGCACGGCCGGTTCAATGCACGCCACGGCGTCATCGTGGAAGGTGGGGATGATCGGGAATTCCTGCGCGTCAATGCCCTTGAGATTGGCATCCGTGCGGCCGCTCCGCACGCGCAGCGTCTGCGTGCGGATGTTCAGGTCGAGGTCCACCTTGTCAGCGGGCAACAGGGCAACCAAGTCGGTGAACGTGCGTGCCGGCACGGTGATCGCGCCCTCGTCCTCCACCTTCGCACCGATCCAACAACTAATCCCCAACTCTAAGTTGGTCGCTGCGATCTTCAAGCGCCCGTTGTCGGTGGCGAGCAAGACGTGGGTGAGCACGGGCAACGTAGCCGTGCGCGGAGCGACGGCGCGGCTGACGATGTTCAACCCGCGCGCGAGATTTTCCTGCAGGCACGAGATTCTCATTGACGCGTCCTTTTGTTCCGGGATGCACACCCGCGTGAAGGTGTGGGCGCGAGATTATAGAACACGAGGGAGGGCGCAGGGCCAGACCCCTCGAAATGGTCTGACCCCGCGAATCATCCTAACGATGGTATAACACGCGCCGATTCGGCGGACTCGTAAACAGCATCGAAACAAGGAGGAGAAAGCCCACATGTGGAAGGAATTTCGAGAGTTCATCGCCCGCGGCAACGTCGTGGATCTGGCCGTCGGTTTGATCATGGGCGCTGCGTTTGGGGCGATCGTGAACTCGCTCGTCAACGACATCGTCATGCCGCCCATCGGCCTGATCTTGGGCGGCGTCAACTTCTCCGATCTGTTCATCCCGCTCGATGGGAAACAATATGCCTCGCTGGCGGCTGCACAGGAAGCCGGCGCGCCGGTGATCGCGTGGGGGCAATTCCTCCAGACCGTCATCAACTTCCTGGTCATTGCCGTCGCCATCTTCTTCCTGGTGCGCGCGGTGAACAAGATCTACAAGCAGCCGGCTCCGCCGCCGGCCGAACCACCCGCGGACGTGAAGTTGCTCACCGAGATCCGCGACCTGCTGAAGAAGCAATGATCCTCAGGCAGGCAGGCCGCCGCGCATAGCAGCCTGCCTGCTCACCTGCGATAACGCTCGCACCTGCGCTGCCACGTCATCCGACGTGATGATGGACTCGCCGACCAGGACGGCGTGCGCGCCCATCGCTGCGACGCACGCGACGTCACTCGCAGTGAAGATGCCGCTCTCCGAGACGAGCGTATAGCCGTCTGAATTCGAGCGACCGTTCGCCAAACGCGCTGCGCAACGCGCCGTGGTCTCGATGTCGGTGACGAATGTGCGCAGGTCGCGGTTGTTGACGCCAATCACGCGCGCGCCGGTGGCCAGCGCGCGATCGGTCTCGTGTTCGTCATGCACCTCGACCAGCGGCGTCAAGCCGAGTTCGCACGCCAACGCGAACAGGTCGCACAACTCGGTGTCGTCGAGCGCTGCGACGATCAACAGTACGGCATCTGCGCCGGCGGCGCGCGCCTCATACAGCTGGTACGGGTCGAGGATGAAATCCTTGCGCAGCAACGGTAGGTCGGTCGCAGCGCGCACCTGGCGTAGGTGATCCAACGATCCTTTGAAGAAGCGCTCGTCGGTTAGTACGCTGACGGCCGACGCGCCGTTCGCTGCATAGGCGCGGGCCAGGGCCACGGGTTGGAACTCGCCGCGCGCCAGCTCGCCTTTGGAGGGCGAAGCGCGCTTGATCTCGGCAATGAGGGCGACTCGGCCATCTGCCCGGCGCAGCGCCGCTGCGAAGTCGCGCGCCGGCGCATCGGTCGTTTCGGCCAGGCGACGCATCTCGGCCAGCGGCATCTGGCGTTTGCGCTGGGGTAGTTCGGCATGGCGCTTGTGTTCGAGGATGGTCTGCAAGATCGAGGGGTTGTCGCGCTGCGTCATGGTTGCGATTAAACGAATGATATGTCGAGAATGGTAACATCGCGCGTCGAAACGTGAGTGACGCGCTCCATCCTCCAGTGATCGAGCTGAACAGCTGCCGGCGCATCGGCGTGCTGGCCGACACACATATCCCGCACCGGCTGAGCGAGATGCCGCCGCAAGTATACGAGCTGCTGCGCGGCAGCGACATCATCCTGCATGCCGGGGATCTGGAGACGCCGGACATCCTTCCATCGCTGCAAACGATCGCGCCGACCTATGCTGTGCGCGGCAATCTGCACTGGCAGTTCAGCACCGGCCTGCACGATCAAGACCTGCCGTTGTGCGTGACATTGCGGGCAGGCCGGCATGTCATCTGGATGACGCATGGACACATCAGCTTCGCCCACTCCGTGCTCGACAAATTCGCCGGCATCGGTGGGCGACACTCGCTCGCGCGCATCAACCAGAAGTTGATCGCTCGGCTGGCACGCTTGAAGCCGCCCGAAGCGACGATCGTGGTGTTCGGACATTCGCATCTAAGCTGCGCCGTGCAATTGGACGGCGCGCTGTATTTCAACCCTGGCGCCATTGCGTCGTCGGCGGAGACGCGGTCCAAAGAGCCGCCACGCATCGGCCGGCTCACGCTACACGACGATGGACGCGTGGACTACGAGTGGCAGGCGCTTGGTGTGACCGAGACGCCGAACGCAAGACGAAAGACACAAGACGTAAGATGCAAGACGTAGGACGTGCAGCGTAAACCGTAGCACCTAACCTCTGAGACCCGGCAAGCGACCCGATGATTCCCCTCAAGCTCGAGCTGAAGAACTTCATGGCCTACCGCGACCCGGAGCCGCTGGACTTCAGCGGGTTGCACGTCGTCGTGCTGGTGGGTGACAACGGCGCCGGCAAGAGCACGCTGCTCGACGCGATCACATGGGCGCTGTGGGGCCAAGCCCGTGCCAAGCGCGATGACGAGTTGATCCATCAAGGGACGACCGAGATGCGCGTCGCCCTCACCTTCAGCGAAGGCCGCCACGTGTATCAAGTCGTGCGCACGCGCAAGATCGGCAAGGCGGCCAGAGGCAAAGCGCCGGCTTCCACCGGCACGCTCGACTTTCTGGTGAAGACCGCCGACAACGGCTGGAACACGCTGACCGAAGCGCGCATCGCCGATACGCAAGACAAAATCATCCGCACGCTCAACCTCACCTATGAGACGTTCATCAACTCGGCCTATTTGAAGCAAGGCCGCGCCGATGAATTCACGCTCAAGCCGCCGGCCCAGCGCAAGGCCGTGTTGAGCGAGATCCTCAATCTCGATATCTGGCAAGCGTATGAGGCGCGCGCCAAGGATCGCCTGGCGAAGCTAGAAGAAGATCAGCTCAAGCTCAAGGCCGAACTCAACCAGGCTGAGGCCGAGATCGCCCGGCTGCCCGAATACGAGCGCGCGCTCGATGAAGCACGGGCCGCTGCGCAAGACGCAGAACGCGCGATGCAACAGGCCGAGGCCGCGATGACCGAGATCGAACGCCAGCGTGAGCGCGCCCGCGCGCTGCGCGCGCAGCAGGCGCAGGCCGAGGCGCGTCTGCGCGCTTTGCAGGCCGACCTCGACAAGCTGCGCGCCGAGCGCGATCAACATTTGGCGCTGCTCGAGCAGTATCAAAGCGCCCTGCACCGACGCGAGGAAATCGAGCGCGGCTTTGCCGAATTGGAGCAGGCGCGCGCGCTGAACGAGGCGCTCAACCTCAAGCTGGCCAACATGGCCGGGCTGAACGAGCGCAAATACGCCGCCGAGCGCGCGATCGCCGACGCGCGTCATGCGCTAGAACGCGAGCTGGCCGAGGCGCGCCGTCGGTTGAGCGAGCTCCAGCAATTGGCCGCCGACCAGTTGCTGGAGGAGAAGCAGCGTGAGGTGAACGAGCAGCTCGCCCATCTAGAAGTGGCGCAGCGCGAGCGCGACGAGCGCCAACGCGAATTGAGCGAGGCGCGCGAGCGACAGGGCGAGGCGAAGGCACAGAACGAAATGCTGCGCCGCGAGATGCACGACCTCAAGGCGCGGATTGACGCGCTCAGCCGCGTCGGCGCGATCTGCCCCACCTGTGGGCGTGAGCTATCCGAGGAAGACCGCGCGCGGCTGCTGGAGGAATGGAAGGCGCGCGGCAAGGAGCGCGGCGACGCGTACCGGGCGAACGAAACGCTGGTTAAGCAGCTCACCGACCGGCGCACCGAGATCGAAGCGAAAATCGAATCGCTCGAACGCGATCTACGCAACCTGCCGGCGCTGCAGCGCGAGCACGCGGCGCTGACCGACCGCATCGCGCGCGCGCAGGAAGCCGAGGCGCAACTGCCGGCAGCGCAGGCTGCGGTGGACGCGCTGGTGACGCGGCTGGAGCAGCGCGACTACGCGCCCGATGCGCATCGCCTGTTGGCGCAGGTGACGCAGGAACTCGCCGAATTGGGTTACGATGCCGCGGCGCACGACCGGCTGCGCCGGGACATCCAGACGCGCTTGGCCCTCTATGCCGAGCGCAAGGCACAGCTCGACCGGGCGGAGGTCGCCGTCGAAAGCGAGCAGCGTGCGCTGGAGGCGCTCGACTTGCGCGAGGCGGCGCTGCAGAAGCAACAGGCTGACGAAGCGCAAGCACTGGACGAGCTGCGGGTGACGCTCGCCCTTTGCGAGCGTGAGCTGCAACGCGCGCCGGAGGTGAGCGCAGCATTGCAGCGCGCTCGCGACGACCACTTCCGCGCGCAGCGCAAAGTCGGCGAGGCCAACCAGCGCGTGCAGTCGGCGCTGGCCATGCGCAGCACGCGCGACCGGCTGAGCGCTGAACTGGCCGCCTGCAAGAAGCAACAATCGCTCTTCGAGGAGCTGCGTGTCGCTTTCGGCAAGAACGGCGTGCCGGCCATGATCATCGAGAGCGTGCTGCCGGAGCTGGAAGCCTCGGCCAACGCGCTGCTGGGCCGCATGACCAACGGCCGGATGAACGTGCGCTTCGAGACTCAGCGCCTGACGCAGAAGGGCGAGACCAGCGAGACGCTCGAAATTCGCATCAGCGATGAGCTGGGCGAGCGCACCTACGAGATGTTCAGCGGCGGCGAGGCCTTTCGGGTGAACTTCGCCATTCGCATTGCGCTCAGCCGGCTGCTGGCGCACCGCGCCAACGCCCGGCTGCAGACGCTGTTCATAGATGAGGGCTTTGGCACGCAGGACGCCCAGGGCCGCGAACGATTGATCGAGGCGATCAAAGCCATCGAGGACGATTTCGAGCGCATCTTCGTCATCACCCACATTGACGAGCTGAAAGACGCCTTCCCCGCGCAGATCGAGGTGCGCAAGACCCCACGCGGTAGCATCGCCCGCGTGGTGTGAATCGGTAGGCGCGTCGAGTCGGATGGTAGGCGCACCCTTGACGGGTGCGCCCCTGCTGCAGGCGTGAATCCGGCGGCAAGCGCGTATAGAATCGCGCTCATGCACGCGCCTATCGTCTCCATCGCCGCGCTGGCGCAACATGTTGGCCAGGTGGTCACGCTGCGCGGCTGGCTCTATAACAAAACCGGCAAGGGCAAGCTGGCCTTCCTTCAGGTGCGCGACGGCACCGGCATCTGCCAGTGTGTGGTCTTTCGCCCGAATGTTGGCGACGAGATTTTTGTCATTGCCGACAAGTTACCGCAGGAAAGCAGCCTGATCGTGACCGGCGCCGTCCGCGCCGATGCCCGCGCGCCAGGCGTGCCGGGCGGCTATGAGCTGGACGTGCAATCGCTCGAGGTCGTCCAGCGCGCCGAGGATTACCCCATCGGCCCCAAAGAACACGGTGTTGAATTTTTGATGGATCACCGCCACCTGTGGATTCGCTCGTCCCGACAATGGGCGGTGCTGCGCGTGCGCGCCACAGTCATGCGCGCCATTCGCGCCTGGCTGGACGAACACGGCTTCATCGAGGTCAGCACCCCCATCCTCACCCCCAGCGCCGCGGAGGGCACGACGAACCTGTTCGAGGTGGACTACTTCGACGAGAAAGCTTATTTGGCGCAGACCGGTCAGCTCTACAACGAGGCCAACATCTTTGCCTTCGGCCGGGTGTATTGTTTCGGGCCGACCTTCCGCGCCGAGAAGAGCAAGACCCGTCGCCACCTGACCGAGTTCTGGATGGTGGAGCCGGAAATCGCTTTCTGCGACCTCGAGCAGCTCCTGGAGATCGAGGAACAGTTCGTCAGCCACGTGGTGCAGACCTGCCTGCGCGAGAACGCCAACGAGCTCAAGCTGCTCGGCCGCGACGTCAGCCGGCTACAGCGCGTCGCGCCGCCCTTCCCGCGCATCACCTATGATGACGCCGTGCGGACGCTGCAGGAGATGCACGTGCGGATGAAGGCCGGCGAGACCGTCACCGCTTACGACGGGACGCCGCTGCAGGGCATCGAGGACCCGGACCTGCTGCGCATCGAGTGGGGCACGGATTTCGGCAGCCCGCACGAGACGGCGCTGACGCAGCTCTACGACAAGCCGGTGTTCGTCACCGGCTTCCCCAGCGCGGTGAAGGCGTTCTACATGGAGCCCTACCCCAACCGGCCGGAAGTCTGCAAGAGCGCCGACTTACTCGCGCCCGAGGGCTACGGCGAGATCATCGGCGGCAGCGAGCGCATCAGCGATGGCGCACTGCTCGAACGACGCATCCGCGAGCACGGCCTGCCGATGGAGTCCTACAAGTGGTATGTCGAGCTGCGTAAATACGGCAGCGTGCCGCACAGCGGCTTCGGCCTGGGCGTCGAGCGCACGGTGGCCTGGATCTGCGGCATCGAGCACGTGCGCGAGGCGTCGCCCTTTCCGCGCCTGCTCAACCGACTCTATCCCTAGCGTGGCGATGCGTTACAGCACGCTCAGCGCCGGAGCAGCTTCCAGGCGATGTTCGGCCCCATGCCCTGCCGGTAGGCCAGGTGCACCCACAACTGCGCCAGGTGCTCTAAGCCGATGGCTGCGCTGAGCGGGCCGGCATCCACTACGTCGAAGCCGATGCTCGACGCCAGCTCACCGACTACCGATTTGGCCTCGGCATCGTCGCCACAGATCAGCATGTCGGCGTTTTGCTCGCCATAGCGCGGGTCGAGCATGTTGCCGCTGCCGGTGATGTTGAAGGCCTTGACCACGCGCGCGCCGGGGGCAGCGTCAGCGATCGCCTCGGCCAGTGAGCGCGTCACGCCGGGCGGCCGTTCGCCGAACCAGTTGTTGGCGTCTATCACGATCTTGCCACGCAGGCTGCCGCAGGCGTGAATGGCGTCGAGCACAGCGATGCCCGGCACGGCGATCAACACGACCTCGCCGAAGGTAGCTGCCTCACGCAGGGAGCCGACGCGTGCACCGGGTGATTGCGCCAGCGCAACCTTCGCCTTCTCGCCGCTCGGGTCACGCGCGCCGAAGAGAATCGCGTGGCCGTGCTCCGCCCAGCGCCGGCCCAGCGCGCTGCCCACACGTCCTACGCCGATGATGCCGATGTCCATGACGACTTTCTCATCCCGCCTTGTGTGTGAGTGCGCGGTTCAACCACGCTGAATCCACGCCATCGCTTTGTCGGCCAGCTTGTCCAGCGCGCGCACGCTCATTTCGACGTGCTCCAGCTTGGTGTCTTCGATCGGGTTGTGCGAGATGCCGCGCAGGCTCTGCACGAACATCATGACCGTGGGCACGCCGGCGCGCGCCACCTCGGCCGCGTCGTGCAGTGGTCCGCTGGGCAGTTTGTGCGCCTTGCCCGCTATCTCGACGCAGCTCTCGTAGCACATCTTGATCAGGTCTTTGTTGAAGAGGATAGGCTCAATGTTCCAGATGCGGCTCCAGCTCACCTCGCATTTTTCCTCTTTGGCAAAGCGCTTGCTGGCCTTGACGGCGTCGTTGTACATGCGCGCCAGCTTGCTCGCGCTCAGGTTGCGCTGATCGAGGGTGATATCGCACTCGCCAACAACGGCGGTGACGATGCCGGGCTTGGTGATGCAACTGCCAACGGTGCACACACCGCCATACTTGTTGGCAATCGGACGAATCTCCAGGGCAAGCTTGGCAGCGGCGGCGAGCGCGTCGCGGCGCTTGTCCATCGGCGTGCTGCCGGAGTGGGCCGCCTGGCCGACGAACTTGATGGCATGACGTTCGACGCCAAACGTGCCCAGCACGGCGCCCAAGGGGAGCTTGAGGCTCTCTAGCACCGGCCCTTGCTCAATGTGCAGCTCCAGGTAAGCAGCAGCGTTCTTCAGCTCTTTCTTGCTTTTGCCCATCTGGTCAATGTCCACGCCACAGCGCCGCAGGGCGTCTTCGAGTCGGATGCCGTCTTTGTCGGTGCGATTGCGATCCTCGTTGGGCGTGGCGTGCCCACTACACGCGCTAGAACCCAGCAAGCTGCGCCCAAAGCGCGCGCCTTCCTCATCTGCCCAGTCCACCAGTCGCACGGTGACCGGCGGCTTGCCCTGATATTGGTCGTTGATGCGGCGTAGCACTTCCAGGCCAGCAAGCACGTTCAGACAGCCATCCAGCCAGCCACCGTTTGGCACGCTGTCCATGTGCCCGCCGATCAGCAGTGCTTTCTTGCTCTTGCCGGGCAGGGTATACCAGGTATTGCCCGCTTCGTCGTTGTGAATTTCCAGGGGCATGCTGCTGGCCTTCTCGCGCAGCCAGTCGCGCGCTTTCAGCCAGGTATCGGTCCAGGCCACGCGCATCGCGCCACCGGTGTTGGGGTCGCTGGTCAACGCGCGCAGCTCCTGCAATTCTTGGACGGTGCGTTTCGGGTCGAGGGTGCTCATGCGAAGAATTCTAGCGCTGCGCCGGCCGGCTGAAAAGTGCAAGGCGCGCGTTGGTGGAAGAAACCGTTATATTCGAATATATAAATATTCATATATAATACAGCAGCATTCGATGAATCAACCGATCCACCAGTTCAAAGCGGAGTTTTTCAAGGCGTTAGCTCATCCTGCGCGCCTGGCCATCCTCGAGCAACTGCGCTCCGGGGAGAAGAGCGTGGGCGAGCTACAAGCGGGTTTGAACACCGATCAACCCACCATCTCCCAACACCTGGCGCGTCTGCGCGTCAGCGACCTCGTCCAAGCGCGTAAGGAAGGCACGACGACGTATTACTCCGTGCGCGACCCGGCCATCTTCGAACTGATGGACGTCGCCAAGAAGATCTTCAACAACCAATTGGTGGATCGGCAGGCGCTGCTGCGCCAGTTGAGGAATGAGTCGCGCGGCCGAGCCGGATGACACGTTCGATACGCGCGCTTCATCAGTCATCTCAGGGATCTGCAGAAGAGGTCTTGTCTATGCCTTTGCTCTCGTCGTTCGTTCGCATGTTGCGTGAGGAGTTCAATCGTTACAACCTGGCTGTCTTTCAGAAGGACTTGCTGGCCGCGCTAACGGTGGCGGCGGTGGCGTTGCCGTTGGCGCTGGCGTTCGGCATCGCTTCCGGCAGCACGCCGGCCGCCGGCCTGGTCACCGCCGTCATTGCTGGCATCGTGATCGGCGGCCTGTCGGGCGCGCCGTTCCAGATCAGCGGGCCCACCGGCGCGATGTCCGCTGTGCTCATCCTCGTGGCCAACCAATATGGCTCACAGGCACTGCTGTTGGTAGGCGTGATGGCTGGCGCGATCATCCTGTTGATCGGCCTGTTCAAGTTGGGGCGGACCGTGCTGCTCATCCCGCGACCGGTGATCACCGGCTTCACCAGCGGCATCGCCATCATCATCTTCGTCGGCCAACTAGGCAACTTCTTCGGCGCGAAGGTCGAGCCGGCACAGGTGCCGCTACTCACCGCATTGGGCGTGAGCGAGGAGAGCACGATGCTCAAGTTGCTCGGCTTCCTGCGCTTCGATTATCCGATCAACTGGCAGACGATGGTGACCGCCGGTATCGTGATCGCCATGATCTTCTTACTGCCGAAGTCCATCGGCAAGCGCGTGCCCGGCTCGCTGCTCGGTTTGATCGTCGCCTCGCTCATCGTCCTGGCGTTGGGCTGGCAAGAACCGGTGATCGGCGAGATTCCGCGCACCATCATCCTCGACCAACGCTTGCAGCTGGACGCTGGGCTGTTGCAGGAAGTGCCGGCGCTCATCGTGCCATCGCTCAGCGTGGCTGCGCTGGGCGCGATCGAGTCGTTGCTCTGCGGCGCGGTGGGCAGCAAAGCGACCGGCAAGAAGATGGACGGCGATCAGGAGCTGATCGCGCAGGGCATCGGCAACCTGGTCATCCCACTGTTCGGCGGCGTGCCGGCTACAGCGGCCATCGCCCGTACCAGCGTGGCGATCAACAGCGGCGGGCAGACCCGCATGGTCAGCATCCTGCACGGCGTGATCTTGCTGCTGTGTGCGCTGTTCCTTGGACCAGTGCTGGCGCGCGTGCCGCTGGCGGCGCTGGCCGGCATGCTCATGGCCACGGCGATCAAGATGAACGAGTGGGAAGAGATCCGCTGGATGTTCCGCCACCGCTTCAAGAGCGCTATTGCGCTGTTCTTCGTCACCATGTTCGCCACAGCGCTGCTCGACCTGACGCAGGCCATCATCATCGGCGTCGCGTTGAGCGCCCTGTTCTACATCTATCGCTCTAGCAACGTCTCGGTGACGCGCAAGGAAGTGGACGTGAAGATGTTGCAAGCGCGGGGGCACCAGATTGACAACACGCATCCCGACATCAACGTGGTGTACATCACCGGCCCGTTGTTCTTCGCCGCCGTGCAGGTCTTCCGCCGCGAGTTTGGCGATCATCAGTGCGCCCGCGTGCTCATCCTCTCGATGCGGGGCGTGCCGCTGATTG